>JAQXZM010000037.1 GCA_029227215.1 Bifidobacteriaceae bacterium | reverse complement strand
GCTCACGCAGTGCGGGGCCAACGCGGCTGGCTGTTGGCAGCATCGCGATTATCTGCTTCTGTCTCTTCTTTCTGCATCATCCCGCGCGCCCGGATGACACTGGATAGGCGCGGCTGGTTACGACGCCCATTCCCTTCGTCTCGAAGCCACCAGAAGAAACTGCGCCATGGCGTCCATGGCAAACTGTCGCCCCAACCATACTTCCACTGCGACAGCTGCCATACCGCCACCATGACATATGGCAGTAGCCACGTCAACGGATAGCACCATTTCCACAATGGTTCCGCACCCATCACGCTGCCAGATACGAAGAACGCCGAATAGAACAGGTATCCGCCAAACGCCACCAGAGCGGCGCCCACCAAGAAGTTGCATACCGCAAGTGCAAACTGGTGGCGCCTGTTGGCACCCAGGAAATCCCTGCCATGCCTCCATGGGCACACATATACGTCCATCGTGCAGCCGTCCTCTAGGTCAGGCAGGTAGTCCACTGCCGTCACCATCGGACGCATCAGGCGACCTCGTATCGTGCCCGGGCAAACAAGAACCTCCTTATGCTCGTCCAAGCCATGGTATGACACGAGCGGCACGAACAGCCCCGTCTCACCATCCCACTTGCACAGCCGGCCCTCCACACGATGTCCTGCCGAAGATGCCATGCATGCGAAGACGACTACAGCCCTTGCGAGAAAGAACGACCCAAAAAACACCGGGAAGAAACACTCCCACACTGCGCCGAACGTCCAGTACTCGTCCTGCGGCCAGTCATGAAGAATCATCCAGCCCACCGAAAGCCAGTAGCCGATGATGCATTCCCAAAACAGCACCACTGCAAGGAAGAAAGGATTCATAGGCCAACGGAAAAACTCCACCAGCCCCCGGATATCGAAAAATCCAGTGGGTTTCACCGTGGGAATTGGCTCATCATTCCATGCCGTGTCCGGGTCAGGGCCGCCGGCCTTTCCCCAAGCGGGCAGCACAAGATCACCATGAACAAATATCAGAGCGATGGCATCGAACGCGAACACATCCATGAATGGTCCAATAGCCCCGGGTTGCCGCAATGCCATCACCTCATCAAATAACGATGGTGGTTTACAAGCCACAAACCCAATGGCTCACAGCACAAGCACGCTCACGATTATTCTGGTAAAGCCGCGGGCAAGGTAGCCAGCCCTCTTGAGTTCCAAGTAATCCCACCGACCCGTGCAGTCCGGCTTCGGCGACAAATTGTTCACATACACCGTGACCTTCTCTCCCTCATGGAAGCCGCGATGCAATCCCCACCGCCGCACCAGGAATGTCATCTCTTCCTCCATGCCGTTGCGCGTATATCGAACGGCAAGCTGGCACAAGAGCGAAGGAAAATCCCGTCTCTCACGGTACCTCGTGATGACGCCCGCGCATCCCCCATGCGACTTGGCAATGTGAAAGCCCGCCAATCCCCACACGCCTCGCATGAGCGTCTCGACAAAAGGAAAACTAAGGAAAAGACACAACCACAGGGCACCGTGAGCCACGAATCCTGAGGAACTCCCCGTCCCGCGATACGTCGAGGAAGCCAAAGACTGGAATGAGAGTCCGGAAAGCACATCCGACGCAATGTCAATCATCTACGGTCAGCGCCTCCGCGTCCCGATCCATGAAGAAATCCGCGCCAAGGTAGCTCCTCATTCCTTTCAGCACATTCGCGGCGAGCGAATTCTTATCGATATCGAGCTCTTGGTTCGCTTTCTCCACGGAGATTGGAGCAAGGCTTGCGCCGCATGATCGCAATGCCAAAGGAATCCTCCCTCTCTTCAGCTCATTGCCGAATCCAGGGAAACGCAAACAGCACTACGACATCATGGTGCTCGAAACGAATCCCCTTCGTTCGACGAACCCCATTTAACCAGCGACAATTACTGATTGCAAATCAGCCTGCCGCAGTAAATCCCACACAAAATCAGCCATCGCGGGATATCGAACACATTGATTGTTCGACATCCACGATGGCTGATGCATGGCGCTCACGCGGAGCCAAAATCCTGGATTCTTTGGCTGCCGCGATTATTCTTCAAAGGATTCGCTCTGCTCGCCTGCAGCACCGGGGTTGGCGATCTGCTGGGCGAGGCGGCGGCGCGCCATCAGACGGATGCGACGGGCGCGGGGTGCGATGGTCTCTGCGACGTCGATGTCGGCGCGGGTCGTGATCTTCATGTTGTCGTCAGAACCCATCACCACGGTCACCGGCTCGTCGGGCAGGTAGTCCACCACCACGCGGGTGTCGTCGGTCGGGTGGAAACCCTCGTCCCCCGCCGCGAGCTCATAAGCGCGGCGCAGGGTGCCCAGGCGGAAGCATTGCGGCGTCTGGGCGCGGTAGGTCATCGCACGGTCCGGCACCGCCTGCACCACGGGAGTGCCCGATTGGGTGCGCTGTTCCGATGGGTCGGCGCCCTCCTCTGGCTCCGACTGGTCGGCCGACCCCACGGCGGGCGCAGCGAGCAGGATCGTGTCGGTGCTCGGCACCGCGACCGTCGCCGCATTGGACGTATCGAGCGCACGCACGCAGTCCTCCACGGTCTTGGGGGACACGAAGGGGCGCACGCCGTCATGGATGAGCAGCTTGGCTTGCTGCGGCACACCGTTTTCCACAAGGAACGACAGCGCTGCCATCGTGCTGTCAGCGCGGGTCTCGCCGCCCGGCACGAGCGCCTTGACCTTGCGGCAGCCCATGTCGTCGGCGAGCTTGTCCACCGCTTCGAACACACGGGGATTCACAACGACCACGATGTCGGTCACGTCCGGGCAGTCCTCGAACGCCTCGAGCGACCAAGCGAGCACCGGACGGCCTGCGAGTTGCACAAGCTGCTTGGGGTCGTTCGGGTCGAAGCGCGTGCCGAAGCCCGCCGCCAACACCACGGCGATGACCGGCATCTGAGAGGAATCTGACATAAATGCCATGCTAAGGTGTGCGGGCGACGGCGGAGGCGAGTGCACTTGCGCCCAGTCACCTCCGCTCGAGCTATGCCCGCGCAATCATTTGCGCATGATCACCTGGGCGCAATCACTTCGGCGCAATCACTTGCGCACGATCACCGCGAGGAACCGGCCCTCGTGCTGCTTGTGCGCAAGGTATGCGCGCCGATGGGAGTACCACAGCGGGTTCTCCACCGTGCACAGGCAGCGGTCCATCACACCGAGACGCTCCGCGAGCGCAGGATCGCCCTCGTTGTCTTGTGCGCACAACTGCTGCAACTCCACGTCATCCCTGAGGTACGAGGTCGCCGCTGCCACGCGGGGCACGGCGCTCACGATGCGCTCGCCCTCGATGCCTTCGGCGGCGAGCGCCTGACGCGCGGCGGCAGCGATGTCGATGCCCGCTCCCCCAAAGCGCGTCACGGTGGCGGTGCCAGGGAATTGCGCATTGAAATCCTGCGCGATCGCGTCGCCCACTTCGTAGCAGGTGCCGCAGATGCACGGCCCGAGCATGGCGCTAATGCGCTCACGGCGCGCGCCCTTGGCAAGCATCCGCTCCACGCAGGCGTGCACCACGCCGCGCTGAAGCCCTCGCCTGCCGCAGTGGGATGCAGCGATCACGCCGGCATCGGGATCGGCATAGAGCACCGGCAGGCAGTCGGCGCCGAAGATGCCCAGCGGCATGCCGGCGCGAGCGCTCACCTGGGCGTCCGCGTCCACATGGTATGAATCAGCGCCCTGGTCGGCGAGCGCGTCGGCATCCACAGCGATGGCGGAATGCACTTGGTGGATGAGCCGCAGCGGCGCGCCCATCACATGGGCGAGCCCAGCCATGTTCGCCGCCACGTGGGCGGGGTCGTCGCCCACTTTCGACCCGAGGTTGCAGTACGCCCAGTCACCGACCGACGCCCCACCCAGGCGCGTGGTGAAGCGCACCTCCACGCCTGGCGCGAGCACAAGCGGAATCGTGACGGGAAGCGCCTGGTTCTCCGCGCCGTCAGCCAAGGTACGCCAGCTCCTCGTCGGAAAGCGTCACATCGCCTGCGTGAAGCGAATCCACGATTGTCTCGGGGCGGTGGGCGCCAGGGATCACGAACACGTGATCGCCCTTCGCAAGCTCCCACGCCAGCACGATCTGCTGGTAGCTCACCCCATGCTTCGCGGCAATCTTGCGGAACGGGTCGAACTTCGTGTCGTCATACGGGTGGCGGTAGCCGCCCAGCGGGCTCCAGCACACGAACGCCAGGCCGAGCTTGGCACAGTAATCCATCGTGTCTTGCGTCTCAAGGTGCACCGGGGAGTACTGGTTCTGCACGGCGACGAGCTTGCTGCCCAGCACGCGGCGTGCGATGTCGAGCTGTTCGATCGTGACGTTAGAGACGCCCGCCCATGCCGCCACGCCTTGGTCAAGCAGAGCCTTCAAGCCTTCGCACGACTCCTCGTACGACACCTCGGGGTCATGGCGGTGCAGGTACAGCAGGTCGATCGTATCAACGCCAAGCGCCTGCGCGGACTGCTTGCCGTACTCGATGATGTGCTCGGGCTTGCCATCGCGCGGCCAGATCGGCTTGTCGCCATCCCATGCGCGGCGCAGGCCCACCTTCGTCGCCACGAGCACTTCGTCGCGCGGGCCATCCCACGTATCGAGCGCCTCGCGCACCAGCTTCTCGCCGGTCTGCTCCTCCTCGCCCGGCGTGTAATACGCCCACGCGGTGTCGAGGTGGCGGCAGCCGGCATCGAGCGCGGCGTGGATGGTCTGGATGCCCACGTCATGCCCGCGGTTGTTTTCGATGGTGAGAGGCATTTCGCCTTCGCCAATCGCCGTGGTGGTGAAAGGTCCGAGTGCCCGCATGGGGATTGCCATGATTGCTCCTTAATTGTTCTTCGAAGAGTCGTGCGCTGTTCAGCCGTGCGCTGTTCAGAGTGTCGGTTTCGCCGGCTTCGACAGCTTCGCCGGCTTCAGCGGTTTCATCGGCCGCCAGGTCTCGTCGCGCATGATGCGGCGCGCCGCGACCCAGCCCTTGATGAGCTCCACGACGGCGGGCGTCGTGTCGGCATAGTGTGCGCGGTGCATATGGATGAGCTGGCTGCAGAACATCACCGCGGTGCCGAAAGCGAACGGCACCGGGCGATACGCCCCGGTGAGCTGCAGGTAGCGCGCCAGGTAGCCGCGGTTGCGCATCGTGACGTAGCAGTCACCGTGCCAGATCTCGATCCGGGGATTCGGCACTTCCTTCATGCTCGGCTCCGCAGGCAGGTTCCACCGGATGGGCTTGTCGGGCACGCCGATCGGGTTGGTGACGAACGAGGCGAGGTACGTGTAAATCGTGTCGGCGCCATGCAACGCGAAGCGCGGGTCGGGCAGACCGATGGCGTCCACCAGGCGGCGTGACACCAGCATGCCGCGCGCCGTGGCGGCCGACAGCACCATGTAGCCGCTCCTGCCGCAGCGCGGATGGCGGATGTTCGTGGTGAGCCCCGTCGCCGGGTGGAACTGAGTGAACGACGCAGGAGTGTAGCAGCTGCCGTCCCAATCCTGGTCGAGAAGGTATCGGCCCTGGATCAGGTCATGGCCCGGCATCCACTTGGCGAGCATGCGCAACGCATCGGGCAGGACGATCGTGTAGGTGTCGAGCAACCAGAACCATTCGGCGCCACGCCTGTACGCTTCCTTCATGCCAAGATTGAGCCACTGGGCGGGGCCTTTCTTGGGGTCGCCGCTCACATACACCCACTCGGGGCAGTCGCCCAGCATGCGCTCCGCCTGCTGGGGCGGCACGTCATTGTCTTTGATAAAGGCGACGATCTTGTCACGCGCGCGCTGCTCGGTTTCGACGCGGACCTTGGTCCTCGAATCCGCCATGCCGTCGACGACCACGATGAGCCTGGGCTTGATGCGCATCGACTCCACGCTGTCGCGGAAGTCCTTGAACTCGAACCTCGCCGGATCCTCGGTGCCGTCGTCGAGCTCGGGAATCGGATTGCCTCGGCTCAGTGCCTCCTGGCTGCCCCAGCTTGGCGTGACGACCACGAACGCCATGCGCTCGGTGAGTTGGCGGACCTCGTCATCCGTGAGCTCGTCCTGGGCTTTCCCGGCCTGGATTTTCCTGGCATGTGCCTTCGCGGCCTGCAACTTCTCAGCATGCGCGTGTGCAGGTTGCGTCGTTGCGGACTGCGCGTGTGCTGGCTGTGCCTCTGCGGACTGCATCGTTGCGGACTGCGTCGTTGCGGGTTGTGCCTCTGTCAAAGAACTCATGGCTTCATTCTACGCAATGCGGAGAAGATAGCGTCGCGGATCTGGCGGTCATCCATCTCCTCGGGTTCGCGGAACCGCACGAGCGGCAGACCGGCGTCCTTGAAGATCGCCTCCACGAGGCGGTCGCGCTCCACGCGGTCGGGGCGGTCGTGCGTGGGGTCGTCGAGCTCGATGGCGCACAGCAGCGTGAGCGTGCCCGCCTCCACCACCGCGTAATCCACAGACTTTCCGTTGATGCTGGAGCGCGCGGCGTTCCAGTTCTGCCCTTTGATGCGCCAGTCAAGCAACGCGGACAGGTGCATCTGCGGGAACACGAGATACCCCGGCCCCAGCACGTTGGTGAGCGTGCGATAGAAGCGCTCCTCGCGGCGCGTCATCACCGACGTGCGCGCGCGGTAATGGTACTGGAGCCGCACGCCCCGATGCTTGGCGGATGCCGCCGTGAGCGCGACGAGCACCAGCACCGCCACGATGACCACGATGATGATTGCCATATGGCTGCCGGCCGCGGTCTGGCCATCGGCGAGCGCGTGGACGATTGCTGCATAGTGTTGCATACGCGCATACTACAGCCACACGCCAGACCGTGCTGCGGCTGGGCAGGAAGGAATTCGGCCAACTTGGGATTTCGGCCAGCATTCGGGGCGATTTGAACGGAAATGCTGTACAGGATGCCAAGTTCGGCAGAGAGATACACGTCCAGCTTGGGGTATCGGCCGGCTCGCCGATTCGCGTCGATGCCTAGTCCGCTGCCGGTTCGGTCGGCAAACAGATCGTCAGACATTCCGGTACCAAGGAAGTACCGGATTGTCTGACTCTGCTCTCGGATTTCAGATTGGCAGAGAATTCGGTCTCGGATTTTGTGTCTTTTCCTCTGCGAATCCGTAAATCGGATGCCATAACCTCTGACAATCGAAAATGCCCTCGTAGACTCATGGGAAACGGCACCATGGCGGTGCCGGAATGTCTGCCGGTCTGACTGGCGAGCACATTCGCAGAGGTTCCGGTGATTACTCGGTGTCGGATTGTCTGAGAGCCTGTCCGGCGCGCAAATCGTAAGACATTCTGGCAGACGTTCCGGTACCACGGTAGTGCTGGATTCCCTGAGACTGATGCCAGTGTGCGAATCGGCAGGCATTCCAGCACTCGGATTGTGCCGGATTGTATGACTCTGCTCTCGGATTTCAGATTGTCAGAGAATGCGGTCTCGGATTTTGTGTCTTTTCCTCTGAAAATCCGTAAATCGGGTGCCATAACCTCTGACAATCGAAAATGCCTTCGCCGACTCAGAGAAAACCGCACCCACTCCCACGCACCCACTCCCCCGCACAACATGAAAAAGGCCGGGAGGCGACGTCTTTCGACGTGCCTCCCGGCCTTGGTAATTCCGCTAAGCGATCCTGTTGGAACAGGATTCACGCGGTAGCGCACTAAGCTGCACTGCACCAAGCAGTGAGCACTAGCGCTGTGTAGCAAACTAGCGCTGGGCAGCAAGTGCCACTACCCGTGCCGCTACCCGTGCTGCTACACGCTAGCCGCCAAGCGCTCGGCGCACAGCCGGATTGTGCGGACTAGTCCTCGAACGGGTCGAAGTCGCGGCGCACACGGCGGCGCGGGCGCTCGGAACGCTCCTGGCGCTCGGCGCGGTACTCGTCGTACTGGTCATCCACGGCGTAGCGCGGGTTGCGATCGTTGCGGCGGCCGCCACGGCGGTCATCGCGGCGATCGTCACGGTCAGAACGACGGCCACGGCCACCGCGATCGCCACGGTCGGAGCGGCGATCGTCACGATCGGCGCGATCCTCGCGATCCGCGTAGCGGTCGCCACGGTCAGCGCGACCGCCACGGCGATCATCGCGATCGAAGTCATCGCGGTCATCGTAACGGCTAGAGCGACGCTCACGTCGGTCATCGCGATCGCCACGATCCTCACGAGAGGCGCGATCGTCACGGCCGAAATCATCGCGATCAAAATCATCGCGGTCGTCATAACGGCGGCCACGGCCACCACGCTCGCCACGCTCACCGCGACGATCATCGCGATCACCGCGATCGTCGCGGTCCTCGAAGCGACGGCCACGGCCGAAGCGCTCGAAGCGGCCACCACGCTCGCCGCGGTCCTCGCGGTCACCACGCTCGGGGCGGTTGGATTCCTGGTTTTCGAAACCGGGGATGGCGAGGGAGATCTTGCCGCGGTCGTCCACGGACTGCACGACCACCTCGACCTCGTCGCCTTCCTTGAGCACATCCTCGACGGCATCGATGCGCTGGCCGTCGGTGAGGTTGCGGATCTGGGAGATGTGGAGCAGGCCGTCGGTGCCAGGCGTGAGGTTGACGAACGCGCCGAAGCTCGTGGTCTTCACCACCTTGCCGTTGAAGTGCTCGCCGACCTGCGGCACATGCGGGTTCGCGATGGAATCGATGATATCGCGCGCCTTCTGTGCGGCCTCGCCGCCTTCGGAGGCGATGTAGACGGTGCCGTCGTCCTCGATGGTGATCTCGGCGCCGGTGTCTTCCTGGATCTGGTTGATCATCTTGCCCTTGGGGCCGATGACCTCGCCAATCTTCTCGACCGGCACGCTCATCGTGATGATGCGCGGTGCGTACGGGCTCATCTCGTCAGGCTCGGAGATGCACTCGTTGATCACGTCGAGGATCGTCTGGCGGGCCTCGTGGGCCTGCTGCAGAGCGCCGGCAAGGATGTCGGCGGGGATGCCGTCGAGCTTGGTGTCGAGCTGGAGGGCGGTGATGAACTCGGACGTGCCGGCGACCTTGAAGTCCATGTCGCCGAAGGCGTCCTCGGCGCCCAGGATGTCGGTGAGGGTCTTGTAGACCATCTGGCCGTCGACCTCGCCGGAGACCAAGCCCATCGCGATGCCCGCGACCGGCGCCTTGAGCGGCACGCCGGCGTTGAGCAGCGACAGCGTGGAGGCGCACACGGAGCCCATGGAGGTGGAGCCGTTGGAGCCAATGGCCTCGGAGACCTGGCGGATGGCGTAGGGGAACTCCTCGCGACTGGGCAGCACCGGCACGAGCGCCTTCTCGGCGAGGGCGCCGTGGCCGATCTCGCGGCGCTTGGGGGAGCCCACGCGGCCGGTCTCGCCCGTCGAATACGGCGGCATCTCGTAGTTGTGCATGTAGCGCTTGGTGGTCGGGCCGCTCAGGGCGTCGATCTGCTGCTCCATCTTGAGCGTGTTGAGCGTGGTGACGCCCAGGATCTGGGTCTCGCCGCGCTGGAACAGCGCGGAGCCGTGGGCGCGCGGCACGATGTCGACCTCGGCGGAGAGCGTGCGGATCTCGCGCAGGCCGCGGCCGTCGATGCGGTAGTCCTGGGTCAGGATGCGGCGGCGCACGATCTGGCGCTGCAGCTCCTTGAACGCGTTGCCCAGCTCCTTCTCCTTCTCGGCGTCGTCCATGTCGGTGAACTCGCCGGCGAGCTGCTGGCGCACGCCTTCCTTGATCTGCGCGATGCGCTCCTGGCGGGGCAGCTTCTCCGCGATGGAGAGCGCCTCGTCGAGGTCGGCGTGGGCGATCTCGTCGATGCGACGATACAGGTCGTCCGTGTACTCGGGGACGAGCTGGAACTCCTTGGTCTCCTTGGCGGCGATGCGCTTGAGCTCATTCTGGGCCTCGCAGATGACCTTGATGAACGGCTTCGCGGCCTCGATGCCGCCGGCGACGACTTCCTCGTCCGGCTTGGTCTGACCCTCGTCGTAGATGAGGTTCCAGGCGTTCTTGCCAGCGCCCGCCTCGATCATGGCGATGGCGACATCACCGTTCTCGACCACGCGGCCGGCGACGACGATCTCGAACACGGCGCGTTCGCGTTCGCTCCAACGCGGGAACGCGACCCACTGGCCGTCGACGAGCGCGAGGCGCACGCCGGAGACCGGGCCTTCGAACGGCAGGCCGGAGATCATCGTGGACGCGGAGGCGGCATTGAGGGCCACCACGTCGTAGGCGTCGTCGGGGTTGATGGACAGCACCGTCTCGACGACCTGGACTTCATTGCGCAGCGTGTGCGGGAAGAGCGGGCGGAGCGGGCGATCGATGATGCGGCAGGCGAGGATCGCCTCGGTGGACGGGCGGCCTTCGCGACGGAAGAACGAGCCGGGGATCTTGCCGGCTGCGTACATCTTCTCTTCGACGTCAACGGTCAGCGGGAAGAAATCGTAATTCTCCTTCGGGCTGGAACCTGCCGTGGTGGTGGACAGCACCATCGTGTCGTCATCCAGATAGGCGACGACGGCGCCATCAGCTTGCTGCGCGAGACGACCCGTCTCGAAGCGCAGGACGCGCTTTCCGCGCGCGCCATTGTCAATGACTGCTTCTACTGCCTTGATTTCGGGACCCTCCAAGGGTTCCTCCTTCTGTTGTGGGTTTTACTTCTACTTCATTCATCCTCGGCATACCGGGCGCGATACCTTCCGCGCCGGGGGCTTTCCTCATGCCTCACTGCCCGGCGCACCCGCGCCAGGCCAATTCCTCACGTGTCGTTCCTCCGAACCATTCCTCCGATATGCAAAAGCGCCCGAGCCGTAAACGACCCGGGCGGAAGACTCTTAGTGGCGCAGACCGAGGCGCTCAATCAGGGAGCGGTAACGGTTGATGTCCACCTTCTCGAGGTAACCAAGCAGACGACGACGCTGGCCGACCATGAGCAGGAGGCCGCGGCGCGAATGATGATCGTGCTTGTGGCTCTTGAGGTGCTCGGTCAGATCGTTGATGCGCTTGGTGAGCAGCGCAACCTGGACCTCAGGAGAACCGGTGTCGCCCGGGTGGGTTGCATATTCGTTGATGATAGCCTGCTTTTCGTCAGTGCTCAGTGCCACAAGTCCTCCTTAAGAAACTTTGGCTGCGCGGTGCCACGACCCTGTGCCGTAGCGCTCTGTATCCGCGGGCGGAACACGCCAACAGCTCACTATACAGCATGCCGTGACCACGCCACGCCGCTTGCACGCGATGCCGGTGCCACGACGTGAACGACCGGCACATCCCGCCCGATCCGCTCGCTTGGCACCGTTCGCCCTACTTCGCCTACTTGGCCTGCTCGCCTACTTGGTCTGCTCGCCCTGCTGCGCCTTGAGCAGGTCGCGGATCTCGCCGAGCAGCTCGAGCTGCATCTCGTCGGGCGTGCGGGTGTCCTCAGCCTCGGCGGCCGCGGCATCGGCAGTGGTGCCATCCTTGTGCATGACCTTCTTCAAGGCGTTGGCGCCGGCCTCGCGGAACTTGTTCATCGGCACCACGATGCAGAAGTACACAGCGACGGCGATGAGCAAGAAGTTGATGACGGAGTTGAGGATGGCGCCGAAGCTGATCGTGGCGCCGTTGAAACGGATGCACAGCATGCTCGACATATCCGGGTGTCCGAAGATCATGGCGATGAGCGGGTTGATGAGGTTGTCGACGATGGAGTTGACGATCGACGTGACCGCAGCGCCCATCACGACGCCGACTGCCATGTCCACTACGTTGCCGCGCGAAATGAATTCCCTGAATCCCTTGAGCATAATGGCTCCTTAACGAAGGCCGGCTGTACACCGGCGACGGCGGCGCAATACGCCGCGCGGAGGCAGGCAGGCCGCGATCGCGTCCAAAGGAAACCGTCCTCGGTTGCAAGCCTACACGAGCCACGCCCACATACATGAATGGTCAGTTCTTTCACGCGAACATGCGCAGGATGCTGAAGATTGAGATGAGGAGGGCTGCCACTTCGATGGTCCAGAACATGATGAGGGCGGCCCAGTCTTCAGTGAGCACGTTGAGCGGGGATGTCTTCTTCACAGCGATAAGGATCACCACATAGAGCACCGCAAAGACGGCAAGGCCCACGGCGGCGGCGAGGATTCCCACGTTCGCAGCGTTTGCCGCCCCCGCGGCGGAGCCGTACACGGCGTAGGTCGAGAACCAGAAGCGGGTCTTGAGCAGGCAGAAACCGGAGATGAACTGCACACAGCCCAGGAAGACCAGGAACGCAGCGGTCCACTTGACCCTCATGTTGTCAAGGAACGCCATGAACAGCGACACCATGCAAAACACCGCGACGCTCCACGAGAGCAACGCGATGCCCCTGGGATCGATGGACGACAGCATCGTGACAAGCCTGTCGGTACGGTTGAGCGCAAGCCACCGGCCGATGCCATAGGGCGCAATGAGCGCCACAAGCAGCGAGACAAGGAACAGCAGCCAGAAGCGCGGGCGCGACTTTCGGCGCTGGATGTCTGCATACGAGAGCTTCGCCTCGATCTGCTCATCGGTGAGCGGCTGGTCAGCCGGCTGCTGCTGGGTGGCGGAACCGGATGCGTCCCACGCAGCAGCGCGTTCTTCGGCGGTTACGGCTGTGCGCTGAGCCTTGGCGTTGGACGTGTCAACGTCATTCTTCCCATCGGTCGTGCCATCAGCTGACGAGGTGCGCTGTCCATCTGCCATGAGAGTCGCTCGATTCCTCAGTGCGCCGCGCCATTCCCGCCGCGGCACTATGCGGATTCATTACCCCACCACCCTACCAGCCCGCCGGGGTATGGACACCTCATTCTTCTGTGCTGGTGATGCTTGTGTGGCGGGCGCAGCGGTCGAGGAGGCGCTCGGCCTTGCCCGCCATCGACTTGCGGCGCGCGGGCGCGTCCACGTCCAGGCGCAGACCTGCTGCGCGGTCGCCGTGAACTGCTCCACCCGCGGCTCCACCACGCCCCACAGCGAGCCATCCGCATGCACCCGCACCGTGCAATACGGCACCGGCACCCCACGGCGCGCAGACTTCGCAAGAAGGGCATCCTCACGCTCCTTGAAATCAGCGATCCACTCCTCATCGCAATGCGTTTCGTCAAGCGCTTCGCTCGCCTCACGAGCGCAATCGAGAGCATCACCAAGCCGCTGAGCGAAATCCGGGCCGGCAGCCACGAAGCAGGATCCCTCCTTATGCCAGATCAAAATCGGGCTCTCACCCAGCAGATTTCCCACCAAGATTCCATCGTCAACCCGGAACAACCTAATCTGTTCGATCCTGCGCTGAGGGTCGATTTTCTGCACTTTGACTTCCAACTTCTTCATCCTCCTATGACGAGTGTGAGTCGTATGGGAAGAGGACCGTCGAGGGAGTGGGAGCCCACGTATTGAACGAGCATGTCGCGCACGTCCCCGCTGACCGCCGCGTCCGGCACGACAACCTCCAGCACCTTCCTCGAATATTCATCCTGGCGCAGCGTCACCCCGCCCAGGTCAAGCCGGAGGCATCATCGTCGCTTGTCGCATCCTCCACGCCGGACAAACACAACGTAACATGCCATGCCCTCCACACACAATCCACCAACACGCAGATATCTAATTGCAGTCACATCTGGAACGGACACAATTCCAACGAATTACCAAGCGAACGGAATTGGAGATTTCGTGGGGTTATGTATAATGGTGACTCGGATGTCGAGCGGTTCGCTGACTTCGCATCCGGCTTCATCGCTGGATTCGCTGCCATGCAACGGTTCGCAGGTCCGCGCGGGCGTAGCTCAATGGTAGAGCCTCAGTCTTCCAAACTGATTACGCGGGTTCGATTCCCGTCGCCCGCTCCCTTTGTTGATTCTGCGGGTTTCCACACTTTCCCTAACATTTTAAATTGCGCATTCCGCGCATTGTCTCTCATCGCGCAGTTCCGATTCCCGATGTCGTCCCCATCGCGCGGCGATGCGGCATTCACACTGAATGCCAGAGCCATTCACACGAGATGCCAGGTGCGGCGGTGGTAGGGTGTCGCGCCGAGCTGCGCGATGGCCGCGCGATGCGCCGCCGTGCCGTAGCCTTTGTTGTCCGCCCAATCGTATGCGGCCCATTGCGGATTCTGCTGCGCCAATTCCACCATGTAACGGTCACGCGTCACTTTGGCGATCACCGACGCCGTGGAGACGAGAGCGCAGGTCATATCTGCCTTGACGCGCGTGGACACGACGCAGGGGAACGTCAGCGCGGGCGCATCGAGCGCGCCCATCGCCGGAGTGATGTAATCGTTAGGTCCGTCGAGGATGGCATGGATACGCAAAGCACTCGCCGCATCAGGCGCGAGCGCCTGATGAGCCAGCGTCTCTTGCACCGCGGCGATGCCACGCAATGCCGCCAGCCCCAGGCAGTGCGAGATGCCCCATTGGTCGATCTCCTCGCTGCTCGCCCAGCCGACCGCCCAGGCATCGCACCACTGCTGCAATGCAGGCAGCAGTGCCTCGCGGCGATGCGGCGTGAGTTTCTTGGAATCGCGCACGCCCTCCACGGCACGCTCCCCCGCAAGCAAACGCTGGGAACGCACCGCCGCCACGCCCAGCGCCACGGGGCCGGCAAGGCACCCGCGGCCTACTTCGTCAATGCCCAGCACGACGTCGGCATCGTGCGCGAGATCGCGCTCCCAATCGAGCGTTGGTGCTTGCGCCGTAGAAGCCTGTGCCATATTCAAACCGCCTGGCTCGTTCAGTCAACGCGCACGAGCGTGAGCGTTGTGGTGTCGCCGGTGCCACTGCCCGCGGCCGCGGCCGCGGTGCTCTCGCTGCTGGAATAGTCATCATCGCTGGCGCCCGCGCCAGCCGCGGTGGAGCCAGGGTCGGGCACCTTGGCGAACACATCCTCATGGTTGCGCAGCGTCTTCATGTCGGCAATCGGCCAATACACGGCGAGCGCCACGCCCACCACGTCGGAGACCGGCACCAGGCCGCTATTGCCATCGCCTGTGTGATAGCGCGAATCCGCGGAATTGGCGCGATTGTCTCCCAGCACGAACAGGTTGCCGTCCGTCACGGTGATGGAGAAGGCGAATTCGGAGGGTTCCGCGTTAGGACGCAGGTAGGAGCTCTCGTCGATCGCCATGCCGTTGACGGTGATCGGTGCGCCACCGCCCTCGCATGCCACACGATCACCCGCCACGCCGATAACGCGCTTGATCAGAAAGTCGGAGCCGGATTCCACGGTGCTCACGCTCAGCCAGTTCGCCGGGTCCTTGAACACGATGATGTCGCCGCGCTTGATGTCGCCTTTGCTGGCAGCGACGCGGCTTGTCACCACGCGATCGCCGATGCCCAGCGTGTCTTCCATCGAGCCGGAGGGAATCACATACATGCCGAAGAAGAAGCATCGCAGCACCACGACGATGAGCACCGGCACCACGAGCCAGTGGAAGATCTCGCGCAGCGTGATGCCCAGGTTGGACGGCTGCCCGTTCTGGCCGGCGCCATCGTTTCGGGAAGTGTTCGATTCGTGATATGCGCTTGAGCTCGTGCGCGTGCCGTCTTGCTGATAGGTCATTTCGCCGCCATCCCCGGGGTCTGTGCTTCCAACATAATGTACAAGGGCCCAGGCTTTGCAGCCGTGGACCCTTGCAATGCGAAAATCATCACGCGATGTATGCCGCCGATGCACAGATCACGGGGACAATCATGCAGATACCCACCATGACCGTGCACAAGCGACGAATGCACTTAGGCAACGTTGTCGCGACGCTCGACGATACGAGCTGCCTTGCCGCGCAGGTTGCGCAGGTAGTACAGCTTGGCGCGGCGCACACGGCCCTTGCGCACGAGCTCGATGGAGTCGATGCTCGGGGAATGCAGCGGGAAGCGACGCTCCACACCGGTGCCGAAGCTGATCTTGCGCACCACGAAGGTCTCGCGCAGGCCAGAGCCCTGACGGGCGATGACCACGCCCTGGAAGGCCTGGAGACGGGTGTTCGCGCCTTCCTGGATCTTCACGTTCACCTTGACGGTGTCGCCCGGGCGGAATGCCGGGATTTCGGGTGCGTTGGCGAGCTGCTTGGCTTCAAATGCCTCAACGGCGTTCATATTGTTCCTCCGGCGCCGCCGCGCATCAGCGTTGTCGGGGATGCACCGCGATCGCGGCGGCATCCGAATCGGTCCCCTCCGGTTTGCCATCGGGGGCGTGCCAATCCGCCATGAACGTTGCCTCTCGGCACGCATGGCTGGACCTTCGAGGGCTGTGCATCTGCGCGGCGATGCAGAACCCGGCACAAACAGACAGGATTATAGCACGCGGCGGCGATGTCACGGCATCAGCACAATGCCGCACGGCATCAATATGAAGGCACCCGCACGCAGCTGTGTCGCGTCGGCTGTCGCTAGCCGGCGAAATTGTCGGGTATCTCGATGTCGGATTTTTGGACTTCCTCGATGTTCACGTCCTTGAAGGTGACGATGCGCACCTTCTTGACGAAGCGCGACGGGCGGTACACATCCCATACCCAGGCGTCGGTCAACTGCACGTCGAAGTAGACGTCCTGCCCGGCGGAGCGCACGTTGAAGTCCACGCGGTTGGCGAGGTAGAAGCGGCGTTCGGTCTCCACCACATAGGTGAACAGCTTGATCACATCGCGGTATTCGCGGTAAAGCGCCAGCTCGGCATCGGTCTCGTAGTTGTCAAGGTCTTCGGCGCTCACGACTCGTCTCCTTTGCGATTGCGGTTACGCCCCAGGTTGCGCCACCAGGCGCGCTTCTTGTCGGGCTGGCGGGCATCGTCACTATATGCCCAATCGGTGTGCACGCTGGTCGAGCCATCATACTCGCCGCTCAATTCGCTCAGCGCATCGTCGAGGGCGTCGTCAGCGGATTTCTTGGGCTCACTGGCACCCGTGGAGTCTGCGGCATCGGCATGGGCGGCGCGGGCATTGGAACCGGATACCGCCGACTCCACGGCAGGCGCCACGCCCTCCCGGTGCACGTGAGTGGAGTTCAGGGTATCGGCAGCGTTGCGCGCATTGCCATCGCTGCTCATGCCATTTCCATCGTTTCCGTCATCGGTGGAATCGGCAGCGTCAGCGGCATTGCGCGCGGCCAGTGCCTCCTTGACGCCAGGGTTTTCGATGATGTTGTGCAGTCCGAATGCCGCGAGGGATCGGATGGGGTCGTATTCCTCCACGATCTCGTCGTAGATGAGCACGTCATGGTATTCGCCATCGCGACTATCCCACATCGCATTGCGCGAACGGCCGGAAAGTTCGAAGCCGAGGGATTCGTACACGCTGGAGTTGCGGGTATTGGCATCGGGCAGGCTCAGCCAGATGCGTTCGAGGCCCAGGCCCACAGGGCGGCGTGCGAACGCATACGTCATGACGCGCGGCATCGCGTCTCGCGAATAGCCGCGGCCGCGGTAGTCCACGCCGAGCACCACCTGAAGACGTGCGGAGCGATTCCATCCATCGATGTCCACGAGGAAAATCATGCCGATGAGGCTCGCCTCGGGCGCCTTCTCTCCGCCTGCGCCCTCATGAGCGTCGTTGCGCGGCGCATCGGTGTACATGGCCCATGCCATGACGCCTCGGGATTCAGGGTCGGACCAATCAGGCATCGCAGCGGAACCAGCGACAGCGGGCTTGCCTGCCCCGGACCACGCCACGGAACGCGACACCCATGCCCTCACCACGGCACGTTCTGCCTGGGATGACTTGCCGGTGATCGTCTCGGCGTCATCGAATGCGTGGATGTCGTCCATGCGCTGGCAATCCGCCCAGGTAGCGGGACGCAGCAGACACATCTCCCCTCGGATGTCAGGGATGGTGATGACCGCTGGAAGCGTGCGTTCCGACGCATCGATTTCATCGGCTTCGGCTTCATCGGCTGAGGTGGACATGTGCTGACGTTTCCCTTTCTGCGTATCGCGTCGCGCTGATTGCAGCGTCTTGGTTTTTCTGCATTCCATTTCCCGCGTTCAATTTTCCGCGTTCATTTTTTCTGCCTTCACTATCGTAGCCCAGCCACGCCGCTGATGTCAGCCCCGCGTGGATACCTCCACGGTTTCTTCGCAATTGGTGAAAGTGAAGGGCACCATGCGGAAGGTCACCAGCGGAATGACGCACAGGAATCAGCAGGTAGAAAACGACAGAAGGAAGGGAGACAGAGACAGAACGACAGCGCATGAAACAACGACAGCGCATGAAACAACAGAGGGCATCGAACGATGAATCGTTCGATGCCCTCTGTTCATGACCCGTGGCGCTGTTCATGCGCGGCGGCATTTCACGCACCGCGTCCCGTTACGGGGCGCCGGCGCGATGCAGCCGGCTCAGCCCTTGATCTTCTTCATCACGAGCCCGCTCACGGCCTTCGCGTCGGCCTGGCCGCGCGTCGCCTTCATGACGGCGCCGATGATGGCGCCCATCGGCTTCATGTTGCCGGACTTGAGCTTCTCGACGATGTCGGGGTTGGCGGCGAGCGCCTTGTCGACCTCGGCCTCGAGCGCGCCGGTGTCCTGCACGACCTCGTAGCCGTGCTTCTTGACGACCTCGGCGGGGGTGCCTTCGCCGGCGAGCACGCCGAGCACCGTCTTCTTGGCGAGCTTGTCATTGAGCTTGCCGTCGGCGATGAGCTTCTCGACCTGCGCCACGTCGGCGGGGGTGATCGGCATGTCGTCGAGCGACTTCTCCTGCTCGTTGGCGGCACGGGAGATCTCGCCGAGCCACCACTTGCGGGCGCCCTGCGCCGTGGCGCCGGCCTTCACCGTGTCTTCGATGAGGTCGAGGGCACCGGCGTTGACGATGTCGCGCATCGCGTCATCGGTGAGGCCCCACTCGGTCTGCAGGCGGTTGCGGCGTTCGCGCGGCATTTCCGGCATCTGGGCCTTGATGCGCTCGATGTGCTCGGGCGTGATGTGGAGCATCACAAGGTCCGGGTCCGGGAAGTAGCGGTAATCGTCGGCATCGGTCTTGAGACGGCCGCCGGCGGTGGTCTGCGAGGCCTCGTCCCAGTGGCGGGTCTCCTGAAGGATCTCGCCGCCTTCGTCGAGGATCGCCGCCTGACGGCGGATCTCGTAGGTCACGGTCTTTTCGATGCCGCGGAACGAGTTGACATTCTTCGTCTCGGAGCGCGTGCCCAGCGGATCGTCGGGCGTGGGGCGCAGCGACACGTTGACGTCGGCGCGCATGTTGCCCTGCTCCATGCGGGCGTGGGAGATGCCCAGCGCCTTGACGATGTCGCGCAGCGTGCGCATGTAGGCGCCGGCGATTTCGGAAGCGCGAGCGCCCACACCGGTGATCGGCTTGGTCACGATCTCGATGAGCGGCACGCCGGCACGGTTGTAATCGCACAGCGAATGGTCGGCGCCCTCGATGCGGCCGTCGGCGCCACCCACGTGGGTGTTCTTGCCGGCGTCGTCCTCGATGTGAGCGCGTTCGATCGGCACGCGGAAGATCGAGCCGTCGTCAAGCTCCACGTCGAGGTAGCCCTCGCCGTTCGTCGGCTTGTCGTACTGCGAGATCTGGTAGTCGCGCGGCATGTCCGGGTAGAAGTAGTTCTTGCGGGCGACCTGGCTCCACTCGTTGATCTTGCCATGCAGGGCCAGGCCGAGCTTGATGGCGAAATCCACGGCGGTGGCGTTCACCACGGGCAGGCTGCCGGGCAGGCCCAGCGACACCGGGGTGAGCTGGGTGTTCGGCTCGCCGCCGAATTCCACGTGCGCCGGGCAGAACAGCTTGGTGTTCGTGCACAGCTCGACGTGCGTTTCCAAACCGATGACCGGATCATACTTCTTGACGGCCTCGGAGAACTTCATCAATTTTTCTGCCATTTTGAAACCTTTGCCTCTCCGTCAGTCAGCAAGCCACGGCGTGGCCATCTTGGTGAGGATGTTGCCGCCCCACGTCTCTTCCAGCGCGGCTTCGAGGGCCGCCGCCGGCTTGTACATGGCGTCGTCGCGCTTCTGCGGAGCGAAGAACTGGAAGCCCACAGGCATGTGCGTCTCGTCGTCCACGCCGCACGGCACGGAGATGGCGGGCACGCCGGCGAGGTTGGCGGGGATGGTGGTCACGTCGCCCAAGTACATGGCGAGCGGGTCATCGGTCTTTTCGCCGAACTTGAACGCGGTGGTCGGGGCGGTCGGGGATGCGAGCACGTCCACCTGCTCGAAGGCCTTGGCGAAGTCCTCGATGACGAGCGTGCGCACCTTCTGCGCCGAGCCGTACCACGCGTCGTAGTAGCCGGCGGAGAGGGCGTAGGTGCCCAGGATGATGCGGCGCTTGACCTCGTCGCCGAAACCGGCTTCGCGGGTGTAGGCCATCATGTTGGCGGCGGTCTGCGGCACGTCTGCCGGGGGCATGACGCGCAGGCCGTAGCGCATGCCGTCGTAACGGGCCAGGTTGGAGCTGACCTCAGACGGCATGATGATGTAGTACGCGCCCAAGGAGTACGACAGGTGGGGCAGGCTCACCTCGGTCACGGTGGCGCCCATCGATTCGAGAAGCTTGACCGCTTCGTCGAAACGCTTGGCGACGCCGGGCTGGAAGCCTTCGCCATTACCGCTGATCTCCTTGATGAGGCCGACGCGCACGCCCTTGAGGTCGCGCTTCAGGCCTTCGCGGGCGGCTGCCACCACCGGCGGCATCGGCTCGGGGATGGACGTGGAGTCGCGGCGGTCGTTGCCGCCGATGACCTCGTGGAGCAGGGCGGCGTCAAGCACGGTGCGCGCGCACGGGCCGATCTGGTCGAGGGAGGATGCCATGGCGATGGCGCCATAACGGCTCACGCCACCGTAGGTGGGCTTGACGCCCACGCTGCCGGTGAAGGAGGCGGGCTGGCGGATGGAGCCGCCGGTATCGGTGCCGAGTGCGAGCGGGGCTTCATAGGAGCTCACTGCCGCCGCGGAACCGCCGCCGGAGCCACCGGGCACGCGCTGCTTGTCCCACGGGTTGTAGGTGTTGCCGAAAGCGGAATGCTCGGTGGAGGAGCCCTGGGCGAACTCATCGAGGTTCGTCTTGCCCAGGATCGGCATGCCCGCGGCCTTGATCTTCTCGATCACCGTGGCGTCGTACGGCGGCACCCAGCCTTCGAGGATCTTGGAAGCGGCGGTGGTGGGGATGCCCTTGGTCACGATCATGTCCTTGATCGCAATCGGCACGCCCGCCAGCTCAGGCATGCCGTCGGTCTCGCCGGCGGCGAGCTTCTTGTCGAAGGCATCGGCCTGGGCGAGCGCCTCGTCGGCGGAGACGTGAAGGAATGCGTGGAGCTGCGGCTCCGCGGCGTCGATGACGTCAAGCTCGGCCTGCGTCAGTTCGCGGCTGGAGACTTCCTTGGAACGGATCTTCTCCGCCATCTGGGAGGCGGTGAGCTTGACCAATTCGTTATTCGTTGTGCTCATGGTTGTGGCTTTCCCCTCACTCGCCCAGGATCTGCGGGGCGACGAACATGCCCTGGTCGGTGACCGGGCCACCGGAGAGGGCCTCTTCCTGCGTCAGCGGCTTCTCGGGCACGTCCGGGCGCAGATAGGCTTCGAGCGGAATCGGGTTGGCGGTCGGCTGCACATCATCGGTCGCGACCTTCTGGACCTCATCGATGGCGTCGGCGATGACGTTGAGCTCGCCCTGCATACGGGTGATTTCTTCATCGGTCAGAGCGATTCTGGACAGATCTGCCAGATGCTCCATCTCTTTGCGTGTGAATGTTGCCATGTCCCCAACTATATGAGTTCAGCGTGACACGGCCGGGGCGGATTCCACGGGCATTCCGCGGGGATTTCATGGTGATTTCGAGGGATATTACGGGCGTTTGCGCGGGTTCATGTGCGCGGGCAGAGGTCATGTGAGGTGTTGACGGAGTGCGGGTAGGGCGTTGATAGGGGATTGACAGGGCTGGGTCATGGCACGATGTGGCGCACGCAGGGCGCGGATGCCGCGCACAGGGAGCGGCACCCGCAAGGCGCGCGAAACACGCAGCACGGTGCTTTCAGGCACGCGGCGCAGCGTGCTGGGCGATCCACGCATGCATCGCCACGGCCGCCGCCGCACCAGCGTTGAGGGAACGCACGGAGCCGAACTGAGAGATGTACACAACGTCATCCGCCAGTTCCAGTGCCTTCTTCGACAGGCCCGGCCCCTCGGCACCGAAGAGCATGAGGCAACGCTCGGGGAAGTCGTAGGTCTCGATCGGCACGGCTCCCGGCACGATATCGAGCGCGATGATGCGCGGCATTGGCAGCCCTGCCTCGTCGGATTCGCGGCGCACATCGTCGAGGAGCGCTTCGATGCTGGGGTGATGCTCCACATGCTGGTAGAGCTCGGTCATGAGCGCGCCCTTGCGGTTCCACTTGTGGGGTCCCACGATGTGCACGCGGTTGGCGGTGAAGGCATTGGCGGTGCGCACGATGGAGCCGATGTTGAAGTCGTGCGTCCAGTTCTCGATGGCGACTTCGAACGGATGGCGGCCTTGCTGGTCGAGATCGGCTTTGATGGCATCGACCGACCAATACCGGTAGCGGTCCATTACATTGCGTCGGTCGCCGTCGCGCAACAGTTCGGGATCATAGCGCGGGTCTGTCGGGATGGGTTCGCCGGGATGTTCCTCGGCCCACGGCCCCACGCCGATCTCACGCCATTCGGGCTCGCCGGATGCCGCGACTTGCTTGGTGAATTCAGACGGTTCGTGCACGGATGTTGCCTCTATGCTGCCTCGGTAGTATCGGGGTCGGCATGACGGGAGTCGGTGGTATCGGCATCAGCCGTGGAAGCAGCGATGCCGGTATCAGCCTGATTCCCGTCACGCAGCGCGTATTCGTCGAAGACCTCGATGAACGGCAGTTCGGTGTGCTTGTCGTTGACGGGATCCACCACATCAATGGTGCGGGTGGGCTCGCCGATGGTCGGCTGGACCTGCTGTGCGGCGGCATTCTTCGTTGCCTGTTCCTTCACATTTGCCTGGTCCTTCACGCCGCCTACGAGCGAGGCGATCGCCACCACCTGGGCGCCGCGGGACGTGACGATGGAGAAATCGAGCCCCAATTCATTGCCATGGCGCAGTGTGACGAGCGAGGACGTCTGCACATACGACTTCTCGGACAGCCATGAATCAAGCAGCACCACGCGCTTGCCGTCAATGGACGGACCCTTGATGGAGGGGTAGACGAAATCCATGACGAACGCATCGAGGTCCTGCCCGCGGGACGCGGCGGCATGCACCATCGCGCACGCAAACGGCACGGCGGCGGCGGTCAGTGCACCGACCGCATCGAAATCGTCCAGGCCATAGCCTTGCTCTTCCAAGGTGTCGAGCAGCACATGGCCCGCCAACTGGGCGCCCTCATGGTCCAGGCTCACGGTGAACAGCTCGCTGAACGGCTTGCTGCGCACCTCGGTGGCCACCATGTCGCGCAAGCGGTCCTTGGGCTCGCGCATGTCATAGCTGACAGCCTCGCGTACATCCGGCGCACCAGTCGGTTTAAATTCGGAAGTCATGCTTCCACCCTACTCATTGCCCTGCACGGCAGACACCGGTGTGCCCAGCATGTCAGCGCCCTGCACACTTTGAGTATCAGCGCCCGATGCACCCTGCACGCCAGTGACCGATGCACCCTGCACGCCAGTGCCTGGCATACCCTGCACGCCAGTGCCCGATCCTGCACGTCAGCGCTCGGCGCACCCTGCACGTCAGCTCCTGGCAGATCCTACATGTCAACGTTCGATGCACTCTGCACGCCAACGTTGAGTACGGGATCGTCATTCTGCGTGAACTCCGCCGCGGTGAGCTCGCGCACATCGGTCTTGTCGGGGTCGAGTTGCGGAATCGGTTCGATGACTTTGCTCATGTCGATCTTTTGGATCTTGCGAGCGGACGGCAGCACACGCTTTTCCAAGGAGCCGACGAGCTTGTTGTAATTCTTGACCACCGATGTCACGCTCTTGCCCAAGGTATTGATGGTGTCTCCCATCGTGCTCAGACGAGAATAGAGTTCCTTGACGTCCTGGTAGAGCTCCTTCGCCTCGTCGGTGAGCCCCTGCTGCTGCCAGGCATGGGCGACGGACTTGAGCACGGCCCACAGCGTGACCGGCGAGCACAGCGCCACGTTGTGCGAGAACGCATAGTCGAGCAGGCCCGGGTCGGCGTCAAGCGCCGCCTGGAGCACGGTAGCGCTGGGGATGAAGGCGATGGTGAAGTCCGGCGCATCCGGCAGGCAATCGTGGTAGTCGCGCACAGCAAGGTCATCCACGTGCTTGCGCACCGCCTTGGCATGGTTCGCCAACAGCTGCTTCTTGCGCTCGAGCTCGCTTTCCGGCGCGGAATCGGGAATTGCACAAGCCTGGCTGTAATCGCTGTACGGTGTCTTCGCGTCCACGGGGATCGACTTGCCACCTGGCAGCTTGATGACCATGTCCGGGCGCTTGGAGGCGTCGGCGAGCACCACCTGCGTCTCGAAATCCACATGCTCGACGAGCCCCGCGGACTCGACGATGTTCCTCAGCTGAACCTCGCCAAGGGCGCCGCGCACCTTGTTATTGCTCAACGCGGAAGCAAGCGATGACGTGGCACGGTTGAGCTCCTGCTGACGTTGCTCAAGGGTCTTGAGATTCGCGTTCAGCATGCCTTCGGACTGCTTGTGCGACTCCTCCATCGTGGCGACGCGGCGCCCCAGCTCGTCGAGGTTCTTCTGAACGGGAGCGAACGCCTGGAGCAACTGCGTTTGAGCATCCTTCTGCTTCGCCTGCTCACCAAGCTTTTCTTGCTGCTGTGCGGCGTCACGCTCCCTCTGAGCTTGGACGCGATCTGCCTCCTGCTGTTGCAGCTGAGCGATAAGCGACTGCAGGTAAGCGATCTGCTGTTTCATCTCGTTGGCTCCGCTCGTGGCGGCCGCCGACTGGGCATGCTCCTGTGCCACTTGGCTTTGCAATTGGGCGATCTGGGCCCGCGCGGCTTGCGCTTCCTGTGGATTCATGCCCTGGGGATTCATGCCCTGCGCATACGACTGCCCATCGCCTGGCTCGCCAGGCGCAGCGGAACGCGAAGCGGTGGCACGGCCGAGCAGAAAGCCCAGCGCCACGCCGATTAGCGTCATGATGATGAGGATGACGACCTCTCCGATTTGACCGAACATATGTTCGATTGTACACTAGCGGCAGGCGGACACAACGCACGGCGAGTCCCTCGGAATCCCAACAACTGACCAGCATCCCTGATCCAACGGCCCGGGTCACCGAGAAAGCGCTGCACGAAAAGCAGCGCGAAGCCCAAGAAGCATCAGCCCAGTCTCACGTATGGCAGTTTTGCAACGATTTCGCGCTTAACGAAACATGACTGGCTCAGTTCCATTCCCAGCGACATCTGGGTATGTTGACGATGAACGTCCCACCGCGGAACGCGCCGGCACGGCTTCAGCCAACCATCGGCCTCCATCCCACGAGTGCTTCATTCGTCATCAGATGGCATGGCACCATGCCATGCCGAGAAACGGAGGCCAGCATGACCGTTGCCATCATTGTGGTCGCGGTGCTTCTCAGCGCCGTCATCCTGTGGTACTTCTTCGGTTCGCGATCCGGCAGCGCGGCCCAGGTGCACGATGGCGCCCAGACCATCGACGTCACGGTGCAAGGCGGCTACTCCCCCGCGGTCATCGAACTGCAGGAAGGTCTGCCCACATCCATCACCTTCGATCGCAAGGAGACCGGCGAATGCACGTCGCACGTCGTGTTCTCCGACCTGGGAATCGACGCACATCTTCCCGGCAACCAACGCACCGTTGTGGAGCTGCCCGCGCTCAAGGCCGGCGACTATCCCTTCGCCTGCGGCATGAACATGGTGCACGGCTCGCTCCACGTGGTGTCCGGCAAGCATGCCAATGCTTCGGGGGCAACGGAAAGCGACTCCGCTTCGCACACGTCTTCTGCCGTTGATGCCGACAACCATGGAACGCATCCCGATGCCACCGGCACTCATGCCAGCACAGTCAATGCAAGCGGCACAACACGCGCCAGCGATGCGACAGCAAGCGCCAGCGATGCAACGGAAAGTGTCGTGGAAAGCACCACTGAGAAGTCCGCGGAGACCAAGGATCTCAAGCGCCGCGTCACGGTGAGCGCCATCCTCACCATTCCGGTGTTCGTCTATGCGATGGTCGCGATGTCGGTCGATACCTCTGCATGGCCGTCATGGCTCACGAATCCGCTCTGGCAATTCCTCCTCACCACACCAGTGATGTTCCTGTGCGGCTGGCCAATCCATCAGGTCGGGTGGCTGGCGTTAGCACACCGCTCGCCGGAGATGAATTCGCTGGTGACGCTCGGTACCTTTGCGGCATATCTTTACAGCACTGCGGTGATGATCGCCCCGCAGGCCTTCCCCGAAGGCTCGCGCGAACCCTACTTTGAATCGGTCGGCGTGGTCATCACGCTGGTGCTCGTCGGCAGGTTGCTCGAAGCGAAGGCACGCGAAGGCACCGGCAACGCCGTCAACGCGCTCATCGGCTTGCGCCCGAACACCGCGGTGCTCCTGAACGCCTCAGAGGTGGAGTCTGGCGCATGGGGCAATCCTGGAGCAGGCCACAGCGTGCCGATTGACTCGCTCAAGCCTGGCCAGCTCTTCCTCGCCAAGGCGGGCGACCGCATCCCCACCGATGGCGTGATCGCGGCAGGCACTGCGAACATCGACGAATCGATGATCACCGGCGAGTCCCGCCCCGTGCAACGCACAGTGGGTGATGCCGTCACCGGCGCGACGATGGCGATGAACGCCCCGCTTGCTGTCAAGGCAACGAAGGTAGGCGATGACACCGTGCTCGCCGGTATCGTGGCGATGGTGGCGAAGGCCCAAGCCACGAAGGCTCCGGTGCAGCAACTCGCCGATAAGATCGCAGCGATCTTCGTACCCGCCGTCATCCTCATCTCGGTGTGGACGTTCGCCATCTGGCTCTCCATCGGCCCCCAGCCGCGCCTCGCCCATGCGCTGGTGGCGGGCGTCTGCGTGCTCATCATCGCATGCCCGTGCGCCTTGGGACTGGCAACGCCTCTTTCCGTCACCGCAGGCCTGGGGCTCGGCGCCCGCAATGGCGTGCTCGTGACCTCTGCGAGCGCCCTCCAGCGTGCGAAAGACATCACGACCGTCGTCTTCGACAAAACCGGCACCGTGACCGAGGGCGTCGCCCATCTTGCGAAGCAAGGTCAGGCAGCTCCCGCTTCCACGCCGAGCAGCATGCCTGCAGTCAGCTATGCCGATGACCCGATCAAGCCGGATTCCCCCAAGGCAATCGCCGCACTCAAGGCGCGTGGCGTGACCACGATCATGCTCAGCGGCGACACCGAGGCGACGGCGAAAGCCGTGGCAAGCGAAGTCGGCATCGACACGGTGATTTGCAACGTCCTGCCCGATGGCAAGGCGAAGTGGATCGAACGCATCCAGACGGAAGCGGAGAATGCCGGTCATCATGGCCTGGTGGCGATGGTGGGCGACGGCATCAACGATGCCCCCGCCCTTGCGACCGCCGATATCGGCATTGCGATGGGCACCGGCACCGACGTGGCGATGCAATCCGCGGACGTCACGATCATGGACGGCAGTCTCACTGGCGTGCTCACCGCAATGAATCTGTCGAACGCCACGATGCACAATATTCGCGAGAACCTTGTGTTTGCGTTCGCCTACAACATGATTGGCATCCCGCTGGCTGCCGGCGTGCTCTACCCGCTGACTGGCTGGCTTCTCAGCCCCATGATTGCAGGAGCTGCGATGGCGATGTCGTCCATCTGCCTCGTGCTCAATGCAAACAGGCTGCGCAACGCCCATGTGGCTGCAGACATGCAGCATGCAATGCCCCAGCATTCCGAGCCCACGGTCATCGTGGACTCACACGACGACGCACACAACAATTCTCACAACACATTGAAAGGCACTGATATGTTCCACTTCGGCAAGAAGAAAGACGATTCCTCCTCCGCCACGTTCACCGACCCGGTGTGTGGCATGACCGTGGGCGCGGATTCCCTCTCCTGGGAATACAACGGCACGACGTACCACTTCTGCAACCCGAACTGCCTGGATTCCTTCAAGAAGGATCCCGCCAAGTTCCTCAACGCCTAGGTCACAGCTTCGCCCGGGGGCAGCGACCTCTCTGCGTGATTCCAGCGTGATTCCATGAGGAACCGCGCAGACCAACAGGCAAGACGCCACGCAAAACAACGCGTAGCATTACGCGCACTACAACGCGCGACACAGCGTGCAATCGCGACACAGCGTGCACTGTGTTGTGCACTGCAGCGCGCACTACAGTGCACAACACGGTACAGCAGCCACGGATTATAAAAATACGGATTATAATCCGTGGCTTTATTGTCTCCATCCACCCACGCTATGTGGCATGGCATTGACGGAAGAAGACAACACACAGAGCACATCCAGCGCACATCGCAGCACCAACACGGCCAACAACCGCGCAGACCATCATTTCAACAACCGCACTGACAACCGCGCCAGTACCGACACCGGCACACGCATCCCAACGGCAAGCACTGCTGCAAACGCATCGGCAAACACATCGGCAGGCAAAGCCGCACAATCAAGAAAAACCGCAGCGTCACGCACATCCTCACTCAAGCCTGCAGCGGGGCGTCCGCTCAACTCTCCAGCGGGACGCCCGCAAGGAACGCCCAACGCTGACGCCACGTCGCGCCCTGACGCCGCCACGCGCAATGGCACCGAATCGCACAGTGAAGCCGACACCGACAGGGAGCATCGGGAGCTATTCGGCGAAGCCATCCGACGAGTGCGACTGGCACGCGGGCTCTCACAAGAGGAGCTCGCTCACCTCTCTGGAATCGACCGATCGTACATGGGGCGCATCGAACGCGGCGAGCAAGCGTTGAGCATCGACAAGATCTGGCATATCGCCGACGCGCTCGGCAGGGATCCCGCGGATCTCTTCTCGATCAGCCTTGACCTCGACAAAATGCGCCGCAACAAGGAACAAGACAAAGCCGAAGGCTTCACCGACATCGACCTCGGCACCAACGTCTAGCACCAGACACCCAGCATCCGTCCCACATCCAGCCCAGGTGCAAGCCATTACTCACACCCAAAGCAGAAAGCCACTAGATCACAGCCGTATTGCGAGCGGAAACCAGCCCTGAATGCGAGCGGCCACTCACACCGCAAGCCACAATCTGCCCTGGAACAACCGAAATCTGCCACATTCCCGCTTCGGTGTGAGTCACCACTCACACCGAGACCTCGAAAGTCCCCCGAAATCAACCCAGCAGCATGAAATCAACCTTCAGTGCAAGCCACCACTCACACCCAAGCGCCTCCCGAAGACACCGCCGCACCCCTCAACACAGAAAGGCCCGTTGAGTGTGAGCCATTGCTCGCACCCAACGGGCCTCGAACCTTGCCTGCCTGCAATGTCGCAGCATCGGCATGGCGCCATGCACAGCCGCAGCAGCTTCAACGGCGTCCGCCATCGCGCCCGGTCACATCAACAGATCGATGACACCGTCACTCCGGCAGCATCGGCGATCACATCGCCTTGCTGCCGCCAACGCCGCCAACGCCGCCGACACCAGCCGAGCCAGAGCCAGCGCCGCCATCCGCCGCGCCAGACGCGGCACCACTGGCCGTATCGGTGAGCTCCAAATGCTGGCCACCGGTCTGGTCCACAACGATGGTGTCGCCATCGTGCACATCGCCGGCGAGGATCATGCGAGCGAGCTGGTCGCCCACCTCGGTCTGCACCAGGCGGCGCAGCGGGCGAGCGCCATACGCCGGATCGTAGCCCATGTCAGCAAGCCACTCGCGGGCGGCATCGGTCACGTCGAGCTTCACACGGCGATCCTTCAGGCGGTCGGCGACCTGCGCGACCTGCAGGTCCACGATGCCACCGAGCTCGTCGCGCGTCAGCGGATCGAACATGATGATCTCGTCGAGGCGGTTGAGGAACTCCGGCTTGAAGTGGGCGCGCACCGCGTCCATCACAGCCGTGTGCTTCTCATCGTCGTTGAGCGAGTCGTTCGTCAGGAACTGCGAGCCCAGGTTCGACGTCATGATGAGGATCGTGTTCTTGAAGTCCACGGTCCTGCCCTGGCCATCGGTCAGGCGGCCATCGTCGAGCACCTGCAGAAGGATGTCGAACACCTCCGGATGGGCCTTCTCGACCTCGTCGAAAAGCACCACGGAGTACGGACGACGGCGCACAGCCTCGGTGAGCTGGCCGCCCTCCTCGTAGCCGACGTAGCCGGGGGCCGCGCCGATCAAACGGGAGACGCTCTCCTTCTCCATGTACTCGCTCATGTCGATGCGCACCATGGCCTTCTCGTCGTCGAACAGGAAGTCCGCGAGCGCCTTCGCGAGCTCGGTCTTGCCCACACCGGTGGGGCCGAGGAACATGAACGAACCGGTCGGGCGGTTCGGGTCGGAGATGCCTGCACGCGAACGGCGCACGGCGTCCGACACGGCGGCGATGGCCTTCCTCTGGCCGATCACGCGCTTGCCCAGGTAGTCCTCCATGTGCAGGAGCTTCTCGTTCTCGCCCTGCATGAGGCGGCCCACCGGAATGCCGGTCCACTCCGAGACGATCTGCGCCACGGAGTCGGCATCCACGCGGTCCGGCACCATCGGTTCGCTTGCCTTGCCGGCGTCGCCACCGCTGGCCGCGTCCTTTTCGGCCTTCTCGGCTGCGGCGATCTGCTTTTGCACGTCGGGGATCTCGCCGTAGCGAATCTGCGAGGACTTCGCATAGTCGCCGGAACGCTCGGCAAGCTCCGCCTGTGTGGTCAGTTCATCGAGCTTCTTGCGCAGGTCGCCCACCTTGTTGCGGCCGGCCTTCTCGCTGTTCCACCGGGCGTTGAGCCCTGCGAGCTTTTCGCTCAGGTCCGCGATGTCCTTGTTGAGGTCGGCGAGGCGGTCGCGCGACTTGTCGTCGAGCTGCTCCTCGGCCTTCGCAGCGGCCTTGTCGTCCTTCGGATTGCCCAGCAGGTATGCCTTCTCCATCTTCAGACGGTCCACGCGGCGGCTCAGCTCATCGATCTCCTCCGGGGAGGAATCGAGCTCCATGCGCAGACGGGCAGCCGCCTCATCCACCAGGTCGATCGCCTTGTCAGGCAGCTGACGACCGGTGATGTAGCGGTTCGAAAGCTTCGCGGCGGCGACGAGCGCGTCGTCGGAAATCGTGACCTTGTGGTGCGCCTCGTACTTGGGGGCGATGCCACGCAGGATCGCAACCGTGTCTTCCACGCTCGGCTCACCCACGAACACCTGCTGGAAGCGGCGTTCGAGGGCCGGATCCTTCTCGATGTACTCGCGGTATTCGTCCAGCGTGGTGGCACCGATCAGGTGCAGCTCGCCGCGGGCAAGCATCGGCTTGATCATGTTGCCGGCATCCATCGAGCCTTCGGCGGAGCCAGCGCCCACGATCGTGTGGATCTCGTCGATGAACGTGATGACCTGGCCGTTCGAGTTCTTGATCTCGTCCAGCACGGACTTCAGGCGTTCCTCGAAGTCTCCGCGGTACTTGGAGCCGGCGACCATGGAGCCCAGGTCGAGCGAGATGAGCTTCTTGTCGCGCAGCGTGGACGGCACATCGCCGGCGACGATGCGCTGCGCCAGACCTTCCACGACGGCGGTCTTGCCCACGCCCGGCTCGCCGATCAGCACGGGGTTGTTCTTCGTGCGGCGGGAGAGGATCTGGATGACGCGGCGAATCTCGTTGTCGCGGCCGATGACCGGGTCGAGCTTGCCTTCCTTCGCGCGCTGCGTGAGGTCCGTCGAGTACTTCTCGAGCGCCTTGTAGTTGCCATCGCCGCTGTCGGTGGTGACCTTCTTGTCGCCGCCGCGCACCTGCGGCAGCGCCTTGCGCAGCGCATCCGCCGTCAGATTGTGGCGGGTGAGGATGTCTTGCATGCGGCCGCCGTCCTGTGCGAGGGCGATCATCAGCACTTCGCCGGTCACATACGTATCACCGTTGCGCTGCATTTCTTCCTGTGCCTTGCTCAGCACGACTTCGAACTGACGGCTGGGCTGGGGCTGCGTGGTGGTGCTGCCCGTTGCGGACGGCAGCTCCACCAGTGCGCGACGCACGTCGGCGCCCACCGCCTGTGCATCGCCGCCGGCGGCCTCGATCAGCGGACGCGCCGTGCCGTTCTCCTGGCGCAGCAGCGCGTCGGCAAGGTGCAACGTGTCAATCTGCGGGTTGCCCGCAGCCGCGGCGCTCTGCACGGCGTCGCTGATGGCTTCCTGCGCCATCTGGGTGAATTGGATGCTCATATGTCTTCTTTCCCTGGTGCCCGCCGCTGAGCATCCGACGCTGATGAATCAGCCATCGGGGCGGCCGGCAGATGTCGGTTTGCGTTATGGCTGAGGGAAGCGTTCCGATTGCGCTGCGTATGCGAACGTGCGATGCGCGCTGCGTTGCTGACGCCATCAGAACCTGTCTCTCAGAAGTTCTGAGACAATGATACAACCAAAACTTGAGTTGTAAAGACTCAAGTTTTGAATTCCCCAGATTTCGCTCACGGCGTGAACTTCATCCGTCCAGACATCACCGGCCCAATCGCAGGCGCGGTACCATCTCACCGAGCGAACTCCATCCGCCCAACTTGGCATCTTGGCCATCATTTCCGCTAAAACCGCGCAAAATGCTGTACGGAACCCCAAGTTCGGCAGATAAGAAAAGCCGGCATCATGGGCTGATTGCGCTGCAATCATTTCGATTGCTGCAATCAATCCCACGATGCCGGCTTCATGCTAGCTCGGTTCAGCCCAAGCCAGACAGTCTCAGCCCAGCAGCGCCACGCGCCACGCGCCACAGCCGAGCACCGCGCCTCACTGCGACACGTCGAGGCCCAGCAGGTCGTCGATCGTCTCGCGGCGGATCATCACATGCGAGCCTTCGTGGCTCACCGCCACCACCGCCGGGCGCAGCGCCTGGTTGTAGTTGCTCGCCATCGTGCGGCCATAGGCACCGGTCACCGGCACAGCGAGGATGTCGCCACGCTTGATGTCGGCGGGCAGGTGGCAGTCCTTGACAACGATGTCGCCGGATTCGCAGTGCTTGCCGACCACGCGCGCCAGGATCTTCTTCTCGGAGCCCGCGCGGTTGGCGAGCGCCGCCTCGTATTCGGCGCCGTAGAGCGCGGGGCGGATGTTGTCGGACATTCCGCCATCCACCGAGACGTAAGTGCGCACGGTGCCGTCGGAGAGCGCCACCGGCTTCACAGTGCCCACGCGGTAGAGCGTCACGCCGGCGGGGCCCACGATGAAACGGCCGGGCTCGAAGCTCACCACCGGCGCAGGCAGGCCCTTCATGATCTCGGCAGTGAACGCCTTGGCGATGCGCTTGAGCGTGGCGGCGACGTCCATCGAGGAATCGGAGTCGAGGTAGGGCACGGAGTAGCCTCCGCCCAGATCGATCTCGGGCAGCACATAGCCATCGGTGGCATAGAACGTCTTGCGCAGCAGCAACACGCGGCCCACGGCTTCGATGAAGGCGTCCGCGTCGTGGATCTGCGAGCCGATGTGCGAGTGCACGCCCACGAGCTCCAGGTACTGGTCGCGCTTGCGGATGTCCTTGAGGGCGGCGATCGCCGGGCCGTCCGCCAGCGCGTTGAGCGCGGCCTCGAGCTTGGGGTTGCGGTCCTTCTTGCTCGGGGGGATGGCGTAGAGCGAGTTGATGCGCGGCGCATCGTCCGGCTCGGCCTCGGAGGCGTGCTCCACTTCGTCGGGGCGGTCGTATTCGCCGGTGAGCACCGATGCGGAGGCGCCGGGGGCGAGCAGCGGCACGCCGAACTTCTGGTCCTCGTGCGCGGTGGAGATGTACTCATGGCCGCCGGCATGCACGCCCACGGTCACGCGCAGCATCACCTTGGCGCGCTTGTCGTGCGCACGGGCGATGCGCTCGACGCGCGCCGCCTCGTCCGGCGAATCGAGCACGATCTTGGCGAAGTCGTTGTCGATCGCGAGTGCGATCTCCTCGTCCGTCTTGTTGTTGCCATGCAGGATGAGCCTGCGGCCGGGGATGCCGGCGGCGAGCGCGATGCGCATCTCGCCGAGTGTGCATGTGTCGATCGTCATGCCTTCCTCGGCGACGATGCGGCAGATCTCCTTGCTGATGAACGCCTTGGCGGCGAAGCTCACTTGCGTCGTCGTGTTGGGGAACGCGTTGCGCGCCGCCTCCACGAAGTACCGGGCGCGGCGGCGCACCTCGTCGGTGTCCATCACATACAGCGGGCTGCCGTAGCGCTGCACGAGGCCGAGCGCATCGTAGCCGTGGATCGTGATGGCGCCGTTGGCGTCGCGGCGGGCAGCCGCGGGCCACACGGGGCTCATCTTGCCCTGTGCGGCAGCGGTCGGTGCCGCGCCCACCGGCGTTGCGCCTTGCTGCGCGGCTGCGTTCACAGGGGTTTGCGGATTCGTTGCGTCCATGATTGTTCCGCCTTCCTTGCTTTCGGTAACGTTCTCAATGTCCCATCACATCGCGTCGGGCGCGGAGACGCCCAGCAGGTCGAGGCCGTTGGCGATCACCTGCTGCGCGGCGTCGTTGAGCGCCAGGCGTGCCGCGGCGCGCGCGGGCTCCGGGTCCTTGGCGATGCGCAGGGCTTCCACGTCCTTCGCGTCGCCGCGCTTCTCGGCGTCGGTGAGCTCCATCGGCACCACGCGCTCGGCTGCATACCACTTATGGTAGCGTCCGGCGAGCTCCTCGAGGTAGTGCGCCACGCGGTGCGGTTCGCGCTCGTCGCCCGCCTGCGCGAGCATCGACGGATACAGCGCCAGCTGCGCGAGCAGCTCGCCGTCCGCCTCGGTGCTCAGCAGCGCCATGTCGGCGCCGTCACGCGTGATGCCGGCTGCCGCGGCGTTGCGGTCCACGTTCTTGGAACGCGCGTGCGCGTACTGCACGTAGTAGACCGGGTTGTCGTTGGAGTGGCTGGCGAGCAGGTTGAGGTCGATGTCCACGGACTGGTCGTAGCTCGTGCGGGCGAGCGAGTAGCGGGACGCATCCACGCCGATGGCGTCGACGAGGTCGTCGATGGTGACGACGTTGCCGGCGCGCTTCGACATGCGCACGACCTTGCCATCCTTGACCACGTTGACGAGCTGGCCGATGAGGATCTGCATGTTGACGCCCGGCTTGTCGCCGAAGGCTGCGCACATCGCCATCATGCGGCCGATGTAGCCGTGGTGGTCGGCGCCGAGCATGTAGATGGCGACGTCGGCGGGGTTGGTGGCGCGGTGGCGCTTGTCGTAGTAGTAGGCGATGTCGGCGGCGAAGTAGGCGTAATTGCCATCGGACTTGATGATGACGCGGTCCTTGTCGTCGCCGTACTTGGTGGAGGCGAACCAGGTGGCGCCGTCCTTCTCGTAGATGTCGCCCTTGCCGCGCAGCAGCTCGATGGCGCGGTCCACGGAGCCATTGCTGTACAGGCTGTTCTCGTGGAACCACACGTCGAAGTTGACGCGGAAGTCCTTCATGGACTTCTGGATCTCGGCGAACATCATCGGCACGGCGCGGCGGCGGAACTCCTCGCGCTGCGCGGAATCGCCCTCGGCGCCGTCCTCGCCCTTGACGCGCGGCAGGGAGAGCACGTCCACGCCATCCGCCTTCGCCTCATCGATGACGCGCTGTGCGATCTCGTTGATGTAGGTGCCCTTGTAGCCGTCCTCCGGGGTCGGCTCGCCGTGCGCAGCGGCGACGAGGGACTTGGCGAAGCGGTCGATCTGGGTGCCGTGGTCGTTGAAGTAATACTCGCGCACCACCTTGGCGCCGTTCGCCTCGAGCACGCGCGCCATCGAGTCGCCCACGGCGGCCCAGCGGGTGCCGCCGATGTGGATGGGCCCGGTGGGGTTGGCGGAGACGAATTCCAAATTGAGCGTGCGGCCAGAAAGGTGGGTGTTCCTGCCGAACTGCGCACCTTCCGCGAGCACCTGCTCGACGACGGCGGCCGCGGAGGCGGAATCCAGCGTGATGTTGATGAATCCGGGGCCTGCGACCTCGACGGACGCGATGCCGTCGGCGACGGCCAGGCGGTCGGCGAACAGCTGCGCCAGGTCGCGCGGCGTCATGCCTGCCTTCTTGCCCAGTTGCATCGCGATGTTCGTCGCCCAGTCGCCATGGGAGCGGTCCTTGGGTCGCATCACCGTGACCTTGGCGGGGATCATGTCGTCGGTCAACTGACCTGCCTCGCCGGATGCGGCGAGGTCATGGGCTGTGCGTTCGATAATGCTTGCGAGTGCTTCAGGATTCATTCTTCAAAGTCTAGCGAGGGCGTTGCACAAGCGCCGTGCTTGCGCCGCCATGCCTCGCGGGCGTAATAGAAGCCGTAGCACAGCGCCACGAACGGCAGCATCATGAGCAGCGTGCCGCGCTGGGTCGGGTCCCATGCGACGAGCACGAGCGCGAACACGCACAGCACAATCGCCACGATGGGCACCACCGGGTAACCCGGCGCCTTGTAGCCCAGGGTATCGGTGGATTTGCCCTCGCGGGCGAGCTGGCGACGGAACAGGATGTGGCACACCGCCACAGAGATCCACACGAACAGCGTCGCCAATCCGGAGATCGCCACGAGCGCCAGATACACGGTGCTGGCGGCGTACACGCTCGAGAGCAGCGCGAGCAGGCCGCCCGCCAGGCTGATGAGCACGGCGAACACGGGCACGCCGCGGAAGTTCGTCTTGGCGAGCACCTGCGGGATCATGTTCTCCTTGGCGAGCGACCACACCATGCGCGAGCACACATACAAGCCGGAATTCGCGGCGGAAAGCACCGCAGTGAGCACAACGGCGTTCATGATGTCGCCGGCGAACGGCATGCCGATGCTTTGGAACACGAGCACGAACGGGCTCGTGTCGACGCCGGACTGCTGCCACGGGATAAGCGCCGCCATCACGGCGATGGAGCCGATGAAGAAGATCGCGAGGCGCAGCACCGTGGTGTGCACCGCCTTGGGCACGGCGCGGCCCGGATCCTTCGTCTCCCCTGCCGCCACGCCGATCACCTCGGTGCCGGAGAACGCGAACACGACGGTGAGCAGCGTGGAGAACACCGGCACGATGCCATTGGGGAACCAGCCATCACGCCAGAAGTTCGACAGGCCCGGCGCCGAGCTGCGGCCTGCGATGGGCAGCACGCCGACGATGGCGAGGATGCCGATGACGATGAACGCGACGATGGCAAGCACCTTGATGCTGGCGAACCAGAACTCCGCCTCGCCATAGAGCCGCACCGACAGGATGTTGAGCAGGAACACGACGACGATGAATACGGCGCTCCACACCCACGCCGACGAGTTGGGGAACCATCGTTGCATGAGCAGGCCGGCGGCGGTGAACTCCGAGGCGAGCGCCACCGCCCAGTTGAGCCAGTAGAGGATGGCGATGGTGAAGCCGGTGCCCGGGCCGATGAAGCGGCGGGCGTACAGGTGGAAGCTGCCGGCATAGGGCATGGCGACCGACAGCTCGCCCAGCGACAGCATGACGCAGTAGACGAGCGCCGAGCCGATGATGTAGGCGAGCACGGCGCCGAACGGACCGGCGTCGTGGATGGTGTGGCCGGAGCTGACGAACAGGCCGGTGCCGATGACGCCGCCGAGCGAGATCATCGTGAGGTGGCGCGATTCCATCGAACGCGTCAGCTGGTCGTGCGCCGGGCGGTGAGCGTGCTCGCGCTGCGGCGCGGCGCTCGCCCCGCTCCTCTGGCTCCCCTGCTTGTGTGCGTTATCGGTCATGTGACGTCCTTTTCATGCCTCGTCATGGCGGGGCTGCCGAATGCCGCCATCAGCATGCCTGCCATCGCATGCGTGGCTGCGCGCCGCCATGAATACCCACCCAACCGTAGACGCGGGGCACGAAAAAGCGCCGGAACGTTCCATTCCGGCGCGATGTGCCCGCAGAAGGGTTGCGGTGTGGTCGATCAGCGCTCGTTCACTCGGCGGCGATGGCGTCGATCTCCACGAGCGCGCCCGTGGGCAGGTTGTTGCCGCCGAACGCCACGCGCGCGGGTTTCACGCCACCGCCGAACACCTTGGCGTACTCGGCGTCCACGGCCTTGAAGTCCGCCACGTCGTGCAGGTAGATCGTGGCGCGCACCACACGGTCGGTGCCCAGACCGGCCTCGGCGAGGATGTTCGTGATGTTCTTCAGCGACTGCGCCGCCTGTTCGGCAGCGGTCTCGCCCGCGAGCTTGCCGGTCGCCGGATCGATGCCCAGCTGGCCGGAGACGAACACGAAGCCGTTGGCGCGCACCGCCTGGCTGTAGGCGCCCAGCGCCGCGGGTGCGTTCGGGGTTGCGATTGCTTCAAGGTCTGCCATGATGTGCCTTTCTGTTGAGCTCTGGATTGTTCCACGATGAGCCTTGTTCAAAGCCAATCCGCCGCATTCCATGCGGTTGCGCCGATACTATCACCGTAAACCGCACGAATCATTGCCCATTCCACGCCGGATTACCAGTGAACCGAAGTATCAGGAGGCCAGGCAATTCATTCGGATTCGAAGATGATGATGGCTGACAGCACCACGATCACCACGGTGCCGACCTTCCACAATGCCTGGCACTGCCCTTCGTCCCCACGTCGCTTGGCACGGTGGGACAGGAACAGCAAGATCCCCACCACAATGAATTCCACCGGCAGCAACACCAACACCAGCGTCGTGCGATCCATCGTCGTTCCCTTCTCGCGAAGCCAAACGCCCATTGCACGCGTCGTGGTGCAATGGTTTCAGAGTAGCAAGGATCCACTGTCGCCATGCTGGGAGGAAATGAACATTGAGAAAACGAAGAAAAGGGAAAACGGCTTCATTGCGACGTTTTCACACAATACTATTGGGAAACACTAGCGAGAACCCTACTGAGAAACCTTGTGGGCTTAATGGGATTCGAACCCACGACCTTCTGTTCCGGAGACAGACGCTCTATCCACTGAGCTACAAGCCCATTGCGTTACGCCACACGCACTGCAAGGCAGCTGCGCGGCACAATGCACTCTCGCCACGCTACCACGATTCGCGGCAGAACGCCAACGCGACCGGCGCATCAGCCACAAGACCAACGCACCGGCCGCGCAGAATACAGCCACGCAGGGAGGCTTGCGAAGCAGTCCGCTCGATGCCCCGCGCTCAGTACATGAGCGTCGCGAGGCGGCGGCGCGCCTGCGCCACCCGGGCATCGGATGCCGGGCACATCGCGAAGTACTCGAGCAGGCGGGCGCGCACCGGCTCCTTGTCGGCGGGGTGCGTGGCGAGGAAGTCGAGCAGGCGGTCGAAGGCGTCCTTCACCTGGCCGCCGATCATGTCCACATCCGCCACGTCCATCTGTGCCTCGACGTCATCGGGCTTGGCGGCAGCAGCCTCGCGCACCGCGCGCACATCGGACTTGCCATTGCGGGCGAGCAGCAGGCACTTGGAGTGCTCGCGCGCCGCACGCGCATCATGCGGGTCGCGTTCGAGCAAGTGGGCGTATTCCACCGCGGCACCGGAGTAGTCGCCGGACTTGGCGAGTTCGTCCGCCTGGCGATGCGCCTCGGGCACCTTCTCCTCCTGATTGGCGCCATCGGCACCGTCAGACGCCTGAGCATCGCTGCCATCGCCGCTCATCGGCGCCTTGCCGGCGACGCCGGCCTGCGCCGCCACCTGGAGGATCTGCGGAATCACCGCGTCCTCAATCTGCTGCATCTCCTGCTCGTGCGGCACGCCTTCGAGGATCGGCATCGGCTGACCGTTGATGAGCGCGAACAGCGCCGGCGCACCCTTGATGCGCAGCGCCTGGGCGATCTCGGGGCTGTCGTTGACGTCGATGCGGGCGAGCTGGAGCGCGCCGTCCTTGCCATTGACGATGTCGGCGAGCTTGCGTGCCATCGGGAAGCAGCGGTCGTCGTTCTTCACCCACAGCAGCAGCAGGATCGGGAACGTGGCGGACGTGCGCACCATCGCTTCGAAACTCGACGTGGTCACGTCGATCACATACTTGCCTGCCGCGGGGGCGCCGCCTTGCTCCCCCTCCTGGGCGTCGACCTTGTGCTTCAAGCCTTCAAGGTCCACGGCGCCCGCCAGGTTCATTGCAGAAAGATTCGGTTGTGGAGTTGCCATGCTTCTATCCTTTCGCATCCTGAGACTCCTTGCAAGCTGCTTTCACCGCCCGCGTAGAGCGGGCGGTGCAGGACCATCGGCCGCTGTTCGCCGATGCCCGCCAGATTGCAGCCGTCAGACCGCCGCCACTAGACCGCCGCCACTTGGATCGGCTGGCGCTGGGCGCCCACGGCGCGCATCTGCTGGCCGGAGTCCGCCGCCGGCACATAGAGGGCCACGGTGTTCACATACGTCACCTGGATCGTGCTCGTGGCGGTCGCCCCGCCGAACAGCGCACGCTCGGCATCGGAGGCGGGCAGCGCCTGGCGGTTGGAATCGAGGCGGCGCGTCCACACGGAGTTGATGCGGCCGACCACGAGGTCGCCACCGTCGGCGGTGCGCATCACCTCGATCTGCGCGTCATCGGGCGAGAACACCTCATCCTGGCTGAAGGTCACGCCGCTGGAGTTGAACGTCTGCTGGATCTTGGCGGCGACGGAGGTGACGGATTGGCGCAGTTGGTCGTCTTCGAACTCGGAGGCGTACTGGCTGGAATCCTTGTTTTGCAGCACATCAGCGTAGTGTGCGAGCGCATCCTTCGGGGTCTGCACGAGCCCGGAGTCATCGGCGCCGCCCAGCTGGCTGCCATCCACCGAGAACGCCGGCATCGTGGCGTTCTGGAACAGCGGGCACACCGCCCACAGCTTGTAGTTGGTGTGTGGGGAATCCTGGGTCATCACGAGCAGGCGTTGCGACTGCTGGTCGCTCGTCGTGGTGGTGAACGTGAAGATGGCGCGCGGCCATGTGGTGGTGATGGGCAGGTTCACCTGCGAGGCGTCCGCCGGGAGCTCGGTGATGTCCGCCGTGTTGCCGGTGGCGTTGTAGACGGTCAACTCGCTGGTGCGCACGTCGAGCTCAGGTCCGGTCACGCGGGCGGAGAGCCCGGAGGCATCGTGGTTCGTCGTGGCGGCGTTCACCACGTCGAGGATGCGCGAACGAATCGCCTTCTCCTGATCCTCGGTCACCGCCGTCTCCGTGGTGGTGGTGCCGGAGGTGAGCTGTCCCATGCGCGTCTGCACGGTGGGCAGCGGTTCGGCGCATGCGGCGACGGAGCCAAGCAGGCAGACCGACAGGAATGCCGCCGCTGTCCTCTTCGCAGTCCTCACAGTGCGGCGCGTGAATGCATGGCGGGGTGTCACAGCTGGGCTCCTTCCTGGTCGTCGGATTCGTGGTCAGTGGCATCATGATTGTCGGCATCGTCAAGAGCATCGTTGTCAGTCGCGGTCTGCGGACCCTCGGAATCATCAGGATTGCCGGAATCCCCCGAGCCTTCCGCAACATCGGATGCGGCATCGGATGCCTCATCGGAAACCGCAGCATCATCAGCCGTCTCCTCTGTTTGCGCAGCCGCCGACGTTTCCGCATCCCCCGACGTTTCCGCCGCGTTAGGCATTTCCGCCGTCACCGCTGTTGCCTCGGTATCCGTCGCCTCCGCAGCCTCCGGCGTCTGCGCGTGCTTGGGCTCGGGGCGGAACTTCGCGTCGGTGATCGCCGGCATGCTGCCGGTGGTCGCCACCACGTCGTCGAGCACGGAGCTTGCCGACAGGTCAGGGTTCTCGTTCTGCAACTGGTTGAAGTAATCGCGGAAGTCCTGCACGGAGTACGACGCGGTCGTCTCGCCCAGCTCGTCCTTGATCTCCACGCCCTTGCCATCGTCCACGTCCACCGACGAGACGGTCTGGCTGGCCTGGTCGCCGTCGCCCTCAGGCTGGGCGTCGCCGCGGTGGGACGTGAAGGACTTGTGGCGCAGACGCGCCATCACAGCGGTCTGCTCCCACAGGGGCACTTCGTCTTCGCCGGCAACGCGCTTGCCCTCGCGTTCGCGCGAGAACACCGTGGCGGCGAGCGCCGCGAGCAGCGCGAAGAGCAACGCCACCGCGTAGAACGGCATCGCATAGTTCGGCACCGAGTCGCGGTGCCAGCTCAGGGTGAGCGTGTAGGGAGACGCGGTGGAATCCGACATGCCCGGGTTCTCAGGGTCGGAAACGACGATGAGCGCGTCCTGCGGGTTGTATGTCAGGGAATCCGCGGAAATCTCGCCGGTGCCGCACGTCGCCTGCGTCCACAGGTCGGCGTCCTTGAACGAAAGGCTGTCGGCGCCCTCGGTGGTGTCGACATCGCCGGTCTTCGCTTGCTGCGTCTGCAACGAGCTCCACGATGCCATCGCGGAGACCTGCGTGTAGGTCACGCCGTCGAGCCACGACGCCACGTCGTTCTGGTTCGAGACCTCCATGCACAGTTCGGCGTTCGGATCTTGCGCCTTCACGTCCACGCTCACCGTGTCGTCCACGAGCTGGAGCACGCCGGGGATCGTGGCGAGGTATTGCGTGGAGACCTGCTGGGTGCTTGCCGCCACGTCGTGCTGTGGCCTCCACAGCGTGGAGTTGAGCACGCCGAAGATGAGCGCGATGACGGCGATGGTGCCGAAGATCGGCGTGATGATGCCGCGCATGATTGCCACGCGCTTGGATTCGGCGCGCGCCTTGCGGTCGTGCTTGTCGGATTCCTTCTCGCTGTCCTCGGCGGATTCCTTGCCCAAGCCGAACATGCCGAACGCGCCGCCATGCGTGCCGTGGCCACGGGAATCGTGAGACTCGTCGGTGGAGCCGTTGGAATCGGCGGAATCGCTGGGATCAGCGGAATCGCCGTGAGCGTCCTCGCGCTTCGCGCGCTCCTTGGCATACGCGGACTTCGAGGAATCCACCTGCTCGGAGTCCTTTGCATGCGCATCCTTCGCGTGCGTATCCTTCGTATGCAAATGAGCGCTGATCCACGCGGATGCCTCGCCCAGCCTGCCGTCATCGTCGGCAGAATCAGGGTCGGCATCGGCGTTGGTAGCAGCATCGGCATCGGCGCTGGCACCGGCTTCGGCTTCAGTATCGGCATCAGCATCGGCGCTGCCTGCTGAAGCAGGATCAGCGGCAGTGTCTGCTGGACTTTGCGAAACGGTTTCCGCAGGATTGTTGATGGCGTCGCTCAACGCGGTGAAATCATTGGCACCGGCATAGGGCTGGAATGGCTGCGAATCACTGGGGTTCGCAGTCGCATCGATTGGATAGGCATCTTGGGAATACGTATCGTCGGAATAGGCATCGCCGAGACGTGACGCGCCCGAAGAAGCATCGCTTGGATTCGCTTCGTTGGGAGAGGATCCGACCGGATAGGAATCAGCCGAATTCGAATCAGCCGTCCCTGCTTCGTCCGCTTCGTCTGGATTCACTTCGTTCGAATCCGCCTCATCGCTCGCATTCACCGGAGCCGAGGGGAACGAATAGTCAGGCACAGCAGCCTGCTGGCCGGTGGTGGGGAAAGGCGATGACGCAGCCGCTGGTTGCGCATCCGTTGGCTGCTCTCCCATTGGCTGTGCAATCCCTTGTGGCTGCGCAGCCCCTTGTGACTGCCCATCACCAGGCTGTACATCACCAGTTTGCGCGCCATCAGGCTGCCCGCCGAACTGCCCGCCGAACTGCTCGTCGGGCTGCCCATCAAACTGCTCACCAGGCTGTGCGCTGCTGAAATCCACGCCATTCGCCGCGGCATCGCCTTGCGCCTGCTCGCCTTGCACCTGCATGGTGCCGAGCATCGCGTCATCAAAGGAAATCCCATGATATGGACCATCGTCCGGTGCCGGCAGCGAAGCATCCTGCTCACTCGGCACGTTGCGCACAGCCTCCGGCCCATTGCCTGCCGGGGGGAACCCGAACGCGGAATCAGCGGAGTCCGCGGGGGTGCCATGCGGGGAATTGGCCTCGTCTTGTGGGTTCATATCGCTCATGTCGTTCGATTTTACCAACCGCCCCCAACCCCACCGATTCCCGCCGCTCGCTCGGCTGGACGCATGATCGCTTCCTCGACCGGCACTTGACTGGCTCTCGATTGATTCCTCAAGAAATCTGCACATCAGACGAAAGCCTGAGCACTGCCCACGCCATATGCACGGCATACCTACGCGAGGCAATCGTCATGCCTGTGTCATGAACACGCCATGCCTGCGCCGTGTACACCGCATGCACGCCGCATATGCCCCGCACGCGCCCCGCACACCCGCCGCACGGCATCGCCGCTTCGGGCAAGGTACCCACTACGATTTGACGCATGGCACTTAATTCCTCATTACTGAAACGCCTCGTGGCCCTGGGCTGCGCGTGCGCGCTGAGCCTGGGAGCATCCGCCTGCGGCTCGAAGAAGAGCTCGAACACCACGTCCAGCCCCACCGCGTCCACCAGCTTCACCCACATGGATGGCATCACCGCCACCGGCAACCTCGGCGAGAAGCCGGCCATCTCCTTCGATTCGCTGCCCTACTCCGTGCACAACGATTCCTACGCGATCTTGCAGACCGGCGACGGCGACACCGTGCAGGATGGCCAGCGCATCTGCCTGCAGAACATGTTCGTCAACACCGACGATGGCTCCGTGCTCTCGTCGTCGTGGGACTCCGACCCGAAGGACTGCGCCACGATCACCTCGAGCCAGACGCCTTCCGATTATTACGGCCTGCTCGTGGGCCAGAAGGTGCACACCACCATCGCGATCGGCTACAACCTCGACGAATCCAGCTCGTCGTCGAGCGCTGCGGCAAATAACAGCGACAGCACCGATAGCACGGACAGCACCGACACCACCACTGCCACGAACTCCGCCGAACGCCTCGCAAGCGTCTCGCAGGCCAGCACCGGGCTCTCATCGCTTGCCGCGATGAACGACTTCACCGCCACCGTGGTGGACGACGAGTCCTCGTCGGCGACGTCGTCGGATTCCAGCAGCTCGGATTCCTCCAGCGCCGATTCCTCCAGCGCCAGCAGCTCGGATTCCTCGAGCGCCACGAACGTGAACTCCCACTACCTGTGGGTGTTCACGATCATGAGCACCACCACACCGGCCACCCGCGCCTCGGGCACCGAGGTCACGGACCTGCCCAGCGGCCTGCCGACCGTCACGCGCGACTCGTCCACCGGCGAACCGTCCATCGACATGAGCACCTACAGCGGCTCCACCACGAGCCTCGTCGCGCAGACGCTCATCCAGGGCACCGGCGACACCGTGCAGGAAGGCGACTCGATCGACTGCATGTACAGCGGCTGGCTCACGGACGGCACGCAGTTCGACTCCAACTGGTCGAGCGGCACGTCCACGCAGTTCACGGTGAGCGAGAGCTCCCTCATCAAGGGCTTCGTGCAAGGTCTCGTGGGCCAGAAGGTCGGCTCCCAGGTGCTGCTCATCATCCCGCCGGACCTGGGTTACGGCTCGACCGCGCAAGGCTCGATTCCCGCGAACTCCACGCTCATCTTCGTGGTCGACATCCTCTACGACACCCCAGCGCGAGCTGAGGTAAGGGGCTGAGGCTGGCGGGCCGAGGCTGGTGGGCCGAGACAGACCGGCCGAGGTCAGCCAGCTCAGGTCAATCAACCGAGGTTAACAAGACTGCGGCAGACCAGTCGAGGTTGACCAGACCGGTCGAACAAGCCGACCAGCCGACCTGACACAGAACCCACCACAGCGCAAACGGCGCTGGGCACAAGGATCACAGATCCCGCGCCCAGCGCCGTTTTGCATTCCCCGCGAACTTGGGATACGGGCCAGCATTCTGGGCCATCCGCGCCCCAGATGCTGTACAAAATGCCAAGTTCGCTGCAATGGGCCGCACCCAGCTTGGGATTCTGGCCGATGCAATCATGCAGCATGTATCACACTGCAGGTGTCAGAACAGGGTGATGTCGCCGCGGTCCTGATGCTTCATGTCGTCGTAGTCGAGGATCAGACACTGGAAGCCGCGCTCGGTGGCGAGCACACGCGCCTGCGGCGTGATGGTCTGCGCCGCGAAGATGCCGCGCACCGGCGCGAGGAGCGGATCACGATTGAGCAGCTTGCAATACCGCGTGAGCTGCTCCACGCCATCGATGCCGCCGTGTCGCTTGATTTCGATGGCGACGTGCGTGCCATCGGCATCCTTTGCCATGATGTCGACCGGGCCGATCGCCGTGGGGTATTCGCGCCGCACGAGCTGCGCACCGTCGCCGATGCGTTCGATCTGCTCGGCGAGAAAGCGCTGCAGATGGTCCTCCACGCCATCCTTGACGAGCCCTGGATCGGTGCCCAGATCAAAGGTCTGATCGGAATGGACCTTGTAAATGGCGATCGTGAGGATATCCGGCCCCTTGCTCGCGCAAGCGCGCAGAAACGCAATGGGATCTGACGGAGCTGCGGCGGGCTGTGCCGGTGCCGCTTCTGCTGATGTCGCTTCTGCTGGTGCCGCTTCTGCCGGCGCGGAACTCAAGATATCGCCATCCGACGCGGCGGCATCATCAGGATTGGAGTTTGCGGTATCAGGATTTGCCGCACCAGCATCAGAAGTATCAACATCTGCATCAGCGCTGCCCGATCGTGTGGCATCGGAATCCGCATTCCCGGAATCAGCAACATCAACAGAATCGTCGGCATCGTCATCCACATGGGTGTCGCGCACCAGCGAATCCCAGCGGTCGCTGTCTGGACCGTATTCATGCACCGTGCATGGCGCCGCCATCCAATTGAGCGGCTTGTAGGAGCCCAGCTCCGAGAAGATGAGCACGCTGGAATCCGCCTTCACCAAGATCACGCGCGCGGCGCGAGGCAGCATGGCGTTGAGGCGGCCGGAATAGACGGCGGAGCAATCGGCGACAATAATTCTCACACCGAGCAGTATACGGAAAGGTGCGGTTCGGCGACTCTGATTCCGGCCCCCGCCCGACGAGTTCTCTTTTGGTCTGCGGAGAAATTCGTCAGCTCTCTGCCGTCATGGCAGCGTTCCCCTCGGCAGTATTCCCCTCGGCAGCAGCCTTGCGCTCAGCGGCCACCGCGGCGCGGTATTGCGCCGCCTTGCGTTCCCAATACTCGCGGTCATCGTCGGTAATCGCACGCACCACATGGCAGGGATTGCCCACCGCCACGCTATGGGAAGGGATGTCGCGCACGACCACGCTTCCGGCGCCGATCACCACGTCGGAACCGATCGTGACGCCTGGGCACACGACCACATTGCCGCCCATCCACACGTCATCGCCGATGGTGATCGGCCGCCCTCCCTCCAGCTGCGCGGCACGCACACCCCCGTCGATCGGATGGTACGGCGTGTAGAGGCCCACGCGCGGGCCAAGGAACACGTTGTTGCCGATAGTGATGGGCGCCACGTCGAGGAAGATGCAGTCGAAGTTGGCATAGAAATTCTCGCCCACGGTGGTGTTGCAGCCATAATCGCAATGGAACGGCGGTTCCACGGTGCAATGGGCGCCCACCGAGCCAAACAGCTGTCGAATCACCTGCTCGCGCTGCTCGAACGCGTCAAACGGCAGATCATTGAACGTGCGCTCCAGCCGTCGCCGGGTCAAGCTCATCGCAGCCAGTTCCGGATCATCGGCGACATACAGCTCGCCCGCCAGCATCCGCTCTTTCTCGCTCATGCCGCCAGTCTACAAGAATCGCACGGGGCGTGGCTGAGTACCTCTCGCGGCAACGATGTGAAGGCTGGCATCGACAATGGCTCGCTATTGGGTCAGCGTTATCGATCGCCGACCGCTGCGTCAGCATCCGCTCGCACATTGCACCTTTTGGGCCCAGTCTCCTGCCAAGGTGCCAGCGGGGGCTCACACATTGCCCACCCTGGCCGTGTTTACCCTGCAATGTGTGAGCCTCCACTCGCACATTCGTGCGGGCCGTACCCTGCCTAGCCGGAATGTGCCAGCCGACGCGCGCACATTGCACGCCCCGCCAACCAACCAAGGCTCCCGACCCCAGCAAACAAGCCATTCTCACCAACACGAGAATCCACGGAGAGCAGAAAGTCCCTCCAAAGTGCCAGCCACCGCTCGCACATTCGACCAAGGACTCCAACCGCCCCGCCAAAGTGTGAGCGCCCACTCACATTCAACGCCACTTGCCGACCATCAGCCACCTCATATCGTCCAAAACCACTTTCAGTGCGAGCGGACACTCATACTCAGGCCCTTCTAGTGAAGGACCGGGCAGAACAAGGCGGTGGAACCGCCTTCAGTGCGAGCGGACACTCATACTCTGGCTCTCTCCCTGAGGAATCAGCCACCGCCTGGCGGCGAAAATCGCCTTGGGTGCGAGCCGGCACTCACACCCAAGGCCAGGATGCTAGCTCATGCTCATGCACAGCATACAAAAGGGCTCTGGGTGTGAATCTGTACTCACACCCAGAGCCCTTGGTAACAGGAGCTGGCCAACAAACTAGTCAGCTAGCAACAGCCAACACAGCTCCGGCCTACTCGGCCTGGGCCGCGTCGCTCGCGCCGGCGCCGGCCGCTGCACCTGTGTTGTCGATCTCGTCGTCGCTGGAGTCGGAGACCGCCACGGTCATGGAATTGGAGTCAAAGGCAGCAAACCCATCAGAGACCGTGAACAAGTGGGCGTGCCCGCTCGTGCTTTCCACACGCACGGTGCCCTGGTTGATCAGCGTCAGGACCGGCTCGTGGTCAGGCATGATTCCCATCTGCCCCGCGGAGGCCGGAATGACCACCGAATACGCGGTGCCGTTCCACACGGGGCGGTCGGCGGCCACGATGGTGACTTTCATGGTGGGTTTATCGGCTGCCATTACGCATCCAGCTCCTTCTTCATGTCGTGCCAACGACGCTCAAGGTCGTCGATGCCACCGATGCCGGAGAACGCCTGCACCGGCACGTCGTCGTAAACGCCGTCGCAGATGCGGGTGAAGGCCTCGATGGTCTCGTCGGCAGGCACATAGGAGCCCGGGCGACCGGTGAACTTCTCGGCAACGTAGAAGTTCTGGCCGAGGAACTGCTCGATGCGGCGTGCACGCGCCACGGTCGTCTTGTCCTCTTCGCCGAGCTCGTCGATGCCGATCAGGGCGATGATGTCCTGCAGCTCCTTGTTGCGCTGCAGAATCGCCTTGACGCGATTCGCGCAGTCGTAGTGAGCCTGGCCCACGTAACGCGGATCGAGGATTCGCGACGTCGAGGCCAGCGGATCGACGGCGGGGTAAATGCCCTTTGCCGCGATGTCGCGGGACAGCTCGGTCGTGGCGTCCAGGTGGGCGAACGTGGTGGCAGGGGCCGGGTCCGTGTAATCATCGGCAGGCACGTAGATAGCCTGCAGAGATGTGATGGAGTGGCCACGGGTCGAGGTGATGCGCTCCTGAAGGGCACCCATCTCGTCTGCCAGGTTCGGCTGGTAACCAACGGCGGAAGGCATGCGGCCCAGCAGCGTGGAGACCTCGGAGCCTGCCTGCGTGAAGCGGAAGATGTTGTCGATGAAGAGCAACACGTCCTGGTTCTCCACGTCGCGGAAGTACTCCGCCATCGTCAGAGCGGTGAGCGGCACGCGCAGACGCGTCCCCGGCGGTTCGTCCATCTGGCCGAAGACCAGTGCGGTCTTCTCGAGCACGCCGGCCTCGTCCATTTCGCCGATGAGGTCGTTGCCCTCACGGGTGCGCTCGCCGACGCCGGCGAACACGGAGACACCGCCGTGGTTCTGCGCCACGCGCTGGATCATCTCCTGGATGAGCACGGTCTTGCCCACGCCAGCGCCACCGAACAGACCGATCTTGCCGCCCTGCACATACGGGGTGAGCAGATCGATGACCTTGATGCCCGTCTCGAACATCTCGGTCTTCGATGTCAGCTCGTCGAATGCCGGAGGGTTGCGGTGGATGGGCCAGCGCTCGGTCACCTTGATGGTCTCGCCGGGCTTCTTGTTGAGGATGTGGCCGGACACGTCGAACACGTGGCCCTTCGTCACATCGCCCACGGGCACCTCGATCGGGCCGCCGGTGTTGGTCACCTGGGCGCCACGCACGAGGCCATCGGTCGGCTTGAGAGCGACGGTGCGCACGATGTTATCGCCCAAGTGCTGCTCCACTTCGAGCGTGATCTCGTTGAGAGTCTCGCCCTCGGTGGCACCCACATTGTTGATATGCACAGTCAGTGCGTCGTAGATGTCAGGCAGGTGCCCGACGGGGAATTCGACGTCGATGACTGAGCCCTGGACTCGAACAACTCGGCCTTTGGCTGCGGCGGCGTTGTCCTCCGCCTTCAGCTCGGCCACACTTTCATTCATAGCCATGGCTTTCCTTATTCTTCTGAGGTATTCAGTGCGTCGGCACTTGCGATGATTTCGGTCAGTTCCTGCGTGATGGAGGCCTGGCGAGTCGCGTTGTACTTGCGCGTCAGGTCATCGATCAGGTTGTTGGCGTTATCTGTTGCCGTATGCATCGCGTTCTGCCGGCTTGCGGTTTCAGACGCGGCTGCTGTCAGCAGGCACTCGTGAATTCGGGACTGCACGTACTTGGGAAGGATCTTGTCGAGCACTTCATCGGCGCTGGGTTCGAACGAGTACAGCGGGGCCGTGAGGTCACGCGCCTCCTCGATCTGCTCCTCGGCGTCAGCGGCGTTCGGGTCGATCTCCTTCGTCACCACCTGGACGGGCAGCATGCGCAGAATGCGCACCTTCTGCGAGACCATGTTGATGAACTCCGTGTAGACGATGTACAGCTCCGAGACACCACCCTGCTCGCCCGGCTTCATGTAAGCGTCGAGGAGCGTCTTGGAGATCTCCTCGGCGATCTCTACGCCGGGTTCGTCGGTGTGGCCTTCCCATGTGGCCTTGATATCGCGGTTGCGGTACTTGTAGTACGTGATACCGCGGCGCCCATACACATACAGCTCGGGGATCTTGCCTTCGTCGTCAAGGCGCTTGAGCAGCGTTTCCGTCTCGCGCAACACGGAGGACGTGTATGCGCCGGCCATGCCGCGGTCACTGGTCAGTGCCAGCACCGCGACATGGGGGTTCGGCTTGTTCTCATGCTTCTTGAAGATCGGGTGATCGAGCTTGGCATGGGCCACGAGAGCGGCCAGGGCATCCGAAATCGCATCAGAGTATGGCTTCGCTTCCAGGGCGACGTCCCTCGCCTTGGCGATGTGCGAAGACGCAATCATCTCCTGGGCGTTGAAGATCTTCGCCAACGACTTGGTGGAGGCGATGCGTGACTTGTATGCGAGCTGGGATGCCATGGTTACTCACCGGCCTTCTGGTCCGCCTTGGGCTTGGAGCCCTTGCGGGTGTGGTGCACGATGGTTTCCTGCTTCACAGCGGTCGGCGCCGGCTTCGCGTCCTTCTTGTTGATGAGGGGCGTGCCGTCGAGCTTGACGTAGGTCTCGCGGTAGTCGTCGACTGCCTTCTCGAGCGCCTTCTCCGTATCGGCGGTGAAGTCGCCGGTCTCGGCGATGACCTTGAGCACGTCGCTGTTGTGTGCGACGTAGTCAAGCATGCCCTTCTCGAACGGAAGGACGTCGCCAAGCGGCAGGTCGTCGAGCTTGCCGTGCGTGCCGGCCCAGATGGAGACGACCTCCTGCTCTGGGGAGAACGGCGAGTACTGCGGCTGCTTGAGCAGCTCCATCAGGTGGGAGCCGCGCGTCAACTGCGCCTTCGAAGCCGCATCCAGATCGGACGCGAACATGGCGAAGGATTCCAGGGACTTGTACTGTGCCAGCGAGATCTTCAGCGTGCCGGAGACCTTCTTCAAAGCCTTCGTCTGTGCGGCGCCGCCGACTCGGGAGACCGAGATGCCGACGTCCACAGCGGGGCGCTGGCCGGCGTTGAACAGGTCGGACTGCAGGAAGATCTGGCCATCGGTGATGGAGATCACGTTGGTCGGAATGTAGGCGGACACATCGTTCGCCTTCGTCTCCACGATCGGCAGGCCGGTCATGGAGCCACCGCCAAGGTCATCGGAGAGGCGGGCGCAACGTTCCAGCAGGCGGGAGTGCAGGTAGAAAACGTCGCCCGGGTAAGCCTCGCGCCCCGGCGGGCGGCGCAGAAGCAGCGAGATCGAACGGTATGCCTCGGCCTGCTTGCTCAGGTCATCGAAGACGATGAGCACGTGCTTGCCGTTGTACATCCAGTGCTGGCCGATGGCCGAGCCGGTGTACGGGGCGATGTACTTGAAGCCTGCGGAATCCGACGCCGGGGACGCCACGATCGTCGTGTATTCCATCGCGCCTGCGTCCTGGAGGGCGCCGCGCACGGAGGCGATGGTGGAACCCTTCTGGCCCACGGCCACGTAGATGCAGCGCACCTGCTTGGCGGGGTCTCCGGACTCCCAGTTCTTCTTCTGGTTGATGATCGTATCGATGGCGATTGCGGTCTTGCCCGTCTGGCGGTCGCCGATGATCAGCTGGCGCTGACCGCGGCCGATAGGCGTCATCGCGTCGATTGCCTTGAGGCCCGTGGACAGCGGCTGGTCGACGGGGTGACGATGCATCACGTCAGGCGCCTGCGCTTCCAGGATTCGGCGGGATTCGCACTTGATGTCGCCCAGGCCATCGATCGGCTCGCCCAGCGGGTTCACCACGCGGCCCAGATATCCGTCACCGACAGGAACGGACAGGACTTCGCCGGTGCGGCGCACTTCCTGGCCTTCCTCGATGCCGGAGAAATCGCCGAGCACCACGACGCCGATCTCTCGGGCGTCGAGGTTGAACGCCAGGCCCAGGGTGCCGTCAGCGAACTTGAGCAGCTCGTTGGCCATGCATCCGGGGAGGCCTTCGACGTGCGCGATGCCGTCGCCTGCAGTCCTCACATAACCGACTTCCTCGGTCGGCGTCTGGGAGGGCTTGTAGGAGTCGACGAAATCGTCAAGCGCCCGACGAATCGCGGCGGGATCAATGGACAGTTCAGCCATAGATCACTCCTTAATTTCCTCTATTGTTACGTTTCGAACGGCTTTGCAGCCTGCGGCTCACGCCATCTGGCGCTGCAGCGAGTGGAGCTTGGCGACGACCGTGTGGTCGATCACCTCGGCACCATACTGCAAGCGCATGCCTCCGATGACGGAGGGGTCCACCACCGAATTGACGTGAACCGGGCGGTTGAGCTTCTTCGAATAGATCTCGATGATTCGCTTGATTTGCTCGATGGTCATCGGCACAGCCGTGGTGACTGTGACGACGGTCTCGCCGCAATGTTCAGAAATCTTGTCGATGAGCCATTGAATCGTGTACAGGTAGCGCCTGTTGCGCAGATTCCTCGTGGCCTGCTCCGCCAGGTACAGCGTGATGGGATCGAGCTTGTCGGTATCGAACAAGTGGTCCAGCAACTGCACGCGGCGCTCAGGGTCCGTCTGGGGGTCGGAAAGCTCCGACCGCACCACGGAGATGTTGAGCAGGGCGGAATGGATCTGTGCAAGTTCCACCGCGACCTTGCCTGTGCAGCCACGGGCGTCCGCCTGATACAGCAGGGCGTCGATGGCGAGGTCCTCGGTCGCGTTGGCGATATGCGGCACACGGCTCCAACGGCGGGAGACAACATCGCTGAGAATCTCGATGGTCAGCGGATCGACGGCATCGCCGACGATGTTCTTCACGAGCGTGACCTTGTCCTCGGCAGGACGCGAAGGATCGGTCAGGCACCGCTCGAGCTTCTTGTTGGAATCAAGGATCTGGGTGAAGTCGAAAAGCTCCTGTGCGATCTTTCCGCAGGCCTCGCCCTTCTCCTTGAGCACCGGCGCGAACTTGTCGCGCGCGGCCTTCTCGCTCGTCAGTGAAGTTTCTCCGCGCATTCCGTCACCTCCTTACCTGTCACCTTGTCGTTCACCTTGTGGATTGCACGCATTCTCAGGCCTTGACGTCGTCCTTGTCCAGATCGCCCAGCACGGAATCGATCATGTCGGACTGCACGGCATCGGACTCGAGCTGCTTGCCAAGGATCTTGCCGGCGAGGGCCACCGACAGCGAACCGACCTCGCCCTTGAGGGAGACGAGAGCCTGCTTCTGCTGGGATTCGATGGACTTCTGGGCATTGGCGGAGACCTGTGCGGCCTCCTCCTCGGCGCGAGTGCGGGCATCGGCGATGATATGCGATGCCTCGGCGCGTGCGTCGTCACGGATCTTGGAAGCCTGAACACGGGCCTTGGTGAGCTGGTCTTCGTACTTCTTCTTGGCTTCCTCGGCTTCTTTCTGAGCCTTGGCGGCCTTATCGATGTTGCCTTGAATCTTTTCGGCGCGCTCGTCGAAAATCTTCTGGAACTTCGGCAGGAAGTACTTGTAGAAGAAGACCGCGAGAATCACAAGGATGATAAACGACCAAAAGATGTCATACGTCTTCGGCAAGAACAAATCGATTCCGGAATTTCCTTCCGCCAGTGTCGTCATGCATCCCTCCTTTCACTGTGTAACGCTTGGATGCCCAAGCACTTCAGTTTCGGTTTCCCGCGGATTTCTTTAGCTCTTCATGATGAAGGCGACGAAGCCCAGAAGGGCAAGCACCTCGATAATTGCCAGGCCGATGTACATGATCGTGTTGATCTTGTTGGCCATTTCAGGCTGGCGGGCAGTGGACTCCATTGCCTTGCCGAACATGATGCCCAGGCCGATGCCAGGGCCGATTGCGGCGAGGCCATAGCCGAGGACGGACAGATTGCCGGCACCCTCTGCGAGGGTAGTGAGATCCATTGTTGTTTCCTTTCTTAACGCGAGGCTGGCGCCTCGCTCTAAGCATGAAATATATAGGTTATGAGTGGTTCCGCGCCTTGAAGAAAGGCTGGGTTTACTCGTCTTCCGGATAGCTGCTGTTGATGTAGACAGCTGTCAGGACGGCGAAGATGAATGCTTGCAGGCACGCGATGAAGATCTCGAATGCGGTCATCAGAAAGCCGAACACGAACCACAGTGCGCCAACGGGCACCATGGCTGCGTTATGTGCTTGCACGATGTACCAATCCGCCATGACCAGCGCGGTGGCGAGGGTCAAATGGCCCGACACCATGTTGGCGAACAGTCGAAGCGTCAGTGCGCCCGGCTGGATGATGGCGATCTCGAGGAACTTGATCGGCGACAGCAGGATGTACACGGGCCAAGGAACGCCCGCGGGGAACATCTCCTTCTTCAGATACTTCCACAGACCTCCGTTGGAACGGATGCCGGAGCGCCAGTACTGGGTGAGGGTCCACAGTGCGAACATCAAAGGCATGGCGATTGTCGCCGTTGCCGCGATGTTCATGCCGGGGATCACACCGCACAGGTTGAAGCACAGTGCGGCGAAGAAAATCGTGCAGCACACGGGCACGTAGCGCTTGCCGCGCAACTCGCCCATCGTCGCATACACGACGTTGTACTTCACGAAGTCGATCATCCATTCGACGAAGCCCTGCCACCTACCGGGGATGAGCTTCGCCCTCTTTGCCGTCAGGCCGAAGACCACCAGCAGGAACACCGTCGAGATGATCCTGATGAGGATGATGCGGTTGATGGCAAACGGCGTCCCCTGGAAGAGAATCTCCGGGGGAAGGAAGTCATCGATAGAAGGAAGCTCCGAGGGTCCCGACGCCAGCACGGCTGAACCGTGCGCGGCTGCCAGGGCACTCAGTCCGACAGAACCTGTCATATGCGCCTCCTACCTCTTGTGACACGTGACACTATAGCCCCGCTTCGCGTCATCAAAACGTTACTTTCACGCACCGGGAGCGGAACATGTGGTTCATAACGCAACGCAGAACGTAGTGTTTTCAATCGTTTCTCGCAATTTCGCGCTGTTGTGGCGCGATTGGCCGCAGCCGAGCGATTTGGACAGCGGTGCATGCAATCGCGGACTTAGGTCCATTACAAAACAATCCTACGGAACCTTGCAATTGCAACCTTTTCAGAATGCAATAACTTTACGGTTCCGTAGGATTTCACAGTATGGACAATTGTGAACTTTTTGCGTTCAGCAAAATCAGCCCGCCGCGGCGCAGACAGGCGGCACCGCGGCGGGCAGGGAGGCGTTTCAGCGGAAATTCGGCCTCAGGCCATAGCCGTCGTGGGCGAAAGGCGCGAAATCATCCTTTCTGGGAGATTCCGGCTCGTGGCGCAGGCTGCGGTCGGTGCCGAGCTTCTTCTCACGACGCAATTGCGGGATCTGCGCCAGGTCGTAGGGCGTGGTCTCGTAGATCCAGTTGATCCAGTTGCGCCACAGCAGGTTGCCATGGGCGCGCCACGAGAACACCGGCTCCTCGGAGGGATCGTCGTGCGGGAAGTAGTTCTTGGGGAACGGCACGTTCTTCAAGCCCTTCTTCATGTCGCGCTCGTATTCCTCGGCGAGCGTGCGCTTGGAATACTCCCAATGACCCAGCGCGAAGACCTCGGAGAAGTCGCGCGTCGCCACCAGGCCCGGGCCGGAGTCCGGACCCCAGGTGAGCACCTGCAGGTCCGGGTTGGCGCGGATGTCGCCCTCGTCCACCGAGGCGAGGCGGGAATGTGGCTGCAGCGCGATCTCGTCGAAGCCATTCGTCAGGAAGCAGTACTCGTCCTGCAGGTACTGCGGGAACACGCCGAAGATCTTCTGTGGCTCCACGTGCTTGCGCACGCCGTAATGGTAGTAGAGCCCCGCCATCGCGCCCCAACACAGGTACATCGTGGAGAACACGTGGGTGGAGGCCCAGTCGAGGATCTGCGTGAACTCATCCCAGTAGTCCACGTCCTCGAACTCCATGTGCTCCACCGGCGCGCCCGTCACCACCAGGCCGTCGTAGCAGTTGCCTTTGAAGGCATCGAGCGTCTCGTAGAACTTGATGAGGTGGTCCTTGCTCACATGCGAGCCGGTGTGGGTGGCGGTGCGCATGAAGTCCACGTCGAGCTGCAGCGGCGACTTCGACATGAGCCGCAGCAACTGCGTTTCGGTCTCGATCTTCTTGGGCATGAGGTTGAGGATCACAAAGCGCAGGGGGCGGATTTCCTGCCTCTCGGCAACCGGATCCTCCAAAGCGAAGATCCGCTCGGCGTCCAGCACCCCTCGTGCCGGCAATCCCATCGGTATCTTGATAGGCATGTCTCCATACTAATGGGCGCGCACCGCTACGCCGTGAGAGGAAACCGGCCACCGGACGTGCGGCGGTTGCGAACCACGGGCGGCGTGGGCGGCGGCAATCGCACGCCACCGCCCACGGCAACCGCACACCGCCGCCCGGCAATCGCGAGCGACGGAGGCGACACGCCGGGCTTGACATATCGGGCTATACCGTTAAAGTAAGTAAAGCTGCCTGAAACGGCAAGCCATCGCGGGGTGGAGCAGCTCGGTAGCTCGCTGGGCTCATAACCCAGAGGTCCATGGTTCAAATCCATGCCCCGCTACCAATGGAAAGGCTAGGAATCGCAAGGTTCCTAGCCTTGTTTCGTTTATGCCGTAATCCCTCTAAACGTCATGAATCTGGGGTTAAATGACAAAATGTGTGTTTTATTTTGTCATTCAACCCCAAACGGCGGTATCCCCGTAAAATGGCCCAAACGATACCGTTGATAAAATCGGGGATTGATTATCGGTAGTACGATATGCATGCTCTTGCCGATATCGGCAAAAGCATGTTTTCTCTAGGATATGTAACGGTGTAAGTTGCATGAATTCAATCACGGGGAAGGTAGAGGGAACTGTCATGACGAGCGATAGCAGAGCGCAAGGTAAGCATGTGTCTCCGAAGCAAGTTTTGAATAGTGGGGGAAATAGGAATTCAAGCATCGAGTTACTGCGCATCATTGCGATGTTCATGATTCTCGCGCACCACTTCATTGTTCACAATGGGTATGACGTGCAGGAGCTTCCGATGGGGCCGGAGAAAGTGTTTTTCCAGCTCTTCATGGCGGGCGGCGGTAAGGTAGGCGTCGTCATTTTCTTCTCCATCTCAGCATGGTTTTTCCTCGATAAAGAGCAGACTATTAAGTCGAACCTCAGGCGCATATGGGTTATGGAGCGCGAACTGTTGTTCTGGAGTTTCTGTCTGTTGGTGTTTTATCTTGTATTTGATCGTGACGATCTTAGCAAGAAGCTCATGGTGAGGAGCCTTGCTCCGTTGAATATGGGCGTATGGTGGTATGCCACAGCTTACGCTATTTTCTTGGCGCTGTTGCCGTTCCTTCTCAAAGGCCTGAAAGCACTTGGCCGCAAATGGCATCTTGCTTTGGCCATTACGATGTTGGCCATTTGGGGCTTGACTAGTTTTATCCCCGGAACTCAACAAATCGGTCCCAATTTCATTGGCTTTATCTATCTGTTTGTCCTGATTTCTGCCTACAAGTGGTATTTAAAGCCATTTACTACCAAACAGATATGGTTGATGTTCAGCATTGGATTTGGTTTCTTTCTGCTCTACACTTGCGCTTCCATCATCTTGTCGTTTTTCGGCTTTAACAAAGGCCTTTTCATAACCGGCGATTGGAAATTGCCGGTAATAATGATTGGTTTCGCAATGTTTCTATTGTTTGACAGGGTCAGCTTCCATAGCGGATTCATCAATAAGATCGCCCAATCCGCATTTGCCGTGTACCTGATCACCGACTACGCCGCTTCCGAGAAGCTGCTCTGGGTGCATTTGTTCAATTTGAAACACCTCTACCAGCAACCGTTGGCGATTCTGCATATCCTCGGCATTCTGCTGACGATTTATGCGGTTTGTACCCTACTGGATTTTATCCGTCAAGGTTTGTTTGCCGTCACGGTTGATCGTCGACGCGGGCACTGGTTTGAACTACTGTGGAACAAGGTAGCTAATCTGACCGCAAAGGTGGCGAAACAGATTTCCGCAAAATACCTAAAGTGAAGTTTCCTGCCTTAGCCAGCAGCGCCGTGCTATTGGGAGTCAAGGAATTCAATCGGATAATAGATCACCCCATGAAATCGGCGGCTTTGCGGTCGTTTTCGCCGACTTCTTCGGCGTAGATGTTCAGCGTTGTGTTCAGGCTTTCATGGCCCCAATGGGCTTGCACTGTCTTTGGGGCAACGCCTCCGGCGACCAGAAGTGTGGCCTGTGCGCGTATTAGCGCATGGAAGTTGGGACCGACATAGCCGGAGTGCTCTTTACCCGCTCAATGCCGCGCTTATCGGTGTATACGGATTCGTTGGCGTAGGGAGCCAAAAGATGCGCCGTAAAATAAGCCATTGTCGCAATGTATACCAAACAATACCAATCCAGAACAATAAGAGAAAACATGGGCTCATAACCCAGAGGTCCATGGTTCAAATCCATGCCCCGCTACCAACGCCTCGGGGGCGCATCCAAGCGCCCTCGAGGCTTTTTCAATGTCGTCCGCGTTCCAACGCGTCTTGTTGTGGAATTTGCACGATAGCAGAGAGAATTTGCACGATAGTAGAGAGACACAGACAGAACGCATCTCGCCGCGCCTAACCGTGGATGCAATCGTGGCACCCCACCCTGACACCGCCCCCTCCGCGACGCCGCAGGACTCGCCCCATGCGCTTCTCCCCGCATGGGGCACCTATCATTGTCCGCAAGAGGCACGGCACTGACGCCATGCCCCACTACCAGGGAGAACACCATGAGAAACGCAACACGCACAGCGACAGCCATACTCGCCGCCACGCTCTGCATCGGCGCCACCGCATGCGGCACGGCAAGCCAGACAGCCACGACACCCGCGCCGGCCTCCACACAGGCGCAAGGCACGCCCAGCCAAGCGCCAACGCCCACGCAAAGCACGCAAACCGCCACGCCATCCGCCACCGCAAGCCCATCCGCCACCGCAAGCGAATCCGCCAGCGCGGCGCAGGCGACGGATTACACGCAGGCAGGGCTGCAGGCAACCGTCGACCAACTCGAAGCGGCGCCGAAGGTCTCGCTCCCCGGCCAAAACGGCGACATGGGCAACGGGCTCACTGACCGCGACCCGTCGCGCGACGCGCGCCTCATGCAGGAATACGACGCACTCGTCGCCGAGATGAAGCCGCAGAACTACACAGACGACGGCGAGTTCGCGCTCAACGGCACCTGGCTCATGACCTCCTACGACACGAGCGAGTATGGGGAAGCATTGGCCGACAGCAAGCCGGAGTACCTGCCGCACTTTTTCTATGGGCCCCTGCTCAAGCGAATCGGCGCGCCCGACGGCACGGGCACCACGTTCACCGACGGCCAATGGGCACACGCCGAATGGACCGGCTATCGCGCCATATGGAAGACCGACGGCAACCGGTACACGCTCTACATCATCATGACCTAGGCGCGCAGCGTGACCGCCGCCAGGCCGGCGCGCAGCCGGTCGCCCGCCATGGCCGTGTACAGTTGCGTCGTCTCCACGCTCTCATGCCCCAGCAGGAACCTCCACCTTCTGCACGCCTGTACCTCGCGCCACACGCGTCACATGTGATCACAGCCCGATGAAATAACGATACGTGGTGTTACGATACCGCTTGCGTGTTTGACCCCAGGCCCGTTCCCTTATATTCGCGGCCACATGCCCCATTCACATCACACGGCGGCATCTCAAATGCGCATGGCATGCATTGCCCCGCACCATGCCCGTACCCGTGGGTGGGGATCGCACGATTCCCGCCTTCGTCATGTCAGAACTCGTTGTGAATTCCCAGAGGCACCGATGAGCACTTCATCCAATAACAGCACCGGCCACGATTCCGTCGCACCCAAAACAGCCGCACCCGAAGCGAGCGCCACGCCCGCAGTCCACGCCGACAAGGCCGATTCCGGCTATGCCAAGGAACTCAAGCCCCGGCATATCCAGATGATCGCCATCGGCGGCTCCATCGGCACCGGCCTGTTCCTCGGCGCCGGCGGCCGTCTCGCGCAAGGCGGTGCGGGCCTCACCATCGCCTACGCCGTGTGCGGCATCTTCGCTTTCCTCATGGTGAGGGCGCTGGGCGAGCTGGCGATCCGCCGCCCCTCGTCGGGCGCGTTCGTCTCATATGCCCGCGAGTTCCTGGGCGAGAAGGGCGCCTACATCACCGGCTGGCTTTTCTTCCTCGACTGGTCGACGACGGTCATGGCTGACATCACCGCCGTCGCGCTCTACATGCACTACTGGGCGGTGTTCATGCCCGTCCCGCAGTGGCTCATCGCGCTCATCGCGCTCGCGCTCGTGTTCGTGCTGAACCTGATGAGCGTGAAGATGTACGGCGAGGCGGAGTTCTGGTTCGCGCTCATCAAGGTCGCGACCATCGTCATCTTCATGGTGGTCGCCATCGGCTGCATCATCATGGGCACCCCGCTGCAGAGCACCGACGCTGCCGGCACGACGATGGTGACCAACGCCGGCATCGGCAACATCGCAGACTTCGGCGGGCTTCTGCCCATGGGCATCGCCCCCGTGTTCGCCCTGACGCTCGGCGTCGTCTACGCCTTCGGCGGCACCGAGATGGTCGGCATCGCAGCCGGCGAGGCCCAAGACGAGGCCGTCAAGCGCCTTCCCAAGGCAATCAACTCGATGATCATCCGCATCTTCGTCTTCTACGTGGGCTCCGTCATTCTGATGGCGCTCGTGCTCCCCTATACGGCCTACTCGTCCAACGAGTCCCCGTTCGTCACGTTCTTCGCC
>JAQXZM010000036.1 GCA_029227215.1 Bifidobacteriaceae bacterium | reverse complement strand
GGCGGTGGCGGCGGCAAGCCGGACTTCGCCCAGGGCGGTGGCCAGGATGCCACGAAGATCGGCGCGGCGCTCGACCAGCTGCGCCACGACGTGGTGGCGAAGGCCTGAGCCATGGGCGTGTGGATGGGCGTGGACCTGGGCAATGCCCGCGTCGGGATCGCGCTGTCTGACCCCGAGCTGACCTTCGCCCATCCCGCGGGCAACCTGCAGGCATGGGGCGACTACGACACGACCGTCGAGGACGCCCTGGACTGCATCGAGGACCATGACGTCGAGCACGTTGTGGTCGGCTACCCGCTCCAATTGAACGGCAGCGAAGGCGCGTCGGCGAAAAAGGCGAAGGCCTGGGCCGAACGCCTCCGCTACCGGTGCGCGGTGGAAGGCTTCGACGGCGTGGACGTGGAACTGTTCGACGAGCGGCTCACCACCGTCACCGCCCACCACCAGCTGAGCGAAGCGGGTCTGGGCTCGCGCAAACACCGACCTGCCGTCGACCAGCAGTCCGCGGTGGTGATCCTGCAGGCGGCGCTCGACAAGCATCGCGCTGCGCAAGGCTGAATCCATGAGGCTGACCGGCACGATGGCCGCGCCAGCCGCCTGGTGCGCTGGTGCTTCGACGCATCGTGATGGCTCTCATCATGATGCGTGTGATGCATCAGCGCACTTTCCGTCACGAGGCTTCCCACGGGCAGCGGTTTCGCCGCCCCGGCACATGAGGAACACAACGAAGGAGACCCGTTGGGCGACGATTTTGACTCGTTCTTCGATGACACGAACTTCGAGAAAGTGAACGACGACCACGACGTGGCGACCCACGGCGAGAAAGTGCGCCAGCGCATGCCGGTGCGAAGCCGCCGCGAGCTGCGCGAACGCCGCCGCAAGGCAGAGAAGCGCCGCAATCTGCGCATCGTGTTCATCGCGGTGTTCGTCGTCATGGCGCTCGTCGTGGTGTTGAGCGTGCGCGCTGTCATCAGCCACCGCGGTTCCGCCGCCGGCAATGGCGAGACGACTACGGAGTCTCTTGACTACTACGATTCGCAGGAGGGTGAGGAGGTCCAGTTCACCGTCAACTCCGGCGAGGATGCTTCCACGATTGCCCAGCACCTTGTGGAGCAAGACATCGTGAAGACCACCGAGGGATTCCTGCACGCGGTGAACGCCCAGAACGCCGGCTCCAAGCTCCAGCCGGGCGTGTTCACGCTCCACAAGCACATGAGCTCGGCGAGCGTGGTGAGCGTGCTCATCGACACCTCCGCAGCCCAGGGCATCCTCGAGGTCAAGTCCGGCGAGACCGTGAGCGACGTCATCAACGCCGCCGCGACGGCTTCTGGCATCGACGTGGCGCAGTTCCAGGCTATCGTCAACGGCGGCGGCGCGGGAATCCTGCCCGACGAGGCTGGTGGCAGCTTCGAGGGCTGGTTCGAACCCGGTTCCTACAACGTCTCCGATTCGTCCACAACCGCGCAGTCCGTGATCGAGCAGATGGTGCAGGCGCGCATCGACAAGCTCACCGCACTCGGCATTCCCGAGGGGCAGCGCGAAGAGAAGATCAAGGTCGCCTCCATCATCGAAAAAGAGGTCTACCAGGACGAATACCGCGCCAAGGTGGCGCGCGTCATCTACAACCGCCTCGACCAAGGCATGGCCCTCGGCATGGATTCCGTGGTCGCCTACGGCAACGGAGTGGCGGCTTCTGAACTGACCGACGCGATGATTGCCGATGAGTCGAACCCGTACAATGACCGCATCAAGACCGGTCTGCCGCCCACGCCGATTGACAACCCGGGCGATGACTCGCTCCAGGCGGCCATGGCGCCCGAGGACGGCGACTGGCTGTACTTCTGCACGGTGAACCTCGAGACCGGCGAGACGAAGTTCACCGCCAGCGAAGACGAGTTCTACCAGTACCGCGACGAATACAAGCAATGGCTTGCCGCCAATGGCCTCACCGGCTGATGCCTGGTGCTTTCGCGGGCTGATCCGTGGCAGGAGATCAATAGGTATCCTTCGCAGGAAGGTTGATCCAGGAAGATCGATTCCACGCAGATCTCATGCCGGCAGACGGCCTTTC
>JAQXZM010000035.1 GCA_029227215.1 Bifidobacteriaceae bacterium | reverse complement strand
ATGTGAAGCCGGGCAAGGGCCCCGCCTTCGTGCGCACCACCATCAAGGACGTCATCTCCGGCAAGATCGTTGACAAGACGTTCAACGCGGGCATCAAGATGGAATTCGAGACCGTCGACAACAGCACCCTGCAGTATTCCTATCGCGACGGCGACAACCTCGTGTTCATGGACATGACGACCTACGACCAGATCATGATCCCGGCATCCCTCGTGGGCGACCAGGAGAAGTACCTGCTCGAAGGCACCGACTGCATCGTCTCCTCCCACGACGGCACCCCGATCGCCGTGGAACTGCCCGCCTCCGTGGTGCTCACCATCACGCACACCGAGCCCGGCCTGCAGGGCAACCGCTCCAACGCCGGCACCAAGCCCGCCACCGTCGAGACCGGCGCCGAGATCCAGGTTCCGCTGTTCATCAACGAGGGCGACCGCGTGAAGGTCGACACCCGCGACGGCTCCTACCTGGGCCGCGAGAACTGATTCGTCCCCATCGGTTTTCCCTCGGATTCCATTCCGTCGGAAAGTCATTGTCGGAAATCCCATCATCAGAAGGTAGGTTGCTGTAAGGCATGGCTCGGTCAACCGCACGCAAGAGGGCGCTCAACACCCTGTACGAAGCAGACGAGAAGAACCAGGGCATCGAATCCCTGCTCGAGGAACGCATCGCGTACCCCGGCGCGCAGACGCCGCTCCCTGAGTACGCGATCGAGATCTGCCGTGGCATCGCCGACCATCGCAAGGCCGTCGACCGCATGCTCAACCGTTATTCCACCAAGTGGACGGTTGGCCGCATGTCGGTGATCGACCGCAACATCCTGCGCATCGGCGCCTGGGAGATCCTGTTCAACGACGAGGTGCCGGACGGTGTCGCCATCGACGAGGCGATCGCTCTCGCCAAGACGATGAGCGACGCCGGTTCGCCGTCCTTCATCCACGGCCTGCTGTCCGCCGTCGCCGATCACAAGGACGACATCGATTCCGAAGGTCATCTCGTGAGCGACAAGGCTGAGGAGACCGAGGCGGCTGAAGGTGCAGAGGCTGTTGAAGGCACTGACAGTGCGGACAGCGCCGATGGTGCTGATGGTGCTGACAGCGGGGCTTCACAGGAGGCCTCCGTTGAATCCGTCGATTCTCATGAATCCCATGATTCTCATGATTCCGACGACTGGGGCGATTGGGACGCCGATCTTGCCGATCCGGCAACCGACACCGACGATACCGACGCTGACGCCAAGACGGGCGATGCGCCTGCACCGGCGGAATCCGCCGCGCCGTCTGATTCTTCCGAACCGTCGAAACCGTCCGATCCTTCCGAACCGTATGGTTCTTCCGATTCATCCGATCCGTCCGATGAACCGAAGGAATGACCGATGATTTTCCAAGACCCGTTGCATTGCTTCGGGTCTTTATTTTTGCCCGCACATTATTTTGTCCGCTATTTTTGCCTGATTCCGCCTGCGTCCGCCTGTTGCATGCCACGCACGCAACAGGGGAGCGCTAGGCACGCGGGGCGCGCAAATCCGCAATCCCGGTTATTTTTGTAAAGATTGATTCCATAACGACGTGGGGCCATGGTGTGTGTCAACGACTCTGTTGAAGCCGCTACTGCAGATTCCTATTCCGTAAATGACGCTGTTCTTGTTTTGGAAGACGGCCAGGTCTATGTAGGCGATCCCTACGGCGCGACCGGTCAGACGCTCGGCGAGATCGTGTTCGCCACCGGCATGACCGGCTACCAGGAGACGCTGACCGATCCCAGCTACGACCGGCAGATCGTGGTGCAGACCTTCCCGCATATCGGCGACACCGGCGTCAACGACGAAGACCCGGAATCCTCCCGCATCTGGGTGGCCGGCTACATCGTGCGCGTGCCCAGCCCCAACGTCAGCAACTGGCGCGCCAACGGCAGCCTCGATGACGACCTGGTGCGCAACGGCATCGTCGGCATGTCGGGTATCGACACCCGCAAGCTCGTGCGCCACCTGCGCTCCGCAGGCGTGATGCGCGCCGGCATCTTCTCCGGCAAGGCGCTGCTCAACGCTGATGGCAGCCTTAAGACCATCGGCGACCTGCTCGCCCAGGTGAAGGCCAGCCCGCTCATGAGCGGCGCCCACCTTGGCCAGGAGGTCAGCACCCCCGACGAATACATCGTCGAGCCCTGCGGTGAGTTCGAAGGCAAGCGCCCGCTCTACGAAGTGGTCGCGTTCGACATGGGCATCAAGGCCATGACTCCGCACCGCATGGCGGAGCGCGGTTGCCGCGTGCACATCGTGCCGGAAGACACCACTTTCGAACAGGTGCAGGCCATCAACCCGGACGGCGTGTTCTACTCCAACGGCCCGGGCGACCCGAGCACCGCCGACAAGGAAGTCAAGCTGCTGCGCCGCATCCTCGACGCCGGCTACCCGTTCTTCGGCATCTGCTTCGGCAACCAGCTGCTCGGCCGCGCACTCGGCTTCGGCACCTACAAGCTCAAGTTCGGCCACCGCGGCATCAACCAGCCGGTCATGGACCTCACCACCGGCAAGGTGGAAGTCACCGCCCACAATCACGGCTTCGCCGTGGACGCCCCGGTCGGCGACCCGGTGCCCAGCCCGTTCGGCGACGGCCACTTCGGCCGCGTGCGCGTGAGCCACATCGACCTGAACGACAACGTGGTCGAAGGCCTGCAGTGCCTCGACATCCCGGCGTTCTCGGTGCAATACCACCCGGAGGCAGCCGCCGGCCCGCATGACGCGGCGTATCTGTTCGACCGTTTCTGCGACTTGATGAAGAACAACAAGAAGGAAGGTAACGCCAATGCCTAAGCGCTCCGACATCCATTCCGTGATGGTCATCGGCTCCGGCCCGATCCAGATCGGCCAGGCCGCGGAGTTCGACTACTCGGGAACCCAGGCCTGCCGAGTCCTTCGCGAGGAAGGCATCCGCGTCATCCTCGTCAACTCCAACCCCGCCACGATTATGACCGACCCGGAGATGGCCGATGCCACGTACATCGAGCCGATCGACGTGCCGATCCTCGAGAAGATCATCGCCAAGGAACGCCCCGATGCATTGTTGCCGACACTCGGCGGCCAGACCGCCCTCAACGCCGCGATGGCGCTGGGCAAGGCGGGCGTGCTCGACAAGTATCACGTGGAGCTCATCGGCGCCTCGCTCGAGGCCATCGACCGCGGCGAGGACCGCGAGCTGTTCAAGAAGGTCGTCGAGGAGGCCGGCGCCGAATCCGCCCGCTCCGAGATCGCCCACACGATGGAGGAAGCCGAGAAGGTCGCGGACGACCTGGGCTACCCGCTCGTTGTGCGCCCTTCGTTCACGATGGGCGGCCTGGGCTCCGGCATCGCGCATAACGAAGAGGAGCTGCACCGCATCGCCGGCGCCGGCCTGCATTATTCCCCCACGAGCGAAGTGCTGCTCGAAGAGGGCATCGAAGGCTGGAAGGAATTCGAGCTCGAGCTCATGCGCGACCGCAAAGACAACGTGGTCGTCGTCTGCCCGATCGAGAACGTCGACCCGGTGGG
>JAQXZM010000034.1 GCA_029227215.1 Bifidobacteriaceae bacterium | reverse complement strand
TTCGAGCATGAAGCTGGTGGCGCAGCTGAACCCGTCGTCTGGCTCGTTCACCCGCGACGCGAAGGGCTCGACGCCCGGCTGGGTCGTGTCCTCGGGCTCGTCGGCGGTGACGCTCGCGTACGGCAACGTGTACAACGGCGCGCACACCCTCACCTGCAAAACCAACTAATCGAATGAAACAATGAGAGATAGGCAACAGCGGCACGGTCATTGCCCGAATGACCGTGCCGCTGTTGCTACTTGTCAAACCCAACATTAATACTAATGGCAGAAAGAATTGCTTACGCGTTGGGGCAGTAATGACAAATAGTTTAATCGTAACCATTTCAGATGACACCAATTATGGCAATCGCTTACAAAACTATGCATTATCCTGTCTGCTATCTAAATATGGACAACCATCCACAGCATTCTTTTCACTTGGAATTGCCACTAAAAAAAGCTACTTAATGTACAGGGTTAAGCGTGCTCTCCATTTGCCGACTTGGAAACACAAACTTCAATCCATTATTCATCCGAGAGATATCAATCGGATACGGATGGAGCATATGCGGCAGTTCACATCCAGATATGTTCCCACTAATCGATTCGAGTTCACAGAGTTTGCAGGATTGAAGCCGAAGTTCAAAGGTCAATACCAAATCGTTGTTCTGGGATCCGATCAAATTTGGAATCCGAATTTCATGTCCACTGGAGAACTAACACTTCATCTTGGGGCTTCTTTTACGAACTCAGCGAAGCTTATCTCGTATGCAGCAAGTTTCGGAGTCGCCTCGATTCAAGATACGACCAAACGTGCCATCTTCCAGAAGTACCTCCCGCGTATTGCAGATATTTCCGTGCGTGAAGACGCTGGTCAACGGCTAGTGCGGGAGCTTGCGGATTGCGATGCGACGGTTGTGCTGGATCCTACGCTGATGGTGCCAGCGGAGAAATGGCTCTCCATTACCCGGTCTTTTGTCCCGCGGGATGACCGCTATGTGCTGACCTACTTCTTGGGCAAACCATCTGATGCGCAACAGGGCTGCATTAATGACTACGCCAGGCAGCATGGCTGCCGAATTCGCAGAATCCTGGATTCTGCAGATCGAGAAACCTATATTGCAGGACCTGAGGATTTTGTGGAACTCTTTTCGAAAGCGCAGTATGTATTCACTGATTCCTATCACGCGTGCTGCTTTTCGCTTTTGTTCCATAAACAATTTACAGTGTTCACGCGAGCTGGTTTCACGAAAACAGCCAGCATGAATTCTCGAATGGAAACACTCTTTCGCTTATTTGAATTGGATTCAGTGGTTGCAGATTCTGGCGTGGCTTCTGAAATCGATTATTCGCATGTTGATGAATTGTTGACCGTTCACAGAGCAGAGTCTTTGCAGTGGCTTGATAACGCAATGGACAGCACGGCAAGGGGCTAAGCCATGCACTCTCAGAAGAAGGCAGGCGCCATCCTCGGCTATCTGAACATTGGTGCAAAGAACCTCGTTAACCTCATCTATGTACCACTGCTCCTCCATTTCCTTGGGCAAGGCGATTACGGTGTCTACCAGATGACTGCGAGCGTCACTTTCGCGCTGACGCTGCTTGAGGCGGGCTTTTCCGGCGCCTATGTGCGTTTCTACATGAGGAAGAACGCAAAAGACGATGAGGCAGGAATCCGAGAGCTCAATGGCATCTTCTTCCTGACATACCTTGCTGTGGCGTTGCTGTGCCTTGTCGGCGGTGCAGTGCTCGTAGCGAATGTGCAGCGACTTTTTTCCGGAGGCTTGACGGCATCGGAACTGGTGCTGGCTCGCCAGCTCATGGCAATCATGAGCGTGAACATCGCTGTGCAGTTCCTCTCTTCGCCGTTCGACTCGTATATCGCTGCGCATGAGCAGTTCATTTTCCAGCAGTCCCGTCAGCTCCTTGTCACCATCGTGCAGCCATTCCTGGCGGTGTTGCTGCTCATGCTTGGGTTGGGCGCGGTTGGTGTCGCTTCGGCGCAGTTTGTCGTGACGGTAGTGCTGCTGCTCCTCAACATCTCTTTCTCGCTGCGGAAGCTGGGCATGCGCTTCACCTTCCGAGGTTTGGAAGGCTCGCTCTTCAAAGCAATCCTGGTATTCAGCTTCTGGATCTTCCTTAACCAAATCTTCGATCTGGTCAATAACAACGTGCCAAACTTTCTGCTGGGCGCGATGGCATCCTCATCGGCAGTGGCTGTGTTTTCCATTGCGATGCAGATTCGCAACATTTTTGTATCGATGAGCACCACAATGTCGAATGTGTTTGTGCCGCAGATCAACAGGATGGTTGCCGAGTCCGATGACAATACTGAGTTGACCCATCTGATGACCAGGGTTGGAAGGTATCAGATGATACTGTTCTGGTATATCTATGGTGGGTTCATCGTGCTCGGTCGTTTCTTTGTTCACATTTGGGCCGGTGACGCCAATGCCGATGCATATTGGCTAACAGTGATGATGGTGCTGCCGGTGATGATTCCCTTGACGCAAAATACGGGCATCGAGATCCAACGCGCGAAGAACCGCCATAAGACGCGTAGCCTGATTTACATTCTGACCTCTGTGATAAACATCGTCATCTCTGTGTTGCTTATTCCTCGCATCGGCTACTGGGCGACCGCCATCGGTTATGTCGTAGGCACATCCCTCGGCACTGGCCTGTTCATGAACTGGTACTACCAGACCCGTATCGGTCTTGATATGTTCTACTTCTGGCGGAATATGTTCCCGACCATTGCGCTTGCAGTTGGAGTAACTGCGGTGTGCCTTGCTGGCTCTGCATTGTTCCCCGTGGATTCATTTCCCTCATTCATCCTGTGGGGAGGCTTCTATTCCCTACTGTTTGGTGGATTGACTTGGAAAATATCGCTAACCGACGTTGAACGCAATAACGTCATCAGACGCATAGCACGCAAAGGGTAGAGTCCTGAAAGCTACACTGGTTTAACTTACATGCTCAGGATAGGGGGTCCGATTTGAAGCGGAATCGAATTGAGTGGATCGATATTGCGAAGGGACTAGGCATTGTCCTAGTCAGTTTCGGACATCTTCGCAACGGAGACGGAGAGAGCGTGTGGCTCCCCGCCATCGACTCATTAATTGGAACAATATATATGTTTCATATGCCTCTATTCTTCTTCCTAGGGGGGTAACGTTCCATCGGAAGGAAGATGAGGATTTCTTTGCATTCGCAAAGAAAAAAGCAAAAACATTACTAATTCCATACTACATATATTCCTGTTACTTTTTAGCAAAACCTATTGCCGTATTATTGCTACCGCAACTGAACGCGGAGTTCCAAACGGGTAGAAATTACGCGAATATTGGAAAGCAATTCATCGATGTATTGTTCTTAGGCAAAGGATTATGGTTTCTTACGGCATATTTTGTCGGTGAATTGCTGATGTATGGAACAGTGTCATTATCGAAGGGGAAAAACAGCAAGCTCTTCATTCTCTGTATAGGCATTATTTCTTTGTTGCTGTATTCGATTTACCATGACGGTTTGAGTTTAGTCGGGCTCCCTTTTGACGCTGATCAAGGTGTGCAGGTTCTTGGCTATATGTGTTTTGGGTATTGCTCCAAAACATGGCTACTTTCTGCTCCAAGGAAGTCCGCTGCTGTGATCGTCCTCACCTCGGCAACTTTGTTAGCTCCTACTGCAATGTTTGTTATTCGGCACAACGGATTCGGTCGAATAATACTTGGAATGTTTGCAGCACTCTCCGGCATTTTCCTTATCATTGGCCTTAGCATTCTTATCGGACACAGCAAGAGCCTTTCATCAATTGGCAGAAACAGCCTTGTTTACTATGTCTTGAACGCACTGACCTTGAATGTCTGCAAGTTATTGGTATTCCGCATCTTGGGAATAAACGCAACTGCTCTTCCCTGGTTGGTGCAGTTCGCTGTCGGTGCAGCAGTAACATTGACTGCTCTGTTACTGCTCGCTATCGAGAACCGAATCGTCCAGCGCTGGCTTTGGTGGTCGATCGGCAAACCGCGCCCCGTCAAGTAGAAAACAAGGATTTTCGGTACAACCACAATGCAAAACGCCTGCTTAACAAGCATAGCCAATCGAATCGGAACTGAACTGAACCCTATTTGAGACAGATAACGTCCGAATTCTTGCGCACTTTCGGTTTTCCCGCCTTGCCTAGCAGAAGGGCATGGCGCGCGGATAACGTCCGAATTCTTGCGCACTTTCGGTTCTCCCGTCCTGTCTAGCAGGAGGGCATGGCGCGCGTCCCGTGTATGGTTTTCATTCGCCGAAACAAAAACGAAAACACAGGAGGCGCAACCATGCCCGAAGACATCATACAGATCGACCAGCACATGTTCGAGACCAGGCTCGACCGGCTCGTCACCGACAAGGTCACCGAGATCCTCAACGCGATGCTCGACGAGGAGGCCGACCAGATCGCCGGCGCCGCGCGCTACGAGCGTTCCGGCTCGCGCAAGGCTTTCCGCGCCGGCCACTACGAGCGCAAGCTCACCGCCAAGGCCGGCACCCTCACCCTGAGGGTGCCCAAGCTCAAGGGCGCCCTGTTCGAGTCCGCCGTGGTCGAGCGTTACAGGCGGCGGGAGGAAAGCGTCGAGGAGGCGCTCATGGACATGTACCTGGCCGGTGTGAGCACCCGCCAGGTCGATGACATCAGCCAGCTGCTGTGGGGAGAGCGCATGGCGCCCCAGACGCTGTCCGACAAGCTCAAGAAGGTGTACGCGGACATCGAGCGGTGGCGTACCAGGCCGCTGGAGGGCGGGATCCGTACGTGTTCATGGACGGCGTGTGGCACAAGCGGTCGTGGGGCGGCAGCGTGGAGAACGTGAGCGTGCTCGTCGCCATCGGCGTGGACTCGACCGGCCACCGGGAGGTCATCGGCGTGGCCGAGGGCATGAAGGAGGACGCCGCCAGCTGGGAGGCGTTCGTCCGCTCCATGATCGAACGCGGCCTGAAGGGCGTGCGCCTGGTCGTGGGCGACCGGTGCGCCGGCCTGGTGTCCACCGTCGGCTCCATGCTGCCGGAGGCGAAATACCAGCGGTGCATGGTGCACTTCATGCGCAACGTGCTGGGAAAGACCAGCAGCAGGCATTCGGCGTGGGCCGCGCGCGCACTCAAGGCCGTGTTCGCGATGGAGACGCGGGAGAAGGCCCTTGCCAAGGCTGAGGAGGTCGCCTGCGAGATGGAGGGCTGCAAGCTCGCCTCCGCCGCCAGGTGCCTGCGCGAGGGCATCGGCGAGACGACCACCTACCTGCTCGATGAGTTCCCCGCCGAGCACCGGACGAGGATCCGCACGAACAACATGATCGAGCGCCCCGACCGCGAGATAAGGCGCCGCACGCGCGTCGTCGGCAGTTTCCCGGACGGCAACAGCGCCCTGATGCTCGTCTGCGCCAGGATCCGCTACGTCACCGACAACGAGTGGTCCACGCGCCGCTACCTTGACATGTCCCGGCTCGATGACAACCTGAACCCAGCGAACTGACAGCCGTACGACGGCGCGCGCTGTCGAAAGTGCGCAACTTATCGGACACTACCATAGACCGCATCGTCCACCACGGCAGGATCATCAGGTTCAAGGGCGAGTCCTACCGCAACAGACACGCCCTCATGAAACAGCCAGACAAAACCAAGGAGCCAGCCCCATCGCCAAACCCGTCCAGAATGAACGCCCACGGTGTTCAAATCAACTGATGACGACACGCAGATAAATTTGACAAAAGACAAGCTGGAGACCAAGCGCAGCCTGACGCTGCAGCGGCTGCGGACCGCGCGCGCCTGCCAGATGCGCGAGACGCTGCAGGACATCTACGAGGACAGCGCCACCCGCGCCGAGGCCGAGGACGGGCTCGGGCGCCTGTGCTCGTGGATGATGCACTCCCGGCTCGAGCCGATGAAGTCGTTCGCGCGCCTGATACGCCGCCACTGGGACGACATCCTCGCCTACTTCGACCACCGGCGCACCAACGCGCTGCTCGAAGGACTCAACAGCGTCATCCAGCACCTCAAGACACGCGCCCGCGGCTTCCGCAACATGGATTACTTCAGCACCATGACCTACCTGACATGCAGCAAGCTCGACCTCGAGGCGGTCACCGCATGACCATGCCGGTAACCGAGTCACCCACACCAAATAGCGAAAGGCCGAACTATTTCATAAACTCCTATAGGTCATTATCGTATAATTATGAGTTTGCGAATTGCTTGTGCCTTACATAAGCAATCCCTTGGCAGCCCCAGTACAACCGGTGCTTCATTGCGAATAGTGCAATCGTTCGTGTCACAGAAAAACCAGAATTGCGCAAAGAAAACTTACCCAATGCATCTGCAAAAACCGGAGTTGTAAGAATCTTCGTGAAAATCTCCTCACGTTCGCGTCTTTCCCACTGCGAATCTGGATTGAATACGTAATTCACAATAAGCACAGATAGATGGAACAATACATAATCGTTATAAGCACTAGCAAATTCTGGTAGATTGATACAATCCGCTAGTTCTTCTCGCATCGCCTTAAGAGATTCTTCCATCCTAATTAGATAGTCTGACGAAAAACTACGGACAGTTGAAGCTGAGTTCCTGCAGTACTCATAGACTAGCGAGTCCATATATCCGATTTTCTGTGAATGCTGAAAAAAGAGAAAATTAAAGAGAGCATCCTCACCAAAGTGAACGTCTGTCCTAAAGGAAAGCTTGTTCTTGACGATGATTTCTCTTCGATAGATACGTCCCCAAACAAGCGATATCCCGCGCTGAGGGCGGATGGAATCCACCTGGACTCGAGCCAAACTGCTTTCTTCGAATATTGTGTCGCCATTGCAGTATTCATGTGTCTCATGCTTTGAGGGATTAAGCCAAGCCTGATATGCCCCCATCACCACATCGCAATTATGCTCTCGCAGAAATGTAAAATAGCCATCTACAACATGCTCGGGCAAATAGTCATCTGCATCTAGGAACATCAGCCATTCACCACGCGCCAATTCCATACCATAGTTGCGCGCCGACGAAACGCCAGCGTGCTCCTGCTGCACTGCTTGTATATTTGGATGTCGTTGCAAACTAGAGAATAGTGACGCATAGCGTGCCGACCAACCATCAAAAACCACTATAACTTCGACGTGCGTAGTTTCGGAATCCTGAGCCAGCGCGCTATCGACAGCTCGTTGCACCTGCCTAGAATCCGTTTTGTAAACAGGAATTATGATGCTTACCTCAGGTGGTAAGCACGACGACTCAAGTTGCATTGATGGACTTATCAATTTAGACATTCCTTGGATTGATTTTCTTCAGCTGTTACCGTCACGAGATGCAACAGTTCGAGCTATGGGTGAGGAAATGCAGATATCCCTAACTGATGAGTAAATATCATTCGTTCTAGATGTTAATTTCCATGAATATAAAAGTGCAAGTGCAATACAGAATAAGCAACTACTATCTATAAAAACAATTGCAAACTCAACCGAAATAAAGACTACAAAAATAAGCCCCTGAATGTTCCGGCTTTTAATGGCATGAGCAAAACCAGTAAAAATGGGCAATAAATACGGTATCGCAAGTAACAATCCGCCCTGAGCCAAAGTCGAAAGGAGACCACTTGTCTGTCCGCCATCAGCAAAAGCCGCAGTGTAATTCCCGATTCCCTTCCCCACAATGGGACTATCGAGAAAAGAGTTGAGACCTTGGGCTGTCTGAGAAATATGCGCTGTCGTTGATGCGACATTGGATTTATGAGAGACAGCATAATGGCCCCAAAGAGGTATACAGACAGCGATAGCGACAACAAATAGAACTTTCGCATAAGTCTGAAATGCACTATGTCTAAACCAGTACTTTATTGATGGGTTCGTAAGAGCATAGCCAGCCAATAAGATAGGAAGAAGCACAATCGTCGTTGTAGAGAATGTACATACTGCAGCAATGACAAACACTACGCAACGCCGCCAATGAGTTTTGCTACATAGGAATAGCTCAAAAGCAAGCATCGTGAGAATAAAGAAGCCAGCCAAAGGTGCTTCAACAAAAATAGAAGTGAATCGCCAAACTCCATGCATTCCAATCTGCAATTGCGTCAAGCAGACAAGACCGAAGTAAGAACGATATCTTTGAGGACCTCCCCATTGAACCGGCAATACAAAACTCGGCTGTATTAAGTGCAATGTGCCTGCTAACCATAAACAGAGACCAATTCCACATAAAACAGAAGACAACTGAGTGCAAAGAGGAAGATACACGCTACATATATATTCTTTACCGCTTATAGAAAAATAAACTACAGCTATCGGCAAAATCAAACATAATAGCATTATTCGCTGAAGCAAATACCCAGGAACAAAGTCATTACCAAATAGGATTTCAGCAACCAGGACGAAAGAGGATAAGGCCGAGAGAAACAACCCAGGCGAAAGCACGCGAAGCAAGCGATACGGATCCGTCCTCCGCAAGACCAGCAGAAAGAAAGAAAAAAAGAGTGCTGCTTCCAATAAAGCAGAGAACGTTGTCGAGTGTTTGAAATAGACGCTATGAGCGCACAATATTAATAGTATGACAGATACGCACTCCAGTATTGAGCCCTTCCTCGGCATAATTACACTCCCTGTTATTGTTATTAGAAGCTCTTGCTGTATTTGTTGCCGCCGAACTTCGCCGCGAGGAAGGCGCTGCCCTTCTTCACCCAGTTGACCGGCTCGGGGCTGATGACCGGGAACTCCTTGTAAGCGTAGCCGTTCGTGAACAGCCACACGTCGAGCATCATCTCGCTCACGCGGCCCGGGTAACGCGCGTTGAACGCGTCGTACTGCGCCGGGTCGATACGCTTCTGCAGCTCGAACAGCAACGGGAACAACCACGCGCAGTACTCATCGAACCGCTCCTCGCTCATGATCATCATATTGAACATATGCGCCTTCGTACCACGCATCACGGTGTCGAACGCCGCCACGTACTCCGGCTGCTGCGCCTGCAGGATCTTGCGCATCTCATGCAGCTGACGGGCGTCGAACGTGTGCGCGTAATGGCTGTACACGGTCTCAATCACATAGTTGCGATGGCGCGGCAGGATGATGTCGCAGTCATGCAGCGCCGCGAGCGCCTCCTCGTGCCCCACCACCTTGTCGAAGCGATCGCGCTTGCCAAGGCGCGTCGCCACATTCTTCGTCTCGAAGTGGCGGCGGTAGTGCGCCAGCCCCTTGTAGGGCGTGTGCTTGTTCTTCCACAGCCAGTACAGTCCCGTGAGCTCCGAATAGTAGTTGTTGAGGTCAGAGATGTTGTCGCCCGTATCGTCCGTCACGAACGCGGCGCCGAGGTCCACGTCCGGGTGCGCCGCCTTGCCCACGTGGAGAGGCATGTACATGCTGTCGGCCGGCATGCGATACGCCTTGTGCGACGCCACCGCGACACAAATGGTGCCGCCAACTCCAACTGTCGTCACAGTAGAATTCTTCGCAGTCAACGTACCTTCCACCCCATAACCAACACCCCGATTCCCGCTCTGCATTGCACTAAATACCTACATAAGGATAAGTGCATCTGCCGACAGCGGATGTTCGATTAACGTCATCAATAATCTCTATCTGATTTTTCAGACTCAATTGTCAAAGAAGGGATCGAAGCGGACCAAGGACACCTATATACAACAGAATCGCTTTTATCGATGTTTTCCATGGAATCCGGCTAAGGTGACCGCACCGAAGAAGTTGAACGAGCAATTCCCTTATTCTCTTTCGCAGCAGACGTTGCGCCTTTGTTGCTGGAACCGGGGGCAGTGTTCCATCTAGATAAAGCAACAAATCAATTCCTGAGACAGCGAAATCACGCAAAGTCCCGTCTTCGCGGCATAACTCTATTATTTGGCCGACTGCTTCAATCCCGTCAGAAGTTTTTTTCGTATCAAAACTATGACTCAATGAATTGTCAACCTTACGATACCGGTACAAAGGCTTATCGAGGTATGCAACATTAAGTTTATGTCGTAACAGACGATTCAACATTAACGCATCTTCAAGCAGGCATAGGCTTTCAGGATAACGCATCTCACACTGCTTAATAGCTGCAAGTCTATAGAAAAACGCCCATGAAAAATAACCAAGGTTTCCAGAGTATATTTGCATGAGGCATTCCGTCCCATCGCTTCGTTTTTCTTGCGGAAATGTCCCTCTCAAATAAGCAGATCTTGAGAGCAAACCATCGTCGTTAAAGGCCTGGAAACCAAAGCACACCAGATCAGCGTTCGATTCCTCCGCAATTGATACCAGATTTTCTACCGCTTCGGGTTCCAATAAATCATCGGCATCAACAAATTGTAGGTATCGGCCAGTTGCTAGTGCCAACCCCCTATTCCTCGCTTTCGATGGTCCGCCATTCTTTTCCCGAATAACCTTAAAGCGACTGTCACTGTTAGCAAAACTAGTTGCGATTTTGTTAGAACTGTCGGTTGAGCCATCGTCTATTATGATGACATCAAGAAAGGAGTAGGTTTGGCGAGCAATGCTCGTAAGGCATGCGCGCAGATAACGCTCACCGTTATGCACCGGCACCACCACACTGACTATCGGCTGTTCTTTCACTAATACCCCATTTGGCAATATCAATTTATTGAGACACGCGTTAGGTTTTTACGCTTAGAAAGCGCTCCATGCGCGCAAAGACTTGGGAAGGTAGCGTTATCTATATCTGACGCCACGGCCTTTAGAGAACACAACAACATGCTATCCAATAAGCTCTGAAGTAAATGCATCAATCTGAGCCGACATAGAGTATATTGATGTAGGTACTTTTGATGCACGGTTGTTAGGCATCGAAGAAAACCAGCTGTCAATTTCCCCCGCCAAGCTATCTGCGCTTTCGCTGATATCGATCACTAGATTCTTCTCAGTATCAATATTGGCGTTAGCTGGGCAGCGATCCGAGAAAACAATTGGGAGACCTGCGCATTGCGCCTCTATCGGAGCAACAGGTAAACCTTCAAAGAGCGAAGGGAACAAGAACAAATCCATTGCATCATAATAGAACTCCACTTCGCGCACAGTGCCTAGGAAGACAACACTGCTAGACAGATCCAGCGCTTCAACCTTTTTGCGTAGCTCATCTGCAAGAATTCCCTGGCCGATAAGCACAAGAGAATAGCGGTGATTCCTTTGGCGCATATGGGCAAAAATATCTAGTAATTGCGATTGGTTCTTCTGAGGAACAAAACGACCGACATTGCCCACAAGTATCGTCTGTTCACTTAGGCCAAGTCGCTTTCTGATTCTTTCTCGCGCAGATGGGTCAAAGGCAAAACGCTCCGTATCAATTGCATTTGGAATACACCGATAACTCGGAAGAGACGCAAAATCATCCCCGAAAAACCAAACGGAGGCTTTGTCGGAACAAGACCAAAAGGTCGTCGCAATATGGCGGATTCTATGTCTATTAATACAATGGAGGACACCACGAATGAAGCCTTCACCGTTTTGAGAATTATGGCAATGGATAATTCGTTTGGAGATGCCATAGCGCTTCGCGTACGACAGGTAACTGATGTTCGCGAGAGAGCATTCATTCTCCCAAATCGCCGTATATTTCGTAGCATTATCCGTAAAAAAACGTCTTAATGCACGATAGAACGAATAAGGATGTGTATGCCTAGGCGGGAGATGATATACATGTCCTCCCAAGCCGCAGATTTCATCTTCGTAAGCAATGCGGGAAGTATTTGCCAGAAAATCACATTGGACACGATTCTTATCGAGAGCTCTGTAATAAGCCATAATGACCGATTCCATGCCACCAGGATTGTCTGTCATTCCGATTACAAGTACTCTTTTCATATCTATCACTTCCATATTCCTTTTCGGCTGGACAGTATTACCGCTCTGTGCGATTCCCAAATGCACTTAGCGATTTCCAACCTTAGGCGATTCTATCGTTTAGCAGCGCTCACTTACGATGGCACCATTAACCAGACATTCGTTATTGGAACCATGGTATGTTCGTCGTGTTTCATTCTCGGAGGATTCGGTTCTGCCTTAACAGATATTGCCCGCAGGGGACGATTCTTCGATATGCGAGAACCCGTCGAAACAGTATCCCAGGAATCGGTCCCTGCCATTGGTCAATTTCGATATACGATCCGATTAAGAAACGGAAATCAGCCTATTCGATTCTTAAGATAGCTAAGCTTCGTTCTCTTACCGGGAATTGCAAACACGTTGGTGAACTGGTGTTCCTGTTTATCGCTCCAAGCCTCATACTTCCAGTTCATTCTGTAATCCAACCACTTGGGATTATCCAAGAAGCGGATAAGACACTGCGTCAAGCCGTCTCTTGTAGGTCTGAAGGTAATGTCGCTAATCACACTTTCAACCTTGCCACTGTCGAATACCCGATCATATAAGCGGTCGTATTTGATTTGCCAAGGGTTCCATACTCGCTGCAGTCCCGTAGAACTATCAGGATAATCAATCCTGATAGTTTGATGAATGCGGTCGAAGACTACCTGTTGGTAAAGCTCGGCGACTTGACGCCACGTGACTTTCTCGGCATTCACGATGTGGAAGGCCTCTCCAAGCGCGTTATCGTTACCAAGAAGTTTCACAACAGTTGCTGCCACGTCAGGGCCGTAGGTGAGTGACGTATAGCGGTCGGCGATGTCTTTCGGGAAAACCACCGTACGACCGGCTAGCGCTCGGTACAGCCAGTTTTCTTTCTCATATACGCCAAGCTGGATGCGTCGCTCGTTGTATGTGATATATGGGCGAATTATCGTCCAATTCCGATAGCCAGACTCTCGCAGGATATTTTCTTCTCGTGCTTTCGCAAGAGCATACTCATCCGTAGCAAGATATGACTGGTCCTGTGAGACATCAAGAAGACGTGGAGAGGACTCCGTCAACGGCGTCTCGGATTGTGCATAGACCCTGCTCGAGCTGAAAAATGCATATTGCTCCGTATGGGTCAAGTAGAAGGAGATTCTTCTCTTCAGTTCTTCGGAACTGTATACCATAAAGTCAACAATGGCATCGTATTTATCGCGAAGAATCTCCTTAACGAATTCAAAGTCACTTTGTGCGTCGCCCTGGAGATAAGTGACGTTAGGCCTATTATCGCGCCGGCTGCGACTCGTCACATAGACATCATGGCCTTGGTTCGCGAGGATGTTGACAAGCGGCACGCCCATTGCACCTGTGCCGCCAAAAGCTAGTATTCGCATCTATCTATCCTTTGATGAGCTTCTTCAGCTTATGAGCAGTGTCGGCGCCAATCAAGTTCTTCACGACCTGCTTGGTCTTTTCCTTGGTCGATATCTCCATGGTGTTGAGATTCTGAAGAGCGTCGCTCTCGTCACGATAATCAGTGAAGATCTCAAGGAGCATCGGGCGATCGGTCAATGTTGGAGTCAGGAACTGATCCAACACAGCGAGGTACTCTTCCTTCGAAGAGGCCGTAAGGTACTCGAAACCAAGATCCGTCGCGTAGTGCTTCACCAGCTGTGGAGACTTGTTGCCGTAATGGCCCATCGCGGCCATGTATTCATTGGCCATGTCGCCGAACTGTGCTGCAAAGTGGTTGTAGTTTTTGAATTCTGTGCCGCATCCATTGTTTACAAGCAGGATTCGCAGGTTCTTGCCGACGTTGTGGTTCGCGATGGAATTTAAGTCGTAGAAGAACGCAAGGTCCCCAAGCACCAAGAAATGGAGCCTATCAGGATTTGCGAGTGAAGCGCCCACGCATGTGGACATGAGCCCATCGATACCAAAACCGCCGGTGTTGCAGAAGCAATCAACGGTCTTGGGAACGTCGAAGAAATTCCAGCTTCGAAGAGTATTCAGAATACCAAGATGCAGTGCGCTGCCTTCCGGAATCCTTCCGGCGGTGACAGAAGCAATCCAATCGTTAGAAAACGGAAGTTCAGGCAGGCGGCGCAACAAATCGGCATATTCCGCAGAACACTCTGCATAGTACGTAGTCTTGGTGGTTTCACTCCGCAGAGCATTGTAGTGCTTGAAGAAATTGATTTCCTCCATCTCAAAGACTTTGGTGAGTTTCTTCCATCGATCTCGAATCTCACCGTCTGGATTGACCCGCCAGACACTCTTCGGTTGGAGGTTCATGTATGCGCCAGACATCTCGCCCATATCGATCAACAAATCCATTTGCCGAGTGGAATATGAATAATTCTGAGCAGCGACAAGGCTGTATTCGACTCCGTATTCGCCATTGAAATTGCTGGTATGATCTTTAAAAACAACAGCGTCATACTTGGCACAGAACTCATCGACCGCTTCAGTCAGTTCCTGTGACCACGTCAGGTGCGCGCCGACGAAGATGCCGATCTTACCGGTAGGTAGGGCGGGGAATGCGTCGTTTAATCCGATTCGATTGATTATACGAAATTCCGGCAGCGGGTTGACACTGAAATCATTGCTATATTGCGTCATCAAGTTGAGATGGACAGGGCCGCCGCCGTGATGGCTGAGGGCCAAAAGGGCATCATTCAACTTGATGTTGCAATCCCATTCGTCTTCCTCGGATCCAATGAGCGGGATGGTAACGCTCTTCACCGCGATGTCATTTTGGACTTGCGAACGATCGATAACTTGGGCGCATAACTGCCCGATGCGTCCAGTGTGCTGGGTGCTCGTGATTGCGAGTACTGGGAGCTTGCGGTAATACGCCTCTGTGAGTCCTGGGACATAGTTTCTGGAAGCGGTTGCGCCTGTGCAGCTCAGAGCTACAGGTTCGTGTGATTCGGCTGCCAGTCCGCAGGCCATGTATGCGGCCGACCGTTCATCCGCTGCAGAGTAGATTTCAAAATAGGGGTCGTTTTGGATGCTTGCCACGAACGTGACATTCGTTGTACCTGGACTGGCAATTACCTTCTTCACACCATGCTGCTTCATGAGGTAAACGAGCATCTGGACATTCTTCTCGACTGTGTAGTGGAAGCTCAAAGCATCCCCTCTTTCTGCTGATGTGTGAACGGACAATGGTGATGATGCCCAACAATCATCGCGATACCGAGCCAAAGATCCGAGATCAAGGAATCTCAAACCGCTAACTCATAATGATAAGCCATGCGCTGCTGAGGGCCAACCGTGTGTCAGAGACACAAATTGCCGGCCCGTGACGCTGCCGATGTTTGGCGCGTCTCGGACCGGCAATCGTCATTGCTTATTCCTTGGTTTTAGTTGGTTTTGCAGCTTGTGGTGTGGGCGCCGTTGTACACGTTGCCGTACGCGAGCGTCACCGCCGAGCCCGAGGACACGACCCAGCCGGGCGTCGAGCCCTTCGCGTCACGGGTGAACGAGCCAGACGACGGGTTCAGCTGCGCCACCAGCTTCATGCTCGAACCGGTCACGGGCACCTTCGCCGAGTAATACCCGTCGCACGCCCTCGCCATGTCCACCGAAGCGGAACCCGACGCCGTCGGATACCACAGGCGCACGCCCGTCGTCGACGACGAATCCGGACGGTACCACACCGTCATCGACTCAGCAGCCTTCACCGACACATCGAACGCAGCCGACACGTTCCCCGCAGTCGCCACAATCCTCACGGTGCCGGCCTTCACACCCGTCACCGTGCCGTCCGACGAGACCGTCGCGACCTTCGGGTCCGTGGAGCCCCACGTGACCGTCCTGTTCGTCGCGTTGCTCGGGGAGACGGTCGCCGAAAGCTTCGTCGTGGAACCGACCGACACGGTCTTCGAACCCGTGACGGACACCATCGACACCGGCACCGTCACCGAGCCGGCGGCCTTCACCACCACGCTCACCGACGCGCTCCTGCCGCCCGCCTTCGCCGTGACGGTCGCCGAACCCGCCTTCAAAGCCTTCACCACGCCAGACGAGGACACCGACGCGACCGAGGCATCCGAACTGCTCCAGGTCACGGTCCTGTCCGTGGCGTTGCTCGGGCTCACCGTCGCAGACAACTGCCGCGAACCACCCACCTGCAACGACACAGACGACGGAGACACAGACACCGAAGACACCGGCACCGGCACGGGCTTGCACGTCACGTCGGAGAGCGACGCGTCGCCCACCTTCCAGCCCACCGTGCCGCCGGCATAATCCATGCCCGGCGCCTTGTCCGCCGGATAACGGTTCGACCGGCTGCCATTGTCGCTGAAGATCACCCTCGAACCGGACGCCAGGCCATCGGGAACGTCATAGTAATAACCCGACTGGCCGCACGCATCCGACCCGGAGACCTTCGACAACGCCACGCCAGGCCACGCCGCATTGCTCACAGCACTCGAACCATCGCCCGAATACACATACGCATACACCGACGACCAACCCGGAGCCGACACATAAATACGATTCGACGAAACCGGAGCGGTCACAGTCACCGTAGCGGTGGCAGTCTTGCCGTTCGAGGATGTCGCCGTAATGGTCGCGGTGCCAGCCTTCTTGGCGGTCACGAGACCGTTTGCATCCACGGATGCCACGGAGTCATCCGAGCTCTTCCACGTCACCGTCTTGTCGGTTGCGTTGCTCGGCGTAATCGTAGCGGTCAGCTGCGAGGTGGCACCCTTGTCCAGGCTCAGTGACTTCTGGTTGAGGCTGATGCCCGTCACTGCCGTGATGGAACCGGTCACCTTCACCTTGACTGTCGCGGTCTTGCCGTTTGAGGTCTTCGCGGTGATGGTTGCGGTGCCAGCCTTGAGCATGGTCACTTTGCCCTTGGAATCCACCGTCGCCACGGATGTGTTGGACGAGGACCAGGTCACGCTTTGGCTTGCGCCGCTCGGAGAGACCTTAGCCTTGAGCTGAGTCGTGGTGTTGCCGCTCGAGATGTCGCGGGTCACGGTGCCGTTGGAGACATCCGTGCCAGAGATTGCCACGGACTCAGGGGCCACGATCACCTCGTTGGGGCAGCTGCCGATGCACGCGAACTTGGCGCTCATCTCGTCCTTGTCGGACTTCTCATAGGAATTGAGAGCCTTGGACTTGGTGTCGGGCTGATCGGCATTGTCGTTCATGGCGGTGTCATAAGGCAGCGAGTCCATGGCGGACAGGCCCATCGTGCCGAGGACCATCACGGAGACGCCGTTCTTGTCGATATCGCCGGAGCTCATGCCAAGCTCGCTCAACGGGATTGCCATCTCGTAATGGAAGTCCATCGTGGAGGAGTTGTGGCCCTTGGTGTTGAAATCAACCCAGTTGGAACTGTCGCTCGACACGTCGCCCACCTTGCGGGCGGGGTTGCCGGTGGGGCCCCAGCCGCCGTCGATGCCGATGACCTTGTTTTCCTTGATGCCCAGGCCGTACTTCATGGTGATGCCGGACTTCTGGGTGTTCGTAGTGGCATTGACACCGGGACCGTACATGGCGTTGGAGTCGAGACCGGTTGAGTCACCACCGTACACCCACGGACCATTGGATCCGTTCGTGGACATTTCGATGAGACGATTGAGCGGCTCAGTGAACGTCAGGCCGTTGTCCCAAATGGTGCCGCCGGTCTGCAGGCCAGCGCCATTGCCGATCTTGGACGAGGAGTCTCCTGTGTTGACGGCAATCCACTGCGCAAGATTCTGGCTCTTGTACAGCACACCCTGGCTCAGCGGGTAGTCGTCGCCAGGATCGACAGCATCCTGCACGTTCGTGTATTCCCACATGAGGTACAGGTTGTTGTCGTCCCATGCACCATACAGCGCATACAGATCGATAGGAACCTCCCACATGGAGTTTTCACGATAGACACGCGGATCATCATTCGCGGCACCCTGGGCGATCTTCATCGTGCTATCCCAGTCCGAGATATCGCCATCAATGGTGATGGTCTTCTTGGCGCCCTTGGTGGGGTTCGTCTGATACTGGGATGCCAGCGTCATGGCGCCGGCCTCCACCTTCGTGTAGGTGTAGACGCTCTTCAGAGCCTTGCCCTTGTTGTCACCGTCAGAGGCATCGGTACCGGTCACCGTCAGCGTGATGGTGTTGCCGGCATCGGTGGAGCCGCCGATGATGATCTTGTCGCCGTCAACGAAGGAACCGGAGGCGCCCTCGGAGGTCGAGTACTTCAGGTTCGTCGCCTGGGAAGCGTGGAGCGACACGGTGTAGGTGTCGGTCTTGAAGGAGGAATCCGTCGGGGATGCGCTCACGGAACCGTGCACGTTGGCGCTGCCGGGGTTGAAGAACACGCTCACGCCGCTCTTGGCGGTGCCGGCGGTGATCTTGCCGCCCTTGACGGTGATGGAATTGCCGGAATTCGCCTGATCCGGGTACGTACCGTCATCAAGCTTGACGGACGTGCCCACGAGAGAGGTATCGCCCTGAGAGTTGGCAACGGTCACACCATCATCAGCCGAGCTGTTGTCGGTGTTGTAGCGTTCGACGAGCAGGCACTTGGAATTGTCGCCGCTGGCACCTGCATTGTGCAGGTACTCGACGTTGCCGTCCATCTGGTTGCGGAAGTGATTGATGGCGGTGATCGCCTTGTCCTTCCACAGGTCGGAGCCGGCATCGCCCAGCTGCGTCTGCTCAGTGAACTGATCGTGGTTGCCGCCGGAGCCTGCAGGACGATCGAAGAACAGCGCCATGCCTTCCTGACGGGAGCCCACAATCGCCCAGCCAAGCTTGAGCTGGTCATCGGTGATCTTCACGGACAGCTTGTCGGAGTTCGCGTAATTGTCGTGGGACTCGACCCACAGCACGGTGTTGTCCGGAGAAGCTGCGTCAGCATAGCTAGACAAATCAGAGGCACGCATTGTGCCGCTCGTGATGGCGGTACGCACAGTGTAGCCGTAACCGGAAGCGGTCACGCCGCCGCCGTTGCTGGAATGGCTATTGAACAGGTTCGCGTAATCCGCATCACGGGAGACATTGTCTTGCAGCACTTCGCCATACTGGTACTGCGCGCCATTGTCAAGAATGTAATTCCAGTACGGGGAGCCGTTGGAATCAGAAGAGAACTCGCCCGGAAGCTCGATGTGCTTGGCAGCATCGAAACGGAAGCCATCGGCGCCATCGGCGACTGCCTTCTTGAGGAACTCCTGCATGTACTGCCCGGTGGTCGGATTGTTGGAATCAATCTCCCACAGGCCGAGAAGGGCCTTGTGGGTGATTTCATAACGATCGGACCAATTCTTGATTTCGTAGCTCTTGCCGCCACCGCGGTAGAGGCTCGAATTCACCCAGCGACCCTTGATGGCGCTGTAGTCGGACGTCATGTGGTTGGCCACGACGTCAACGATGATGCGGATGCCGTACTTGTGGGCCTCCTCGTTCATCGCCTTGAAATCGTCTTCCGTGCCGACCACGAAGTTGCCGATCTCATCGTTGTCGATGGGCTGGTACACGTAATACCAGTTCTCAGCGAACTTCTTGCCGTTCGCTGCGTTCTGCTTGCACAGCTGGATCGGTTCGGTCTGGATGGACGTCCAGCCGGCCTCGGCGATGGCCTTCATGTTGTTCTTGATGGTGTTGAACGACCACATCCACGCATGCAGGGTGTTGCCATCCTTCATCTCACGCGTGAGGCCGTACTGGTTGCGGGCGGCTTCGAACGTGGCATTGCCCAGGGTGTTGTCATAACTGGTAGTGCTGACCGTGGTGGTCGCGGAGGCAGTGGACGCTGCAGATGCGGCGATCACGCCGCCAGTGAGCAACGTCGCCACAGACGCAAGAAGGCCGACGGCCTTCCTCGCCAGGCTGTGATGCCTAGTATTCCCTTCCATTACTGTCCTTTCAGACGGTATGAATAAGTGATTTCGGTTGGGAGACCGCTCCGCATCGCTGCCTTGCGATCTCGTGGTGGGTGTGCAGCGGATGGGCTCCGTTGCACGGTGGGAACCAGTGACCTCCTTAGGCCACTGGCAATCAGCAATAAGAATACTACGTTTTGTCTAGCACAACCAAACCGTTTCGCAAGGGGTGTTCGAGGTACGCGGCAGAGCATTGGCAGAGGCAAGGCAGGGGTTTGGCAGAAGCTTGGTAGCGTCTTAGTAGAGACGCGAACGCCCTCTGCACACGTTCCTTTCAGGAACCCGCGCTAGAGGGCGTTGAAGCCACCGTTGTGGCAAGTTGTGGCGATCAGTACGATCCGCTTCCCAGCAAGACCACTTTGACCGTCTTGCACAGGATGACGAAATCGCCGGTCAGCGACCAGTTCTCCACATAAGAGACATCGAGACGCTCGGATTCCTCCGCCGAAAGGTCAGACCTACCGGAAACCTGCCAGGCACCGGTGATACCGGGCTTCACAAGCAGACGCGAGGAATACAGCGAGCCATAGCGCGCGACTTCCTCGGGCAGCGGCGGGCGCGGGCCGACGAGGCTCATGTCGCCCTTGAACACGTTGAAGAACTGGGGCAGCTCGTCGATGGAGGTCTTGCGGATGAACTTGCCGATCTTCGTGATGCGCGGGTCGTCCTTCATCTTGAAGATGAAGCGGTCTTGCTGTCCCGTCTCTTCGATGAGCCGCGCACGAATCTCATCGGCGTCCGTGCGCATCGAACGGAACTTGTAGATGGTGAAGTGCTTGCCATACAGCCCCACGCGGGTCTGCGTGTAGATCGCGGGGCCGCCATCCTCGCGGTGCACAAGAATCGCCACGATTGCCATCGGGATGGCGAGGATGATCAGCGCGATGCCCGACAGCACGATGTCGAAGAAACGCTTCCAGAAACGCGCCCACGACGTGTATTGCGAGAGCCGTGCGGTGAGGATCTGCATGCCGGGCACCTGGCGCACACGCAGCTCCGCGCCCGCAACGTCCGCCACGTCCACGCTCAGCGCGAGTTCGATGCCCTGCGATTCCACGGACAGCGCGAGCGCGCGCATCGCCACGGACGTGCGGTCGATGGCATCCGCCACGAGCACGGTCTTGACACCATAATGACGTGCCGCCTGGGCCAAGTGGGAATTGAACGGAACCTGGCGCAACCGCTCCTCACGGGCGTTCTGCGGCTCGAAGACCGCTGGGCTGAAGTGGTTGATGACCTTGCCTGACGGATCGGTGGTTGGCACGCCCCGGTTCACCGCACTCACGGCGACAGGGCGATAGCCTGCCATCGGGTTGTCTTGCAGCATCTTCAGGCACGCGCGAATACCTTCCGGGGAGCCCACGATGAGAGCGTTGTACGCGCACTCACCCCTCTTGCGTTGCCTGCGCAACACATTGCGAAGCATCCACCGGGTCACGCAGGTAAGGACCCCACCCAGAATCGCTGTGAAAACCGCGAGGGATCGCGGGGTGTCGACATCAAGGAAATATGACGCAGCGCTCACCATCACAAAATTCATCACCGAAGAATTGGCAATCTTCGTGTAGAGGTCATACCCCTCCCCCATCACATGGCGGTTGTAGGCGCCGCACAGGTAGAGGCACAGAACCCACAATGCGCTTGATAGGGCGATGAACACGAGCGGCCCTTGGGCGCCCCAGTGCACCAGCGTGTCGCGGGACCGCGGCCACAGCGCAAAGACGATGAGCGTGGAAGCCGCCATCGCCACCACGTCGAGCAGCACGACGACGAACTGGAACGCGACCTGCCAGCGCGGAGCAGACAGGCCGCCTGTCATGGAATGACGGTCGTCCTGCGCTTCCTCCAGTTTGGGATCGATGAGCCACGATCCGTCGAAGAAGCGATAGCTGCCGCCATCGCGACCTGCACCGGCCTGCGACCGCCGATCGCCGTTGCCGCGTGCCGACTCATGCCCTGCTGGCATTCCCCTGGTTGGATCCTGCCCACGTGTTTGTGACCCCAACGGTTACCCTCCTACCTGTGGTCCTCTGCCCCAACTGCGCAATCGAGCTCGCCATTCGCGATCGCGATTGCAAGAAAAACCATAGCATCATTATGGCAGTCGCAGCACACCCGCTCGCCGCCAAGGCCATCGACCGAGGCTGCTCGGGGTCCCTCTCCCATTGCACCACCATCCTCAAGCCTTGTGCACACTCCGCCAAGCGGAACGCGCACGTGATTTCCCTGCCCACGATAACCGACACGAGGGATTTTGGATCGCAAGTGCCACTGCAGATTCTCGCGAATCAACGGCGACACAGCCGCGTCGATAGCGCTCAGTTCTCTCCGGATCCCTCTTCGACGGCCTTTCCCCTATCGGGTTCTTCGCCAGAGGACCCACCGCCGCTCTCGACAAATGCCTCCGGCTGCCACAGGGCGGTGACGGGGAGGGCCCACAGGTCGTCGCGCCAGCGCAGGATGCGGCTTCCCGTGTAGACGAGAAATCCACGGTAGAAGCCTTCATGAGTGGAAAGTTCCGCGAGGCCTTTGAAGTCTTCCCTGTCGACCTTGGACGAGGACTTGACCTCGACGCCCACGAGCTTGCCCCGGCTGCGCATCACGAGGTCCACTTCCTTGGCGTTCGATCCGGTTTCGCGCCAGTAGAAGCAATCCGGATGGGTCTTGGACCATTGGACCGACGGCACGACCTGGTTGACCACGAACGATTCGAGCGTGTTGCCGAAGTCCACCGGGTTCTTGCGTGGGTCACGACCTTTGGAAAGCAGCGTCTGGATGCTCAGCGAGGTGTCGACCGGGTGAATCTTCGAACGGGAGAACGTCTGCCGATTCGGCGCGGTGCGCAGATTCGGCAGCGCCGTGACGAGGAATCGCCTCATGAAGACGCCCACATAGCGGTCCACCGTACGGCGGTCGAGCGAAAGCTGGTCCGCGAGCGCACTGGAGTTCAAAATCCCGCCCGGTGTGGAGAGCAGTCTGCCGAGCACGTTTTGCGCGATTGCGGCGTCGAGCTTCTCCCCGGGCAGAATCGTGTCGCCCAGCACCGTTCGGATGTCGTCGAGCACCAGGCGTTCGCGTTCCCAATCCTCGTACTCGGCGTACTCGGCGCTGTATTCGGGGAAGCCGCCCGCCGCCATGAGGTCGAACAGCTCAGCGCGGGTGATGGCTTGGTTGAAATCCATGTTGGGCTCGGCATCCCACAGGTCGTCCACCAGGCTGCGCGGCACCCCATGCATCTCGCGTTGCGTGAGCGGGCTCATCGTGAATCGTTGCACGCGGCGCGCCAGCGGATTGCTGCCGTCGAGCCCATCGCGACTGATGATGGCACTGCCGGTGAGCACGACTTGCGGTCCTGTGGCGGTAAGCGCGTCGACGATTTCTTTGATGGCAAGCGGAAGCTCCGCGATGCGCTGCGCCTCATCGATGACGACGGGGAGCGTGAGACCGCCCAGCCAGCCCTGCAAATCGGATTTCGCCAAGGCATAGGTGTTTTCATCAGCGAGCGTCTCGTATCGAAAGCCTGCGGGCACGAGGCGCTTGCGCATCATCATGGTTTTGCCCACGGCGCGCGCACCCTCGAGAATCACGGTCTTACGCCGGGCGTGCAACAGCGAATCCGCCAGCGGCCTGTCGATATAGTCACTCATGGCTTCCATGATACGGGCGGATTTCATTTTTGTACATTCAATGTACAAAAAAATGTACATCGGATGTACAAAATTTTGTACATCCGATGTATGAAATTTTGTACATTGTGAGGTTGGTCAACTATTTTTGCAACATGAGAGGCAGCTGACGGCGCGGCTGTTAGCGGGACTTCGGCACAAGCGGCACAAGAAAAGGCCGCTGGCATGAGGTGAGTCATGTCAGCAGCCTTGCGGGAAAGATGCGAGGCCTCGGAAGGGCGCGGGGCCTTAGGACGGCACGAGGTCTCGAGAGTGCGTGAGGTCTCGGGGAAAGGACGCAAGCCCTTGGGAATCGCGAACCGCTCCCCTATTCCTCGTCGTCGAAGTCGATGTCTGCGGCGGAATCGACATCCGAATCATCGTCGTCATCAACGTCGTCGGAATCGTCATCATCGTTCAACTGGGCGGTGATGACGGAGGTGCGGCCTTTGCCGGCGCGACCGCTGCTGCCAGCACTTCCAGTACCGGCATTCCTCTTGCCAGCACTATCACCACCAACAACGCGATACGTCACCGTTCCATCGCCATCGCCATCATCCTCGTCCTCGTCGTAATCGTCGAGGTCCTCCACAGTGGAGGTGAGCTCGAGCGGCTTGAACAGGGGCCTGCGCCACGAGTGGCCGCGGCGGGAGCGGCGGATCTCCACCACCTCGCCGTCCACGGCGGCAGCGAAGAACGAATCCGCCCCGCGCTTAAGGCGCTCGATCTGGCGGCGCAGCTGGCGGTTCTCTTCATCCAACTGCAGAATGCGCGCGATGCCCGCCAGGTTGATCGACTCATCCTGCGCCAGATGCTGCGCCTGCGTCAGTCGGTCCACGTCGCGCAGCGAGTAGCGGCGAGCGCCGCCCGGCGTGCGGCGGGGCACGATGAGGTTGAGCTTGTCGTACTGGCGCAGCGTCTGCGGGTGGATGTCCGCCACCTGCGCCACCTGGCCGACCGTGAAGATCGGCCGCTCCACGTTAAGCCCCGCCTCGTCCATCTGGTCGAGCGACACGCGGCCCTCCACGAGCGCCGCCGCCGCCACGAGGTACGCCTTCTTGATCTGGCGATCCACGCGCGACGTCATTGGGCACCGCCCTCAGCGCCGGAGCCGGCACCGAAGCCTTCGCCGGTCTCGCGGCGACGCGCCACGTCGGTGTTGAACGCCGCACTCGCCTTGTCGAACGCCTTGAGCGCCTTGCGCTGCTCGGCGCTGAGCTCCTGGGGCAGCTGCACGTCCAGTTCCACGATAAGGTCGCCGGTCTCGCGCCCGTCGTCGATGCCGCGGCCGCGCACGCGCAGCTTCCTGCCGTTGCCAGAGCCCTGCGGCACCTTGATCTTGAACGTGTGGCCGTTGAAGTCGCGCGCCTCCACAGTGCCGCCCAGCACCGCCTCGGCAGCGGTGACCGGCATGCGCATGTGCAGGTTGCGCCCCTCGGCGGTGAACACGCCCGCCGGGTCCGGCTTCACGGTGACGGCAATGTAGAGGTCGCCGTTCGCGCCGCCGCCCACACCGGGCTCGCCCTTGCCGGGGATGCGGATCTTCTGCCCATCGCGCACACCCGCGGGGATGCGCGTCTTAAACGAACTGCCGCCTGCAGAGAGGCTCACCGTGGCGCCTTCCACCGCTTGGCGGAACGTGAGGGTGATGTGCGCGTTGCGGTCATGGCCCTTGCGCGTCTCTTGCGCCGCGCTGAAGCCGCCGCGAGCGCCCGCCCCGGCGCCGCCTCCGAACATGCCGCCGAGGATGTCGGACAGGTCCGGCCCGCCCGCCCCGGTGCTGTAGGTGTAGGTATGGGTGCCGCCGTTGCCGCTCGTGCTGAAGCGGCCGCCGCCGAAGCCGGAGCCGCCGAACATCGAGCCGAAGAGGTCCGAGAACTGCCCGGCGTCGAACCCGCCGGCGCCGCTGCCGCCCGAGAAGCGGGCGCCGCCTGCGCCGAGGGAGCGGATCGCGTCGTACTTCTGGCGCTGCTCCTTGTTACTCAGCACGTCATAGGCCTCGGAGATATCCTTGAACTTCTCTTCCGCCTCAGGGGTCTTGTTAAGGTCTGGATGATACTTGCGCGCCAGCTTCCGATATGCCTTGGTGATATCGGAGTCGCTGGCATCCTTACTGACACCGAGGACCGCGTAGAAGTCCTTGGTGAGCCAATCTTGCTCTGCCATTTCCACTCCTCCTTCTCATGTGATGGCATTGCCGGGTTCGCGGCTGCATTGCATCGATAAGTGCATCAATAGGTGCATCGATTGGAATAAGTCCTTGAAAAGTCCTTGTTTGGTTATGGATATGATGCCGGGCGGCAACCCGGCTGGGGATTGCCGCCCGTTGGAATCAGTTGTTGGCTGCGCCGTTCGCAGCGCCGCCATTCGCGGTGTTTGCAGCGCCATCGCCTGCCGCCGCATCGGAAGCGCTACCGTTGCCAGAAGCGCCACCCGCAGGCGCGTCGTCCGCAGGGGCGACCACCACGACGCGCGCCGCGCGGATCACGCGGTCGCCGATGCGGTACCCGGCCTCGACCACGGCATCCACGGTCTCCGTCTTCGCGGAGGCGTCCTGCCGGTGCAGCACGGCCTCATGCTTCGTCGGATCGAAGGGCTCACCCTTCTCACCGAACTTCTCGACGCCGAACTTGGCGAACGTCTTGTCGATCTTGGCGGCGACGGCCTTGAACGAATCGTCCATGCCATCATGCTCGCGGATGCGGTCGATGTCGTCAAGCGCCGGCAGCAACGCGGTGAGCACGTCGATGATGCCGTGCTGGCGGTTGCGGTCGAGTTCCTTCGACATGCGGTTGCGGTAGTTGATGAACTCCGCGCGCTCACGCTGCAGGGCCTCGAGGTAATCCGCGGCTTCCTTCTTCGCCTGCCCCAGCGGGGTCAGGCTTCCGTCGGCATTGGATTCCGCGTTGGCATCGGCCTGAGCATCCGGCTGAGCGTCGGCTTTGCCACCGGCACCGGCCTTCGCATCTGCCTTGCCAGCGCCAGCGGCTTGTGCAGCGCCATTGGCCGTGGCACCATCGGCAGGCTTGGCATCCGCGGCCTTCGCCGCATCATCAGCCACCGCACCGGCACCAGCAGCACCAGCAGCACCGCCTGCCGGCGGGTTCTGGGCGAGCTTGTCGGCGTCGCCCATCCCCGCCAGGTAGTCATCCTTGTTGAAGTCCGGCATCACTCGCCGTCCTTCTTGTTGTCGTCGTCCACCACCTCGGCGTCCACCACGTCATCATCGGAGGAGCTGGCGTTGCCAGCAGCACCTGCGGCACCAGCGGCGCCTGCTGCGCCAGCCGCGCCCGCGGCACCGGCAGCGCCATTGGCGCCACCCTGCGCATACAGGGCCTCGCCGATCTTCTGGGCGGACTTCATCAGCTCGTCCTGTGCCTTCTTGATGGCGTCGATGTCGTCACCCTTGAGAGCGGTCTTCAGGGCGTCGATCTTGGCGGTCACGTCCTTGACCACGTCATCGGAGAGCTTGGACTTGTTGTCGTTGAGCACCTTCTCGGTCTGGTATGCGAAGCCCTCGGCCTGGTTGCGGGTGTCGGCGTCCTCACGGCGCTTCTTGTCCTCGGCGTCGTGAGCCTTGGCCTCATCGACCATGCGGTTGATCTCGTCCTTGCTCAGGCCGGAGCCACCGGTGATCGTGATGGACTGCTCCTTGCCAGTGCCCTTGTCCTTCGCGGAGACGTGCACGATGCCGTTGGCGTCGATGTCGAACGTGACTTCGATCTGCGGCACGCCACGCGGAGCCGGCGCGATGCCGCTCAGCTCGAAGGTACCCAGCGGCTTGTTGTCGCGCGCGAACTCACGCTCGCCCTGGTAGACCTGGATGAGCACGGACGGCTGGTTGTCTTCCGCAGTCGAGAAGATCTCGGAACGCTTGGTCGGGATGGCGGTGTTGCGATCGATGAGCTTGGTCATGATGCCGCCCTTGGTCTCGATGCCCAGGCTCAGCGGGGTCACGTCGATGAGCAGCACGTCCTTGCGGTCGCCCTTGATGACGCCGGACTGCACGGCGGCGCCGACAGCCACGACCTCATCCGGGTTCACGGACTTGTTGGCTTCCTTGCCACCGGTGAGCTCCTTGACGAGCTCCTGCACGGCAGGCATACGGGTGGAGCCGCCGACGAGCACCACGTGGTCGATGTCGGAGACCGACACGTTCGCGTCGCTCAGCACGTTGTTGAACGGCGTGCGGCAGCGGTTGAGCAGGTCGGACGTCATCTCTTCGAAGTGCGCACGGGTCAGCGTCTCGTCGAGGTGCACAGGCGTGCCGTCAGGGGTCATCGCCAAGTACTGCATCGAGATGTTGGTGGACGTGGAGGAGCTCAGCTCCTTCTTCGCCTGCTCAGCGGCCTCCTTGAGGCGCTGCAAGGCGATCTTGTCCTTGCTCAGGTCCACACCGTACTTGTTCTTGACTTCGCTGACGAGCCAATCGATGATCTTCTGATCCCAATCGTCGCCACCGAGGTGGTTATCGCCGTTCGTCGCCTGCACCTGAATGGTGGAGAAGCCGTCGTCGTCCTTGCCGATCTCCAGCAGGGAGACATCGAAGGTGCCGCCGCCAAGGTCGAAGACCAGGATGCGCTCATCCTCCTTGCCCTTCTCCAGGCCGTAGGCAAGCGCCGCGGCGGTCGGCTCATTGATGATACGCAGCACGTTGAGGCCGGCGATCGTGCCAGCGTCCTTCGTGGCCTGGCGCTGAGCATCGTTGAAGTACGCCGGGCATGTGATGACGGCATCCGTGACCGGCTCGCCCAGGTATGCCTCGGCGTCGCGCTTGAGCTTCATGAGGATCTGTGCGGAGATCTCCTGCGGGGTCCACTTCTTGCCGTCGATGTCGACGGTCCAGTCGGTGCCCATGTGGCGCTTGACGGAGCTGATCGTGCGGTCAACGTTCGTCACGGCCTGGCGCTTTGCCACTTCGCCGACGAGAATCTCGCCGGACTTGCTGAATGCCACCACGGACGGCGTGGTGCGAGCGCCCTCGGCGTTCACGATGACGGTCGGCTGACCGCCTTCCAGGGTTGCGATGCAGGAATTGGTGGTTCCCAAATCAATGCCAACTGCGCGTCCCATATTGTTCCTCCATTCGCACGGCCTGCACGTTCGTTGACTGCTTCAGAGCGCCTGTGTGTGGCGCATCCGGGCACGTCGCGCAGCCGCCGCGCGTTTCTGTGTCTTTCTGTGTTTTCTATTCGTCCTGCCGGATGCCATTGGAGCGCTGCTGCATCGCCGTGCCGCGACCGCCTCTCGGGCTTACGTCACGGTCTGCCTGCATCAGGTTCTTCCTGACTTCCGTTTACAAAACTTGAGTCTACTACACTCAAGTTTGAAAACGCAAGTCCATTCTTTACACTCACAGAGAAATTTCAGGAACGGGAAATGGAGCCAGAGGGATGCGGCACCGCCATCGCCTGCTCGGTGCTGCCACTGCGCAGATACACCGCGGTGTCTTGCGGATTGGTGCCCGCCGACACGAAGTAGCCGATGCCGCAGCCCAGCTCCACGATGATGCACGCGATGCACACCGCCGAGAGGATCCACCGGTGCAGCAGCACCGCCAGCAAGAGCACCACGATGGTGGCGCCCACGAGAAGCGGGACGTATTCGGCGCCCTCCGCCCTCCAATCGGGGTCGTCCACGGCGCGCTGGTACCACGCGGGCAGTGCGCTGCGATTCTGCGCCGGCAGCGACGGCAACAACCACCAGATGCCCAACGCGGCGATGATGCCCACGACGGCCACCCACAGCAGCACCACGAGCCCCGTGCTGCCGGTGCTTTCATCGATGGGCTCGTGAAGACCGGTATTGTTGGCGCTGTTGGCGGCGCTGGACGTGGCGCGTTCTTCACGCGCCGCGCGGTGCGGCCGGTCTGGATGACCGGAATGCGCAGAGTGCCCAGGTTGTGCAAAACGCACAGGTCTCTCAGAATGCGCGGAGACTGCAGGTCGCGCGGATTGCTCGGATCGCGCAGATTGCTCGGATCGCGCCACCTCCATCGCATCGGTGGCCAGCGCATCCGTTGCCAGCGCATCAGTGGCAATCGCATCGGTCACGAGCGGCTGGCTCGTCGTGATGGTGATGGGGGTATAGGCAGGGTACGAGCCGGTGTCGGAGGCATGCATGCCCCCGGAATCGGTAGCCGTCATGCCACCGGCTTCGGTGCGGCGGGCCTCGGCGCGACGGACGCTGGGGAACTCCCCTGTCACGGCATCGGCGCCGTCCTTGGCCCCCGAGGTGACTTTTCGCGCCATGACGCTCTTCCTTGTCCCTGGGTCAATTCTGTTACCTACCAACATAACCGCTCAAATATGGCGAAAGTGTGAGTATCGGAAAAAACAGCGCGGCGTGTCGCGAAATTTCCGCAACACGCCGCGCCATCACCCTCCAGGAACGAGAGGCTGCCCATCAATCACAGCCCGCCGTCAGGCCACAGCCCGCAGTCAAATCACAGCCCGTAGTCATACGTCACGCCCAGGTCGTCGGAGCTGCCGGGCGTCTGGTCGAGCAGCAGGTTCGCCGCGCCCTTGGCGCACGTGACGTCGAACTCGATCACGTCGTTCGCCGCCATGCCGATGTCGGTCTGGAACGTGTAGACCGTGGTGGAGCCCATCGGCACCGTCTGCACGTCGGCGCCGGACTGCACGCTGAAACCGCTGATCGTGGCGCCCGCCGGCGTGTACACATACACGCGCTGCAGCTGGTGACCCACCTGCGCCTCGCCGTTCGCGGCGCCCACGATCGCGCTGGACATCCCCACCGCGCTGCCAAGCGTGTTGTTGAGCTCGAAGCGCACGTGGTACGTCTCGTCAGCGGTCTTGGTGACGGTGCTCACGCGCTTGAGGTACCAGTCCATCGCGGACGTGTGCTTCTGCATGTTGTACACGCCCACCACCGGGTTCGCCGTGTCTGAGGAGACCTCACCGGCGAGCTTCGTGGCGCGCAGCGTCGCCTGGTCCTCCGAATGGAACGACCACAGCGAGGCGTGGCGCCCCTCGGCGCACTGCACGAGCACGTCGGAAAGCTTGAGCAGCTTGTCCATCGTCATGTCGGAGAACGCGTTGTTGACGATGCCGCTCACGATCTCGGTGTAGTACGTCTTGAACGAATCCGCGTCCACGGAATCATAGATGTCGTGCGCGAGGAACTGCGCGGTGTCGTCCGCGGTGAGCTTCAGGCCGCCGTTGAGCGTCAGGTCGCCGCCCACCGCCACGAGCTGCTGGAGCGCCCACGGGTCGAACATCATCACGCCGTCGGCGCTCGAGCTGGTGCCCACGTAGCCGGTGGCGCCCCAGAAGTCGTTGGCGAGCGTCGCAACGTCCGGGAAGTTCGGGTTGGCGGTGATGGTGGAGAAGTCCGAACCGTAGCTGACGCCGGAGATGACGTTGAACAGGTTGTTCTGATCGCCCGTCACGTCCGCCACGCCTGCGTCCTGCGCCCACACGTCGGAGGCGTAGAAGTCGCTGACCGTGAACTTGCCGCCGTTCGCCGTCACCCAGCCCACCGACTCGATGTCGCCGCCCGCGGGCATGCCCATGCCGGTCTCTTCGCCGAGCACGATGTAGGTGCGCGAGCTCGTGGCGCCCAGCAGGCTGGGCAGGAACTCGTAGAGGCCGGAGAGCGACTGCATCTGGGTGAGCACGGACGACGAACTGCTCATCACGGCCTCGAACACGTCGTACAGCGTCTGGTCGCGCGGTTCGGCGAGCGCGCCCATGTCGTCGAGCTGCTGCTTAAGGCCGCTGTTCATGCTAGCGATGCCGTTCACGGCATCGGTGATGGGCGCCACGTTGAGGCTGCCGTCCGCGTTGTACAGGGAGGCACCGCTCACGCCGTCGAGCGCCGTCGTGTATTGCGGCAGCGTGTCGGTGGCGATGGAGTCCATGATCTCGGTCATGGAGCGCAGCGTCTTTGCGTCGGCGCTGTAGCCGTGGATGTGCGTGTAGGCGTCCCACAGGCCGCTGTGCGTGATGGCGCGCGCCTGGGAGGTGCTGCTCTGCGCGTCCGCAAGGTTGCCCTTGAGCGCGGTGAGGTAGTCGGATGGCGTGCCGGAGGCGCCGGCCGTCATGGACTTGATGGCGTTCTGCTCGAGCGTCTGGATGCGGCGTGCCTGCGAGCACAAGCGCGTGTAAGAGTAATAGGAGGCGCCCGCGCCAATGAAGATAACGGCGAGCAGCACGATGACGAGCACCGTCTGGGCGCGTTTCAGGCCCGGATGGTTCCGGCGCAGAGTGTCGGAGGCATAGTCGTACGAATAGTCAGCGTCCAAAGCACTCTGAATATGCCTCGGCATCGGACCACCCCTCTCATGGTTGCATGGTTGCTCATGGTTGCATGGCTGTCGCGCATGTTCCCGCCCGCCAGGTGTCTCCTGAACTCGAATAACCCCAAGTCATACGGCCCCGAGAAATTCCCGTGGATTATCCCGCAGAAAGCACCGCGAAAGGTCACGCGAAAAGCTCCATGGATAGTCCTGCGGATTATTCTACGGAAGGTCCGCGAGGGAGACTGACGCTAGCGTAGCTCACATCGATTTGAATCGTACCGCAACGGCGGCACGAACGGGGCGATTCACGCGCCCGATTCGTCGGCCTGCGTCGGCTCCTCGGCATCCGCCTGTGTGCGAGCCTGCTTCCCGGCCTGGATCTGCGGTTTCATGACCCGTTCGAGAATCGGCACATGGATCGACAGCACGAATCCCGGCCCCAGCACCACCAGCAGGAACAGGCCCTGAATGAAGTACATGAAGCTGGCGTAGAGCACATAGATCGCAATCGCGTCGATGGCGGCGAGCGCGATCGTCGCCATCGCATAGGAAATCCCAAAAAGGAGGGAATTGCGCAGCGTGACGCCCACCGTGTTCTCGAAGCGGGACTGCAGGTACCACACCCATTCGAAGCCGATAACCCACAGTACGCTGAACGCGATCTTGGGGATGAGCAGCCCGTCGATGCGCAGCACGATCCACGTGTAGGCGAGCCCGGCGCCGATGATCCCGTACACCGCCCACAGCGCCGTGGCCTTGCCGAAGTTCGCGGCGAACGCGCGGAAGTATGCGCGCGTCACGTGCCCCTCGCCCTCGCGGATGCGGCGCAGCGAGTCATAGGACGCGGTGAGCGCCGCGCCGATGGTGACGACCGGCAGCGATGTGACGATGAGCAGGATGTTGACCCAGATGACGTCGACGAGCCATTCGAGCCCCCGCATGAAGGGGGAATCGTAATCGAAAAGGGAACTCATCGGTGTGCCGCCGCCTTTCTGTGTCTTCTGTGCGCGATCCGTCGACGTGCGCGTGATTGCACTGCTTACTGGTCAATGATTCAGCTTACCGTCGATCTTCAAACAAACGGAATGGTGGCGCCTGCGACCTTGCAGTCGCGAGCGCCACCATCAGGAAGGGGGTTAGGAGTTGCCGTCGCCGCTTGGGTGCATCCTCATGCACCCAAGCGGTTCAGGCGTTAAGAGATATCAGCGCGTTCAGCTTTCGTGAGTCAGGTTGTACTCAGTTGCCCAGCCGTCCACGAAAGCCTTCTGGACGTCGTCCCAGGAACCGGTGCCCTGAGCGTAGTTGAGCAGTGCGCTACCCACGCCGTTCTTCCAGTTCTCGGAAGGCATCATGCTGAACACCCAGTTGACGGAGGTCGTCTCGGTGTTGGCGGTATCAGCCTTGGCGATCTTCACCAGCGGGTTGTCGGTCTCCTCGTCGTTCATGCTCTTGAACGGGGTCACGAAGCCCATGTCGTTGGTGAGGGCGGACTTGCCTTCGTCAGAGGTGATGAGCCACTTGAGGAATTCCTTGGTGGCCTTCTTGTCGGCATCGGACGCGTTGTTGTTGATGCACCAGTAGTTCTCGGAACCGGTGGTCAGGCCCTGCTTCTCTTCGCCCTGCACGCCGATGTAGATCGGGAGCATGCCCAGGGAGTCAGCGCTCATGCCAGCCTTCTGCAGGTTGGTCCAGGCCCAGGTGCCGTTCTGGAAGAACACGGCCTTGTTGCCGGAGAACTCGGTCTCGGCATCGGTCTCGGTCTTGGAGCTGAGGAGCGACGGATCCGTGGTGGAGTCGGTGATGTACAGGTCGAAGATGTTCTTGTAGTTGTTCAGGTACGTGCCCTTGATGGTGGCGGGCTCGTTGGTGACGTTGTCGTCCTTGAACTCGTAGTACAGAGGCATGTTCGCCAGGTGGGTCTTGAAGCGCCAGTCGGAGGAGCTGTCGAAGCCGGCGGAGGTGAAGGCGCCGTCAACGCCCAGGTCGGTCTTGTGGGCCTGGATGTCATCAGCGACTTCCTTGAGGGTATCGAAGGACTTGATCTCGTCCACGGACTTGACCTTCGCATCGGAGAGCGCGAAGTACTTGTTGAGCAGGTCCTTGTTGTAGATGATGCCGTAGGTCTCGTTCACATACGGGACGGCGACGACGGTGCCATCGGAATTCTTGAGGGCCACGGACTGGTCGTTGAGCTGAGCGTAGGGCTCGGTGTCGCTCATGTCGGCGCAGTAGGATTCCCAGGTCGCCAGGCCGACAGGGCCGTTGACCTGGAACAGCGTCGGGGCCTCGTCCTTGTCCATCTCGGACTTCAGCGTGGACTCGTAGGTGCCGGAGGCTGCGGTGACGACCTTGACCTCGGTGCCCGTCTCGCTCTGGTACTTGGACGCGAGGGTGTTCCATGCGTCGGCTGCCTCAGGCTTGAAGTTCAGGTAGTAGACCTTGCCGCCCTTGGAGGAGCCACCGGCGTCGTTGGACTTGGAACCGCACGCGGCGAGTCCGGCCATGGACATGGCGGCCACAGCGATAACGCTGGCGGCCTTCTTCACGTTTCGATTCATCGTCGAACCTTTCTCTCGATGAATGCCTGGGGCAACCTCGCCCCTGACTGTTTCACAAACCTATTATGCGTCAATCCACAAGAACACTCAAACGGAATCTGCATTTTCCCAGACCGCTCCCCGGTCTGTTCGCGATGTTTTCGCTGCAAACCCATCTGGTATTCCCGCGAATCTGCAATCATTGTAACCCAAACCAGCAGGGTGAATCGCCTTGAGCTGTACGACACGCCGAAAAAATAATCGAACACCCAGCCTGCCGCAAGGCGCGTGTGCAAGGGAGGCGGCGGTTGGGGCATCTGTGCGGAGGGGCGGAGACGGCGCAGGAATGGCGCGGAAATGGCGGCGTGGGGCGGGCGCGGAGCGGGCACGGGGCAGGCGCGGGGCAGGCGCGGAGCGGGCGCGGAGCGGGCACAGGCGGCCTGTCGAGGTTTCCTTGGATCGGTGCTGGCTCGGATCCACATCTTCACACAATCATCACAATTCCGCGTGTGTCGCAAGGCGCGTTTCGGCCATCACGTCGCCCTGCTGCCCCTCCCATCCGTCCACCGGGTGCGCCACCGCGCACACGAGAGCCGAGATAAGCAGCCGCCGAGACCCTTTCCTCCACCTATCCGCCAGCCGGGTGCGCCACCGCGCACACGGGTACCCGATCGACGGCCGATTCCCGCGACGGCAACCGGCAACCAGCCCACTGGGTGCGCCGTCACGCACACGGTGCCGATTCCCCAGACGCTGCGGGCAGACACCGCGGCCAGACGCCGCGGCCAGTCTCATTCCGTCCCATCCCCACCCCGCAGCACGCAAAAAGCGGGGCCTGTGGCAATCCACAGGCCCCGCCATCAGGAAGGGTTCGGGAAACGTATCAGCCCTTGACTGCGCCAGCAGTCACACCAGCGATGATGTACTTCTGGCACACAAGGTAGAAGATGATGATTGGCAGCATGGCGAGCACCAGGCAGCCCATCATGGCGCCCATATCGATGGAGCCGAAGCCACCCTTGAGGTATTGCACGGCGATCGACATGGTCTTGTACTTCTTCATGTCGAGGATCAGGTACGGCAGAAGGTAGTCGTTCCAGATCCACATGGTCTGCAAAATCGCAACGGACACCATCGACGGCTTCATCATCGGCCACACGATGCCGAAGAACGTCTGCGGCACGGACGCGCCGTCAATCATGGCGGATTCCTCGATCTCGGCGGGCAGGCCCTTGATGACACCGGTGAACATGAACACCGACAGGCCCGCGCCGAAGCCCAGGTAGATGATCCACAGGCCCCACGGGGTGTCGAGGCCCATCATGTTGGCGATCTTCGACAGCGGATACATGACCATCTGGAACGGCACGATCATATTGAACAGGAACAGCATGTAGATGATCTTGGCGAACAGGTTGTTGACTCGCACAATCCACCATGCGCACATGCTCGTGCACACAAGGATCAGCGCGACGGCGCCCACCGTGATGAACACGGTCCAGCCGAAGCTTGCGAAGAGGTTCGTCTGTTCAACACCGCGATAGTAGTTGTCGAGGCCCGCCCAGTTCGCATCGTTCGGCAGCTCGAAGGTGGCGGAACCCGTGATGAACTGCTTCTTCTTGAACGAGTTGATGAAGACCAGCACGATCGGGTAGATCCACAGCAGCGAGAGGATGGCGAAGAACACCGTCCATGCGGTGCCGTGGCGCACCTTGCTGAGCATGCCGGAGCGACCGAAGGATTCGTCATCGCTCTTCTTCTTGCCTTTCTTGCCCTTGCCACCGTCTTTGCCGCCGCCATTGCCGGCTGCGGGAGCCGGAGTCTTGGCAACGACCGCGGCGGGCGCCGCGTTGCCGGCAGGTGCGGGAGCGGCAGCCGGTGTCGGAGCCGTCTTCGTGGCCGAAGCGGCGGCTGGCGCCACGACCGGCTTGGCAGCGGCCTGCTTGACGGTTGACTGCTTGGCGGCAGGCGCGACCTTCACTGGGGGCATAGATGCGGCAACCGCCGCGGCAGGCTTTGCCGCCGAAGCCGCAGGAACCGCAGGGATTGCAGGCGCAACGGGAACCGCAGGCGCTGCAGCAGCGACCGGCGCGGGCTGGGCTGCGGGCTCCGTCTGGACATCCGCCGCCTTTGCTTCTGCCTTGGCTTCATCCTTGACCTCTGCAGCAGCCTCAGCAACATCAGCCTTTGCGGCATCAGCCTTGGCCTCTGCCTCTGCGCTGGCGGCAGCGGGCGCCGCAGCGGGCGCATCCACGGCGGGAGCCACAGGAGCGACCTCGGCCGGAGCAGCAGCGGCGCCCTCGGCCGGCTTCTCGGCAGCCGTGAAATCGATGGTCTCGGCAGCAGGCTTCTCAGCCTTCGCCTCAACCACGGGCTCCGCAGGCTTGGCAAGCTCCGGGGCAACCTCATTCACCGGCTTCTCAGCCGCATCGAACGCAATCGGCGCGCTGGCGGCCGGCGTGAGCACATTCGCCACCGGCTTCTCGGTCTGATCGAACTTCACTGCCGCCGCAGGTGCCTCATTGGCGGCTGCCTCGGCAACTGGCTGAGCCACAACAGGCTGATTCGCGGCAGGCTGTGGAATGACCGGCGGGAGGTCGGAGACATCCGTCTGAACGGTCGCGGATGCCGGCGTCGCCACCGGCGCGGGGAACGCGAAGTTCTCGGTCTGCGCAATCGGTTGAGCAACGACCGGCTGTGCAGCAGCCGGCTGTGCGAGAGCCGGCTGAGCAGGGGCACCTGGCTGAGCGGCAGTCACAGGAGCCACAGGCTGTGCGGCGACCGGAGCAGCAGGAGCACCAAGTGCAACCGGCGCGGCAGCCGGCGTCATCGGCGCGCCATTCGCCACGGCAGCGGCAGCCACAGCGGCAGGCTGCGCGGCGGCAGCGGAATTGCCCACCACGGCCGTCGTCGTGTTCGCCACGGCCTGGGCCACCGTCACCGGCTTGCCCACGGCGGAGAAATCAACGGTCTCCACGCCAGCGGGCTTGGCACCCGCCATGTCAAGAGGCTTGATGTCGGCCTGCTTGAGCGCTGCGTCGAAATCGATCTGCTCGCCAGCAGGCTGAGCCGCACCAGCAGCCCCAGCAGCGGGCTGCGCAGGAGCGGCAGGCTCCACCTTGTGTTCGCCCGCGGCATCAAGGATGTCGAACATCCCGTTCACTTCGCTGGGATCTGCCTTGGGGGAATCGTCGTTATCGTTCTGGTGATACGGCTTGAACATCAGGCTTCCACCTCCTTGCGCGTGGTCAGCTTGTTCTGCAGAAGAGAAATGATGGCGACGATGATGAAGAAGATCACGGCCTTCGCCTGGCCGACGCCTTCGAAGCCCGGGCGGCCATAGAAGGTGTTGTAGATGTTCAAGGCGAGCATTTCAGACATCTTCGACGGAGCGCCGTTGGTGAGCGCGAGGTTCTGATCGAACAGCTTGAAGCCGTTGGTGATCGTGAGGAACGTGCACACGGTGATGGACGGCATCATGAGCGGAATCGTCACATGGAACAGCGTCTGCGAGCCGGACGCGCCATCCACTGCCGCGGCTTCCATCACGTCGCTCGGCAGCGCCTGCATGCCGGCGATATAGATGACCATCATGTAGCCGATCTGCTGCCAGCACAGCAGGATGACCAGGCCCCAGAAACCGTAGACCTCAGAGTAGGTGAGCGTGACGCCCCAATGCGCCAGCACGCCGTTGAGCAGCAGCTGCCACACATAGCCCAGGATGATGCCGCCGATGAGGTTCGGCATGAAGAAGACCGTGCGGAACAGCGTCGCGCCTTTGAGCGCCTTGGTGAACATGTAGGCGATGGCGAACGCCACCACGTTGATGATGATCGTGGTGATGATCGTGAACAGTGTGGTGTACCACAGCGCGTGCCAGAAAATCGGATCCGACAATGCACGCTGATAGTTTCTCGTACCCATCCACTTAGCGTTCGAGAGGGTCGTGAACTTCGTGAAGCTCAGGTACACGCCAATCACGAATGGCGCGAGGAACCCCAAAATGAACGCCAAGAACGTAGGCAAAGTGAATAACGCCCACCACCGTCGGATGGACTTTCCGATCATAGTGATCATATGCCTCTTCCCTCCTCCCACCCCTCAGCACTGAGGGACGGAGTAAAGCTTATTACCTGTTTTAGGTTATCACGAGATAGCCCCGCAACACACAAAATAAGGGAACGATGGGCGGAAGAAGAGGCAAAAACCGCAGAAGTTCGACGTTATGTCGTTTGTTCGACACGTGTTCGACTTCTGCGGTTCGGCGGTTCTAAAGGTTCCAGGCCTCAATCACATGTTCGTCATTGTGGAAGCCCAGGATTGCGAAATGCGCGGTGTCCAGTTCGAGATGGCGGGCGAAATCCGCCGGCTGGCCGAGCCACACGGAGGTGAGCAGGCGCAGGATGTGCGCGTGCGCCACGCACAGCACGTCCTCGCCGCCAAGCAGAATCGGCTCAATCGTGTCAAGCAGGCCACTTGTACGGCGCGCTGCGTCCTCCGCAGATTCGCCGCGGCCGTTGACGACGTGCACCATCGTGCCATCCGGCAGCATCTCGTTGTGCTCGCCCTGAAGGTCCTCCGGCAGGTCCAGCGGGCCGGTGTCCCACACGTTCCACGACGGCACGCCCAGCGCCTGTGCCATCATCGAACGGGTGCGCCCCTCCGCGGGGCCATAGTCCCACTCGGCGATTTGCGACGTGACCTGGTAATTGGTGAATCCCGCGAGCTGCGCCGTGGACTGGGCGCGCTCCAGCGGGGAGACGAAGATATGATCGGGCGGGAACCCCTCGGGGAAGCGCGAACGCAACCTCTCGCCGGCATCACGGGCCTGATCCTCGCCCGTGAACGTCAGCGGGATGTTCGTGCGGCCCGTGTGCTGCCCGGAGATGCTCCAGGCTGTCTCGCCGTGCCTGAGAAGAACGATGCGACCGTAATGTTCTTGCGACATATCACCACTGTAGCAAGCCCGCGACGAATCGCCATACAATAAACCTATGCAACACAAAGAAGAGATCATTCGTCTGATCAATCACGCCAATGACGCCGTGAAAGACGGTACGGAGCGCGCCCAGGCCGATCCGAACGGCCCCATGCGCACCGTTTTCAGCCTTGTGGCGACCTCGTTGGGATCCATCCTCGTGGATGCCGCCACCACCCGCGCATGGCGCGCAGGCGTCGCCAAGCACGGCTTCAATCCCGAATCCAAGGGGCTCAAGATTGTGCAGGCGGCGATCGCGGGTGCCGCCAGCGCCGCCGCATCGGTCGCCATCGGCATGGCTGTGGACGCGATCATCGGCGTCGGCAAAGGCCTCAAGAACAAAAAGTGATCCGCCGTATCTGCTGCCAGTGATCAACTGGTCACTAACCAACCGGACGCGACCCCAAGTTGGGCGAGCTCAGCCCCGCCCAACTTACGGTTCCAGCCAGCATCCGAGGCCAATATTCCGGCAAATGCTGGCCAATATGCCAAGTTGGGCAGAAGATAGTGAGCCGAACTTTGGCTTCTGATGCTTGAGATGATGCCGCCAAGAGATACAGCGGACTGTAGAATTTGCCTCTTGCAACTTACCGTCTACGAGGCTTGTAGCCGCGCTTGCGGGAATGGGGTTTGTGGGCGCGAGAGTTCAAGGATTCGGATGCACCGAAGTCTGCGCGAGGCGGGGTGTGCGTGAGATGCCAGGTGCCGCAATACGAGCACTTGTAAACCCATAGGCGCACGCCGCGCTCCTGCTCGCTCTGATCAGCGGCCTGCAACGCCGTCTGGCGCTGTACATACATGATTTTGCTCGTGGAAGGGCAACGTTTGGGTACGAAGTAGTACGCCATGACACCTGCCCTTCTGACTTGCACTTTATGAGAGGACGGCCTTTGCCGAAAGCCAGATTCGGTTCAAGGCTTGTATCCGAATATACAAAAACCCCAGACGATTGTCTGGGGTTTGTTAAGTTTAGTGCGGCGGCGTGCTACTCTCCCACACCCTGTCGGGTGCAGTACCATCGCCGTGCCGGGCCTTAGCTTCCAGGTTCGGAATGGGGCTGGGCGTTTCCCCCGGGCCATGGCCGCCGCAAGACTGTGATTCGGTTATC
>JAQXZM010000033.1 GCA_029227215.1 Bifidobacteriaceae bacterium | reverse complement strand
CGTGAGGGGGGTGTCGGATGTCCCCGGTGGAAGGAGAAAGAAGGTTTTTCCGATCATGGGACGTGTATCGAGGGTGGTGGCCGTGCTGGCCGCCGTTGGCATGTTGTTTTCCGGGGGGGCTGGCTTCCGCGGCTGAGGGCGCGGGTGCGGCGTCCGGTGGCGCGTCGCAGTGCGTGCCGGACAGGTCGACCATAGCGCAGTGCTTCCCTGACAAGGCCCTCGCGCAGGGCGTAGCCGAGCAGGTGAAGGGGGACAAGGGCAAAACGGGAGAGGTGCTCACATCCAAGGACGTGAAGGACACCACTTCCCTCGATCTCGACACCTATATCTATCCCGAAGCTACCGGTATATTGAGCTTGCAGGGCCTGCAGGTGTTCACGAACCTCACGAGTCTGATTCTGTGGGAGGCCCGGGTGTCTGATGTGTCTCCGTTGTCGAAGTTGGTGAAACTCGAGCATCTGGATCTGCAGTATGTCGGGGTGTCTGATGTGTCACCGTTGTCGAAGCTGACGAAGCTCAAGGAGCTGACTCTGGATGGTACCGGGGTGTCTGATGTGTCTCCGTTGTCGAATCTGGTGAACCTCAAGACTCTGGATTTGCGGGATACCCGGGTGTCTGATGTGTCCCCGTTGTCGAAGCTGACGAAACTCGAGAAGCTGGATCTGGGCTATACCGGGGTGTCTGGTGTGTCCCCGTTGTCGAAGCTGGCGAACCTCACGAGTCTGGATCTGGATAGTACCCGGGTGTCTGACGTGTCCCCGTTGTCTAAGCTGACGAAACTCAAGTATCTGGATCTGGGGAATACCCGGGTGTCTGACGTGTCCCCGTTGTCTAAGCTGGTGAACCTCGAGTATCTGGGTCTGATGAATACCGGGGTGTCTGATGCGTCCCCGTTGTCGAAGCTGACGAAACTCGAGTCGCTGCGGCTGAGTGGTACCCGGGTGCTTGATCTGTCCCCGTTGTCGAAGATGACGAACTTCAACTGGGGTTGGCAGTATGGTCCGCGCATGCAGAATGTGCGTCCGAGTGTGAAGCTGACGGTGAACGCGGATGGCTCGGTGAGCCTTCCGGCGCCGCGCTGGACGGATGGCTCGTTCGTGGCGCCATCGCACACGTCCCCTGCGGGCGGCGTGCTGGATGCGAAGCGCGGGGTGGTCACGTGGAAGGAGTATGACGCGAAGGCGTCGTACTCCTACGACTTCGCAGGTGGCATCCTCATGTACGGCGACAGCGGGTTCACCGGCCATGTGACCGGCGTCAAGCCTGCGTCGGCAACGAAGCCTTCGACAGCCGTCAAGCCTGCGTCGACGGTGGCGATGTTCCGCTTGTACAATCCGAACAGCGGTGAGCATTTCTATACGGGGAACGCTGCGGAGAGGGACCATCTTGCCGCGGTCGGCTGGAAGAGCGAGGGCGTGGGCTGGACGGCTCCCGCGAAGAGCGGCACGCCCGTGTACCGTCTGTACAATCCGAACGCGGGCGACCATCATTACACGATGAACAAGGCTGAGGCCGACATGCTCGTGAAGGCGGGCTGGAAGAGCGAGGGCGTCGGCTGGTATTCCGCGGAGAATCCGGGCCGCGCCCCCTTGTGCCGTGAGTACAATCCGAATGCCAGGGCGGGCGCGCATAATTACACGCTGAACAAGGCGGAGGACGACATGCTGGTGCGTGTGGGCTGGCGTGCCGAGGGCCTCGCCTGGTACGCGGTGCACGCGTAGGCGGGTGCCGCCGGAGGCGGGGCCGGGTCCCTTCCCGGGGGCCTGTGGCTTCCGTCTCCGGCGGTTTTGCTTTTGCCACCGAAGGCTGAGGCTGGGGATCCCTCCCGGGGGCCGCAGCCTCTTTCTTTTGCGCCCCTTTGAATGGGTCGCCGATGATGGATGTCGCGGGTGGGTTCCGGTGGCGGCTGTGGCGCCGTTGGGCGAATTCTATTGGTTGTCGCAACATCTTTGTTGGCGGTTGGTGTTGGTGGTGTCGGTTGGTGTTGATGTTGTGGTGTCGTCGATCGGTTCGAGGGTCTTCTCGCTGGGTTTTGTGTGGTCCGGGGGTCTTGCGGGGCCTGTTGTTGGGTTCCATGGCGGCTGCGTCGAGGTGTTCCTCGGTGTATCCGGACGGGTGGTTCCCTTGGGGAAAATCATTCGCTTGGACTCGACTGTGTGCGCAGGGCGTTTGAAGGCGCCATAAGGAAGTCGTATAGGCGCGCGGCAGTTTTACCGCGAATCGTCACGTATGGTGTGACACACATCAGAAAGTGGTCTGTATCAAGAGCATCCAAACCATACGCATCTGAATCACAGGCATTCACCAACGAGAAAGAAGGACATCATGGCACAGGAACAGGAACCCCAGAAGAATCCGACAAATGCACAATCCGCCGCGCCCGAGGAACCGGTGCGCGTCAACCACACGGCGCGCAACATCATCATTGCCGTCATCGTGGTCGTGCTCGTCGTCGCAGGCGTGCTCGTGGGCGTGCACGCAAAGAACTCCGGCAAGAACGCCGCCAAGGGCACCAAAGACAACCCGGTGGTGATCGGCGTGATTGGTGCCACCGACAAGCAGTGGCCGGTGTTCCAGCAGAAGGCGCAGGAGCAGGGCATCTACGTCACCATCCAGGACTTCCAGGATTACGCCGCCGTCGACAAGGCGCTCGCCGCCGGCCAGATCGACCTCAACGAAATCCAGCACATCCTGTATCTGGCGAACTTCAACGAGAGCAACAACACCGACCTGCAGCCGATCGGCGGCACGGCGGTCTACCCGCTGGGCCTGTATTCCTCCAAGTACAAGTCCGTCGACGACATCCAGGCGGGCGACACCGTCGCCATCCCCAACGACGAGACGAACCAGGCGCGCGCCATCGGCGTGCTCAAGTCCGCAGGCCTCGTGACCCTCAAAGGTGACTGGACCGCTTTCACCACGCCGTCCGACATCGACACCGACAAGTCCAAGGTGAAGGTGACCGCCCTCGATGGCAACAAGATCGCCCATTCCCTGAGCGACTCGCAGATCGCCGCCGGCGTCATCAACAACGATTACGTGGAAGACGCGGGCCTCAAGCCCACCGACGCCCTCTACCAAGATTCCGCCGACACCGAGGAAGCCCACCCGTACATCAACATCTGGGCCGCCCGTAAGGAAGACGCGAACAACGAGCTGTACCTCAAGATCGCTAAGATCTCCGCCGACAAGGACGTGGAGAACGCCCTGCAGGAGCAGTCCGGCGGCACCGCCTCCCTCGCCGACAGCTACACGCCGGAGGAGCTCCAGCAGATCCTCGCCGACCTGCAGAAGCAAATCGAAAGCAAGAAGTGATTCGCGCCGGTCAGTTTCATACAGGTCTGATCTGCACCGATCTGATCCGCACCAATCCGTAACGCAGCAATCAATCACATGCGGCCGACCGCTTGCCACAAGCAGCCGGCCGGCCGCGTTCCCCCATGTGAGGAGGCTCGAATGAGCGAGCACACACAAACACCACCGCAGGCTGTGCAAGAATCTCAGCCTACGCAGGCGGCACAGCCTGCACAAGCCGCACCAGGCTCCCAGGATTCCCAACCCTCCCAGCCGATCATCCGCCTGAGCCACGTGACGAAGGTCTTCGCCGACCCGCGCGCCCTGCGCAAGGCGCAGAAAAACGGCACCACGCTGCCGCGCGCCGTCGACGACGTGTCCGTCGAGATCCGCCAAGGCGAGATCTTCGGCATCATCGGCTACTCGGGCGCCGGCAAATCCACGCTCGTGCGCATGATCAACGCGCTGGAACGCCCCACGAGCGGCACCGTCGAGGTGCTGGGGCGCGACATCACGAATCTGAGCGAAGGCAAGCTGCGCCCCATCCGCCAGAAGATCGGCATGGTGTTCCAGCAATTCAACCTGTTCGAATCCCGCACCGTCGCCGGCAACATCGCCTACCCGCTCGTGCGCGACCACTGGCGGCAGGACTACCGCGACCGCCGCGTCAAGGAGCTGCTGGAATTCGTGGGCCTCACCGAGCATGCGAACAAGTACCCCAGCCAGCTTTCCGGCGGCCAGAAGCAGCGCGTCGGCATCGCCCGCGCGCTCGCCACGCATCCGAGCATCCTGCTCGCCGACGAGGCGACGAGCGCCCTCGACCCAGAGACCACGAAGGACGTGCTCGACCTGCTGCGCCGCATCAACCGCCAGCTGGGCGTCACCATCGTGCTCATCACCCACCAGATGGATGTGATCAAGCGCATCGCCGACCGCGTGCTCGTCATGAGCCACGGCAAGGCGGTGGAGGAGAACGGCCTGTTCTCGCTGTTCGCCGCGCCGAAGAGCCCCGTCACCTCGCACTTCATCTCCACTGTGCTCGACGGCGCCCCGTCGCGCGAGACGGTCGACGACCTGCACCGCCATTACGACGGCCGCCTCGTCACCGTGGTGCTGCGCGAGCCCGCGCCGGAGGCAGGCATCACGCCGTCCGGGCAGAACATCTCCCGCCTCATCGCCCAGCATCCGGTCACCACGTCGCTGCTCAACGGCGGCGTGAACGAAGTCGCCGGCCACGCGCTCGGCGCCATCACCTACGAGATCACCGGCGCGCCGGGCGACGTCGAGGATTTCGTCGCCGCCTTGCGTGGCGATGGCGACATTGTGGACTTCGGTACCGCTGCGGCGCCCGTAGATTACGAGAAGGCGCTGCGCGCATCGATCTTCAGCAACGTGCTCGATGACCCGCTCGCCACGGTGGGCGGCGGCTCGGCCGGCAGCGCACAGTCACTGAGCGCGCCGTCAACAAACGCACAGACATCGACCGCACAGGCATCGGAAGGGGAGCAACAATAATGACTACAGCAAGTCTTTCCGCCATCGCACCGCTTTCCGCCGCGGCATCCGCGCCGCTTGGCGCGTCGCCGTTCGCCGCTGGGCATGCGTTGGCATTCGTCCCAGACAACGCGACGCCGCTCGCCATCCACCAGGATTGGTCGGTGCTCAAGCCCCTGTTCATCTCGGCCATCGGGCAGACGCTCGTCATGGTGTTCGTCACGCTGCTCATCGGCGGCCTGCTCGGCCTCGTGCTCGGCGTGATTCTGTGGGGCACGCGCCCGGGCGGCCTGTTCGCCAACCGCGTGGTCTACCGCATCCTCGACGTGATCATCAACATCATCCGCCCGATTCCGTTCATCATCTTCCTCGCCGCGATGCAGCCGCTCACCACGCTCGTCATCGGCACCTCCATCGGCACCACCGCCGCCATCTTCCCCATGATCATCATGTGCACGATGGCAACCGCGCGCCTCGTGGAGCAGAACCTCGTGACCACCGATCCGGGCATCATCGAGGCCGCGCGTTCGATGGGCGTGCCGCGCCTGCAGATCATCACCACCGTGCTCATCCCCGAGTCGCTCGCGCCGCTCATCCTCGCCTACGCCTTCCTGTTCATCAGCGTGCTCGACATGTCTGCGATGGCCGGCTACATCGGCGGTGGCGGCCTGGGCAACTTCGCCATCAGCTACGGCTACCAGAAGTTCGACCAGACGGCCACATGGGCCGCGGTCATCGTGATGATCGTGCTCGTGCAGGTCGTGCAGTACCTGGCGAACGCCATCGCGAGCCGCCTGCTGCATCGCCGCTGAGCCCGCAGCGATCCTTGGTTGTGGCGGCCGGTTGCGCCCTGAGTGCAACCGGCCGCCAAATGTTAGGGGTCGTGGCATAATAAAAACG
>JAQXZM010000032.1 GCA_029227215.1 Bifidobacteriaceae bacterium | reverse complement strand
TGGCATCGTGAACCACATGAACGGAGGCTGAGATGGGTTCGGTCATCAAGAAGCGCCGCAAGCGGATGAGCAAGAAGAAGCACCGCAAACTGCTGCGTAAGACTCGCCACCAGCGCAAGTAGTCTTTCGCACTCGCGATGTGTTGCATTCTGCGAGTAGCAAGCCCCTCCTCGGAGGGGCTTTTCTTTTTTCCTGATTACAATTCCGCCAGCTTGGCATAATGGCCAGCATTGTGGCGAAAATCCACGCAACTGCTGGCCGAAACCCCAAGTTGGGCGGACGTGCAGTTGGGCGAACACTGGAGTTGGGCGCAGTGCAGCGCAGCGCGCACAGCATAAAGAAAGGGCAGCGGCGGGGCTCCGTCGCTGCCCATTGATCTGATCAGCATCAATCCAGCCAATCAGCCTTGCAAAGCGTGCAAAGCGCTGGATTGGCTCACTTGTTGGGGTTCGTCAGCACGCGCGGGCCAGCAGGATCGCCCACGATCACCTGGTCCACCATGTTGAGGAACAGGCCGTGCTCCACCACGCCCACGGTGTGGATGAGGTCCTCGGCGAGCTCCTGCGGGTGGTCGATGCGACCCAGGTGCAGATCCACCACGTAATCGTTCTCATCGGTGAGCACCGGCTTGCCATCGGCGTCGAGGCGAAGCGTCGGCTTGTAGCCCTTGGCTTCGAACTTGCGCACCACCTGGCCGGAGCCGAACGGAATCACCTCGACCGGCAGCGGGAACTTGCCGATCGTGTCGACCACCTTGGACTGGTCCACGATCCACACGACCGTGTTGGAGTTGATCGCCACGATCTTCTCCCACAGCAGTGCGGCGCCGCCGCCCTTGATGCCGTTGAAGTTCTTGTCCACCTCGTCGGCGCCGTCGATCGTGACGTCGATGTGGTCCACATCGTCGATGTTCACGATCTTGATGCCGTAGCCCTCGGCCTGCTTCTGCGTGCGGCGGGACGTGGTGACGCCCGTGAACTTGAGGCCTTCCTCCTGCACGCGGCGGCCGAGCTCGTCCACCAGGAAGCGCACGGTGGAGCCGGTGCCCAGGCCTGCGATCATGCCGTCCTGGATGAGCTTGGCGGCTTCGATGCCGGCTGCCTTCTTGAGCTTGTCTTGTTCTGCCTTGTCCATCTTTCTCCTTTGGATTCGGGATTTATTGGGTTATGAGAATGATTGCGTTGCTGACGCAACGTGCGCCGTTCGAGGACGCGCGCTACAGCCTGCGCTGTCTTGCATGTGCCAAGCAGCGCGGGTCGTGGCACCGCCTAGAACAGCGTGCCCTGGGTTCTATTATTCCTTGTGGCGTCGTCAAGGCGCTTGATGACGGCCTCGAGCTTCTCGGCGGCGTCCTCGTAGCGCTCGGTGGCCTGTTCGAGGCGCTCGGAGGCATCGAGCAACTGCCGTGCCGCGCGGTTGATGAGCGCCGCCTGGTCGCTGATGGTGGGCGCGTCCGAGGGGAACAGCGTGGGTTCCACGACGCGCCGCGGGGCAGCGGTGGGGGAGGCGGATGCCGCGACGCTGGGAGATGCGGTTGCGTTGGCGTTTGTGGCTGCTCGGGAAACTGCTTGGGCAGTAGGCTGTGGGGCTACGCGGTGCTGTGTTGTCTGGTCTGGTTGACTCTGCTGTCTGGCCGGTTCGCTGAACCCCTCGAGCTTCAATTCGCCCGTGTATTCATCCACGCTTTCGTGACGTTCGCGCAAAGCTTGTTGATTTGCGGATCGGTTATGGGAGGCCGGGGGCAACGGCCGCGCTGTGCGGTTTCGCCCTGCGATTCCCGTATTGTCGGTGATCATCGCGTCGTCTGCTGCCTCCGTGTTGGCCGGTGCCTTCGCCTTTGCTGTGCCCGGCCCGAATTTGCGATTTCCGTAGGACGTCGCGCGTACGGTGCTGGCGATGGTCTGGCTCACGGTCGCCTCGCCGCCCCTGAGCGCGTCCCGCACGTCATCGGGCACTTTGAGCCGGCTCGCGTAGGGGCTGGCGATGAGGTCCACCCAGCCTTCGATGGGCAGGAATCCCGCCGATCCATGCTCCTTGCACTGCTGTGCGAATCCACGCGCGAGCATGTCGCATTTCTCGTTGAATTCGTTGCCGGCATGGCCTTTCACCCAGTGGAATTTGACAGGGCCTTCGCGGTGCGAGATCTCGTAGTCGATCGCCTTGATGATCGTGGCGTTCTTGACGGGCTTCTTTTGTGAATTGTGCCAGCCGTTGCGCTTCCAACTGTTCAGCCACACGGTCGAGCACTTGATGGCATATTGCGAATCACTCTCGATAACGAGTGTGTCGGCACCCTTGTGGGTGCGCAGCGCCTGGAGCACGGCGCACAGCTCGCCGATCTGGTTCGTGCCGTTGCCGGCGCCGCCCGCGTCGCATCCGCCGCCGACGTGATCGGCCCACGCCCAACCCATCGCGCCGTTGGGATTGCCCAGCGCGCTGCCGTCCGTCGAAACCGTGATAGTAGACATGCGTTCCATCATACGGGCACGCCGGCACGCATCCGCAGCATCACACGCCGCCGCTAACGTCCGTAACCGGCGCCGGATTCATTGCGCGCCGAAGACGGACGTTAGGGGATCGATTTTCGGGGTCGAAACGTCAGCAATCGGCGCCCTAGGAATTCGGCGCCGATGACGGAGGATAGAGCCATATTTTCGGGTCTCGAAACCTCCGCAATCGGCGCGCCAAGGATGAGGCGCCGATTACGGACGTTAGACCACCCCTAAATCGCTGTCTAACGTCCTCAACCGGCGCGCAACTGAGGAGTCGCCGAAGCCGGACGTTTGAACCCCTTTGGAAGGCCGTCTAACCTCCGTAACCGGCGCCGGATTCATTGCGCGCCGAAGATGGACGTTAGGGGATCGATTTTCGGGTCTCGAAACCTCCGCAATCGGCGCCCTAGGAATTCAGCGCCGATTGCGGACGTTAGGAGGTCTGGGTCCCCGCTGGATTGGGATTCCTGTTAGATCTGGATTCCTGCTAGATCGGGTCCCTGCTAATTCGGGATTCCCGCCAGGCCAGGTCCTGCTAAATCAGGGATTCGATTAGCTCGCGGACTGCGCGAGCGAGGTCTTCTTGGCGCTTGGCGGCCTTGTTGAGGGTGCCCTCTGCATCCGGAATGCGCGCGGACGGCGGAATCCCCGCCGCCTTGGCATAATGCTCGGCGGCATCCTGCTGCGCGTGCGCCGCCTTGCGTAGCCTGGCGGTCAGATCGTGAAGCATCTGCGCCTGTTCCGCGCCGCTCCACTGGTCCTCGTCGGATTGAGCGGCGTGCTCTGCTCGATTGGAATCCGCGGGTTGCGCATTATCTGTGATGCCTCGAGAATCCGCGATTCCCCGCGAATTCGTGGCGGAAGAATCCGCGATGGGCGCAGTGCTCTCACCATTGCCTGCCGCATGGCGCGGCTTGCGAGACGCCGGACCATTGGAGCGGTCCATATGATTTCCCGCCTCAGGTTTCTCGGCTGCTGGCACAGCTTGCGCTACCTGTACGGGTGGCGCGGCGCCTTGCGACGCAGCCCGATTCGCCTTCTGCTTGCCGGGTTGATTGCCGGTTTGTGCAGCATCGTTGGATTGTGCGGCGTCGCTGTATTGTGCAGCACCCGGATTCGCGGTGCGCTTGGAGGAATCCTTGGAATCGTTGGAATTCTTGTGATTCTTGGTATCCTTACCTCCGGACTTCTTGCCATTCTTGGCGTCAGTCACGCCGCCAGCTGCACCGGTCGCGCCGCCAGCAATCGCGCCAACCATCGCGCCAGCCATCGCGCCAGCCAGCACCACGCCTGCGCCGCCCGTCACCTCGGCAACCACACCGCCCACGCCCACGGTGTTCGCCGCGGCCATCGCAGCACGCGAGGCATCAGCCTTGGCAGCCGCGGAATTGCTGGGGTCGAGTGCTTGCATCATGTCGTCGGTGCCGGTCTGGATCACGCGGCCCGCCAGCTGCAGCGGCACGCGCATCAGATCCACCTGCGCTTCGGCGGGAATCTTCGACGGCGCGTGGAAGTCGCGGCACATCGTGGCGTACCCGCGGGCGAACTGGTCGGCCTGCTCGTTGAACTCGTCGCCTTGGTGCCCTTTGACCCACACGAAGCTGATGGGCCCCTCGCGCTCCTCCATCTCCATGTGGATCGCGCGGATCACCGAGACAAAATACGGCGCCGGGTTGCCATTGTCTTTAACCCAGCCGGTTTGCGACCATGTGCTTTCACGCTTCGTGGCGTATTCGATGGCGGCGCGCGAATCGGACTCGATCACGAGCTCCTCGGTGCCGGGGTGTGACCGCAGCGCCTGCAGCACCGCGCACAGCTCGCCCAGCTGGATGTTGCCGCCGAGCGACCCGCCGCAATCATGCAGGCCGGTCGTGTGGTCCACCCACGCCCAGCCGGTCACCGGGCGCGAGCCAGGCAGAAAGCTGCCATCGGTGGAGACGTGGATCTGAGGCGTGCTCGTCATCAGTTCCACCCCTGTTCGTTCTGCGCATGGGAGTTCTCCGCACTGGTGCGTTGTGCACTGCCGTGCTGCGTATAGATGCTTTCCGCAGTGTGCTTGCTGTGCGCGGCATGCGTGGCGATTGCATTGTCGCTGTCATCTGCCTGGGCGCCGTTGATGAATGCCTCGAGTTCGTCCGCGGCCTTCTCGTACTCCAGCGCGGCGGCCTTCGAGTGCTTGCGCGCCTTGCGCAGCGGCTTTTCGGAAAGCGGCGTGATGGGATTGCCATCGATGCCGGGTGCGGCGTTCTTCGCGCGCTTCAGCGCTGCATCGTAGGCATCCGCTGTAGCGCGCAACGCTTGCGCGCTGGAACGAAGATTGCGCACGGTCGTGTGGAGCAGCTCCAACGTGTGCGAATCCTGCGCTTCCTCCTCGGCGGCCTCGGCAGCGGCTGCATGGCGCGGACGTCGGGACTCAGATGATGCGGGCGGCGCTGGCGGCTGCGATCCGCGGCGTTGCTCGGCAGTGTCCTCGGCGCCAGTGCCTTGGGCGTTGGCGCCGCGCTGGGTGGCAGCATTGCGCTGGGCGGCGTTCGACGCGGCGTCATGCGCTGGCTTGTTGCTGGACTTCTCGGCTTTCTCCGCCTTTGCCGCGTTTTCCGTCTTGCTCCGCTGATTGCCAGGGTTGTTGCCGTTGCCCTTGGCATTGTTCGCGGATTTCGCGTCCTTCTTGGCAGAGCGAGCGGAATTGGCAGAATCGCTAGAAGATTTTCCGGATTTTCCGGACTTCCCGGATTGGTCCGCGTTCTTCGGCGCACCGGCGGCATTGCGCTGTGTTGCGGCATTGCGCTGCGCGTTGGCATCTCCGTGCTTTGCGTCCTCCGCACCATGCTGCGTTCCATCGCGCTGAGCATCGGCACCTGTGTCATGCAGGGCGCCCGTCTCGCCGCCATGCTCTTTCATGAACCGCGCGGCGACACCCTCCGGCACCAGGCGACGCCGAATCAGCACATCCATTGTCTCGTCGGGAATCTCAATCGGCTCGCGCTCAGGTTCGTCGATGAAGAGCTGCAGCTGCTGCTGAGCGAAGAGTCGAGCGGTCTTGAGCGGCATCACAGGGGTTTCTTCGTCGGTGGTGTGGAAGCTCACGGCGGCACCGTGGCGGCGTACCTCGTCGAGCACGGCCTCGATGAGCGAGAAGTTCTTGCGTCCCGCGGGCGTGGTGGGGCGGCGCCCGGACTGCGCGGCGTGGATGGCGGCGATTGCCTGCAGGCAATCCGTCTTGATGGCAAGGCGACGGCGTTCGGTGTGGGCCCGCAGCGCCATGAGGATTCCCGTCAGCGTGCCCAGGTACACGGTGCCATACGGTGCGCCGCCGTATCGGTGGGTGTCCGCGTCCGCCCATGCCCACCCCATGGCATGGCCGTCCGTGGTGGCGTCGGCGTGTATCACAATGATCGTCTTGTCGGTGCTTTTCGTTTGGGGCCGTCCTTCCTCACCGTAATGTCTGCGTCACCGCAAAATCCGCACAGCAACCTGCGCAACGTTCGGGAACGTCAGCGCTTCTAGCCTACCCATTACTCTAGAGCACCCACAGCGTGTCTCGCCCCACGCGAGCTCAGGGCGTGCGGTGGCGCACACTTTCCGTGGTGTGGGGCGTCGATGATCGGAAAGTGCGCGTGGCCGCTCGCACTTTCCCGGGGCGCGGGTTGTTGCCGGCTGGGAGCGCGGCTTGATTGCTGGGGTTGTTTGTTTCCCTGTCGGGTCCGGCTTGGCAAAGTGTGAGTGGTGGCTCGCACTTTCCGCACGGCGGGGTGCCGGTTGCTGGAAAGTGTGAGTGGCGGCTCACACCGAAGGGTGTTTGGCGGGCGTCCCGGCAGGTATCCCGCCGGGAATCTGTCTTGGGTGTGAGTGGTGGCTCGCACTTTCCCGGACCCGGGTTGTTGCTGGTTGGGAGGGTGGCTTGATTGCTGGGGTTGTTTGTTTCCCTGTCGGGTCCGGCTTTGCGAAGTGTGAGTGGCGGCTCGCACCCAAGGCGTTTGGCGAGGGTTGAGGCAGGTGCGTTGCCGGGAATCTGTCTTGGGTGTGAGTGGTGGCTCGCACTTTCCGTGGGGAGGCGGGTGGCTGGGCGTGGCGGGGGAGTTGGGATTGGCGGTTTTCTGCGGTTGTTGCTGTTTGGGATGGGTGGTGTCGCTGCAAAGTGTGAGTGGTGGCTTGCACTTTTCGCACGGCGAGGTGCCAGCTGCCGGAAAGTGTGAGTGGTGGCTCGCACCCAAAGGCGTTTGGCGAAGGTCTTGGCGGGTGTACTGCTGTGGGTCTGCCTTGGGTGTGAGTGGTGGCTCGCACCGAGGGGTGTTTGGCTGGGTTTTGGTAGGTATGCTGCCAAGGATCCGCCTTGGGTGCGAGTGGCGGCTCGCACTGTTGTGGGATTCGGCTTGTTGCTGGTTGGAGGGTGGCTTGGTTGCTGGGGTGGTTGCTTTCCCGTCGGGAGCCGGCTTGGCAGGGTGTGAGTGGCGGTTCGCACCGAGGGGTGTTTGGCTGGGGTTGCGGCGGGTGTGGTGTCGGGGATCTGGCCTGGGTGTGAGTGGTGGCTCGCACCGAGGGGTGTTTGGCTGGGTTTTGGTAGGTATGCTGCCAAGGATCCGCCTTGGGTGCGAGTGGCGGCTCGCACCGGAGGGTGTTTTGCTGGGGTGGTGGCGGGTGTGGTGTCGGGGATCTGCTTTCGGTGTGAGCGGTGGCTCGCACTTTTCGCGCTGCGGGGTGTTGGCAATCGGATAGGGGTGCGTGTTCGCGCACACCTTTGGGGCGGTGGGGTGCTGATGGCCGGAAAGTGTGCGTGGCGGCGCTCACTTTGGCCGGGTAGGCGGGTGCCGGGGTGTGATGGGTGTGCTGGGATTGGCGTTTTTCTGCGGTTGTTGTTGCCTGGGATGGATGGACTGGTCGGAAAGTGTGTGTGGCCGCGCTCACTTTCCGCGTGAGGGGATGCCGGTGGTCGGAATGTGAGCGTGATGGTGGACACTTTCCAGATGGCGGAGGTGTTTTTGCAGAGGGTATGCGTGTTCGCGCACACTGTTGGAACGGCGGGGTACTGGTTGGCAGGCAAGGTGCGCGTGGTGGCGCACACCTTGGGGTGGTGGGGTGCCGGTGGCTGGAAGGTGTGCGTGGTGGCGCACACCTTCGGTGGGGAGGCGGACGCTGGGGAGGGGCGAGGTGCTGGCCGATGGGACGGTTCCTGTAGGTGTTCGCCGCGGGGGTTGACGATGCCGATTGTTGGTTCGGGGCACTGTTCGATATTGGGACGGCGTGGCACGCCGACGTCCCGAAATTGTTGCGGGTAAGTGTTCGATGGTATTCTGAAAAGCAGAAAGAGAAATCACATAAACATTGCGGATGCTTGTATTTTGCGCAACAGACGCCCTGCGGCGTTATTGTTGCGTTCGATACATCATCCACAATCGCAACGGATGGGGATGGTCCGGCAGCCACGGAGTCTTGGAAACCCGCGGAGCCCTTGGGAACGCCAAATCCCGGGGAACGAGGGGTGCCGAGGACGCGGAGTCCTGGGAACAAGGAACCTTGGGAATCCACGGAGTCCTAAAGTCCACGGATCCTTGGAGACAAGGAGCCCGGGAGACAAGGAGTTCCAAGGAGCCTTGGAAGCAAGGAGCCTCGCGGAACCCACGGAGTCCAAGGAAACGCGGAACCTTGGGAACCCAAGGATTCTTGGGCCCAAGGAGTCCAAGGGAACAAGGAATCCTGGGCAACAAGGCCAGTGATGCCGGGGCGAACGCACTGCTGCGCGAGGTTGCACAGCGTGTGCGGATCGGGAGACAACAACAGAACGACACATCGGCCGAGGGAATGGCGGCCGGGAGGCATGAAGAAGACGGCATCGAGCTCGCGGGAAGAAGGTGAGATGGATGAAACGGCTGTTCGGCCCACGCGCCTCAACGCGTGGCAACACCCTTGTGCGTCGCATTGTGTGCGCCATTGCGCTCATCGTGGCGCTGACCCTTGCCGTGGCGCCGCTCGCGTCGCAGGGCATGCTGCCGATGCGTTTCGCGGTGCATGCCCAGAACCATGCGCAGAACGCCGATTCGTCCCTTGCCGCGCTCAATTCCCTGCAATCCCTGCAATCCCCGCAATCCTTGCAATCTGATACCGCGAACTCCACCACCAGCACCGCCATCGCCCCCGCCGTCTCCAACTCCAATACCGCGAACTCCACAGGCGCCATCCACGCCACCCCAATCGCCGATACCACGCCCACCCCCACAGCCGCTTCCGCCGCTCCCGTTGATGCTTCCGACAACGGCGTGACCATCAAGCTGTTCGACTACAACACGGAGCGCTATCCCCGTGGCCGGCTCACCGTGCCGTCCATCAACGACAATGGCCATGCAATGAAGTTCGGTGATGTTTACGACACCTACAATTGGCTAGGTAAGATTTACGATTCCAATTGCTGGCACCCGCTAATGGATCATAACTGGAACTGCTGGACCGGGCGCCCGGATGAAGTCGCGCATCCCGGGATCGTCGCCAACAAGCTGACGGGCGGATACCCCACGCTCAATCCCACGGTCACGAACAGCAACGAAAGCCTTGACTACCTGTTCGGTGGCGCTACAGACAAGGCCGTCACCCAGTACCCCGTCTCGGGTGGTTTGCTGATGCTCAACTCCACGGGTGCCTACCAGTTCGACAGCAGCAAGCAATACGCCCGTTATGATTCCTCCACCGGTCGTTTCGTCCTCACGGACGGGGCGCGCAACACCACACAAAGTGCAGTGCCGAACTTCACGCCGTTCAACAAACGTTCCGACACCTCATATAACTACTCGTTTGGCATGTCCATCGAATCGAAGTTCTACATGCCCAAGGACGGCAAGATCAACGGTTCCGACATGGTGTTCACCTTCAGCGGCGATGACGATATGTGGCTGTTCATCGACGGCGCGCTCGCAATTGACCTCGGCGGCATCCACGGTGACCGCGGCGCCTCAATAGACTTCGCCACCGGTGCCATCACTTACGAACAAGGGGCGGCGAGCTGGTGGCAGGTCACGCGCCCCGCCACGCTCAGCGATGCGTTGCAGCGGGCCGGCCTGACATGGGATTCGTCGGATTTCAGCCAGCACACATTCAAATTGTTCTACTTGGAGCGCGGTGGCGGCGGTTCGAACTGCCGTATGAGTTTTAACCTCCCCACCATCCCCGAAGGCACGCTGGAATTGGGGAAGACGGTGGACTTCGGCAGTGCAGTGCCCATTGACAACACGGCTTTCCGCTTCGCCGCGTACCTTGATTATGACGGCACCGAGAGCGGTTCCGACTTCGAGCGGTTCTCCGGCAAATATGATGTCGTGGATTCTCGGGGCGCGTCGGTGGCGTCGAATCTGGACGCCACCGATGGCGTGATCACGCTGCACAACGGTCAAGTCGCCCGTCTCAAGGCGCCTCCGGGCAAGACCATTCGCGCCAATACGCGTTACTACGTCACGGAACTGGGCGTGGATGGCACCAATTACACCGCATCGGTGAGCGGCATGAGGCTCACACGCGAGGCGACAGGCATGAGCACGCCCACATTGGAAGTGCAGAAAGTGTCGCATCTGGGCTTCGTCAACACGGTGGCTTCCGGCAATACGTTCACCGCGTACGTCGCCAAGCAATGCAGCAATTGCCCCTCCGATACCGTGAACTACATGCTGGTAACGATTGGCGGAGTGCCGTTCTCTGGTGCTTACACCGTCTCGGATGCCACGCATACCGGCAGCGCTGGTACCACGAGCACCACCACCAACGGAATCCTCACCCTCAAGCCCGGCCAAACGGCAACAATCCCCGGCATCGTGGGCGGCAATAGCGTGGCGGTGCGCGAAGTTGATTCCACCGGCGCGGCGTTTTCCGTTGCAGGATTCAAGGCACCGCAGTATGCGATGACGGGCACTGCACTCAGCGGCACGGCCTCCACACCTGCCGATGGTGGTGTGAGCGGTACCGCAGCCAGCGGCAGCAAGCTGCCAAGCAACGCTTCGCTTGACGTCACCGTGACGAACCAGGCAAAAAGCGTGCAGATTGGCGGCTTTGCCAAGCTGCACAAGACCGTGACCCGGGATGCGGGCGCTGCAGACGCGCAGGCATGGCGTGACGGCGACATCTTCAGCTTCCGCCTTGTGCCGATTGACGCACGGGGCAATGAATCCTACGGACTGCCCATGCCGTCGGAATGCACTGGCGCGACCGCAGCCAACCCCTGCACTATCACCATCGCCAAACCTGCGGCAGCCGCTGGCGGCGGCTCCAATGCCCTTGACTCGGCGACCGCTGATTTTGGCACGCTCACATTCGTCACCATGGGCACGTTCCGCTACCGGGTAACCGAAGTCACCGGAGACACTACGTTGCAACAGGTCTACCACTATTCCAAGGCGACCTACGACATCGTGGTGACGGTGACGGATGGCGCGGCCTCCGGCAGCGCAAATCCCAATGAATTGGCCGCCACGATGGCGGTCACCCGCACCGTGAATGATGACGGCACCCCTGCCGCCAGCACAGTGGCGCAGAACGCGTTGCTGGAATTCACAAACACCAGTTTTCAGGCCCGCATGCTGCCCTTGACCGGTTCCCGGTCCGAGGCGTTGTGGACCGTTGCCGCGGCTGTGCTCGCGGCACTCACACTCATCGCATGCCTTGTGTATGCGATGGTGCGCAGGATTCTCGAACCCGTTCGTTGCGCGGAGGGCTCCGACGATCCGCTTCGGCACGCTGATTCATCCGCATCGGAGGAATCGCATGCCGTGGCAGACTCGTCACACGCAGTCGTCCAGCAGCAACCAGAGAAGAAAGCAAGGAGATAACCATGAAAACCTCAACTCATGCAGAAAAGGCCACTGCTCGCACTGCGGCGCATGGCGTTTCCCGCAGTTTCGTAGCGCTCATTGTCGCTGCGGTCGCAGCCATCGCCACGCTGCTGGCAATGACATGCGTTCCGCAGGCTTCGCTGCCTGCAGCCCATGCGGACCCCACCGACATGAGCTCCATCACCGTGATGAACGCTCAGCCGGGCCGTACATACGAAGCCTACCGTTTCGCCACATTCTCGGATGTGACAGCGGCTGCCAGCGAAGATCCCAAGGAAGATCCCAAGGTCGCGTCGCTTGATGTGACGACCGTGGAGTGCCCAGCAGGCCACACCGACGATGGGTGGTGCTGGAATTTCCAGCTCAGGGAGGCCTATCGGAAAGCCCAGCGCGAGAACGCGACACTTCCTGCGTTGGCCACCGCCTATGAATACAACGTCGCGGCGTTCCTCGCTACGCTGACCGACGGCGACCACCAACTCGCAGGCGACCAACTCGCAACTGTCCTTGACCGTTTAGAGATGCCTATGGGTGTCACGTCTGCGGTTGTCACGCCTGATGGCTCGGTAACCAACGAGTCTAACGCCGCGCAGAATCTGACGATTTCCGACATCCCCGAAGGTTGGTACGTGGTGGTGGACAACACTCCTGGTGCGCGCAAGGCGGCAGTGGCTACCACGATCACGGCGAAGGGCACGACCTACACGAAGTTCAGGCTGAACGAAGGCACCGGCCAGTCCGCCATCAACGATGCTTTGGGAAAGTTCTACGCCAAGGACGTCGATCCTCAGACGGAGCCGACCAAGCGTGTTTACACTGACGCATTCCATACCACGGAGCAGCAGTTTGGCAGCAACTTCAGCATCGGCGACACCTTGTATTACCGTGTCGATGCGCATATCTCCGCGCACGCCGCCAATTACGACGACTATACGTTCGTGATTCGAGACCAAGCCACTCGCGGCTTGACGGTTAACGAGTCCAGCGTGGTTCTCAAGGAATCCGACACCCAAGACGGCGCGGGAACCAAGCTGACCAAGGATACCCATTACAAGGTGGATCTGAAAACCGCCCCCGCCCCCGATAAAACCACGACCATGGATGTGTCGGTCATCTCCCCGAATAAGCACGCCGGCAAGTTCCTGCATCTGGAGTATTCCGCCACCATCAACGCCGATATCGTCGAGGGCGGCACATACACCACCACCGTGTCTACGAATGCGGATGGCACGGATGTGTCCAAGACTGAGGACGTTGACGCGAACTGTGTGAAGAACCAGGCGCGCATCAAAGCCAACAAGGAAGGATGGACGGCTCTTGCCTCCGCGGTGGGCTTCACCGGTTCCATCGCCTTCACGAAGGTGGGCGTGGGCGGCCAGGCCGACGGGCTTCAAGGCGCCCACTTCCAAGTGTTCAAGGGCGATAGCGCAACGCAGTCCGACACCAACAAGCCGCTGACCTTCAAGAAGGTGGGCGACGGCGTCTATAACTACGACCCGTCCTCCAAGGACACCGACGTGGTGTCTGGCACTAAAGGCACGGTCACGCTCCAAGGCCTCGCGGCAGGCACGCAGCCCGGCGCGGACCAGCAATACACGCTGAAAGAGACCTCCACCAATGTCGAGCTTGGCTATGCGCAGTCAATCCTCGCACTGTTCACCGTCAACCATATGATTTCGGACAACGGCACGGTGACGAACACTGTGAGCCGCAGCGCCAACGACAACAACCACCTCGGCCTGGCCTACGAGGAGCAGAACGCCATCAAGGTGAAGAACGTGAAGAACTTCACCCAGCTGCCGCTCACTGGCGCTGCCGGCGTGGCGCTGTTCACGGTGCTGGCGCTCGTACTCGGCGGCTCCGCTGCTGTGCTGACGGTCAAGTACCGTCGCACCCGCAAGCAGCTCGACGAGGCAAACTGAAGCTGCCAGTCGAGGCCACTGGCTGAGGCCGACCGACCATAACGCCGACAGGTATTAACACAATGAACGGGCACGCAGAGGGCAACCGACCCCCGGCGCCATCCTTCGAGGAGGCACTGGGGCTGGGGCCGATGCGTGCCCGTCGCCGTGCGCTGGTGCGCCAGCTGCGGCTGCTCAAGGGGTTCATCGTGCTGCTTGCCACGGCGGCGATTGTGGTGGGGCTCTACCCCTCGGTGGTGCAGTGGCGGTCTGCGCAGCGCATGGGCGCGGTGGCGGCGAGCTCCGAGCAGGAGGTCGCGTCCTGGCCGCCTGACAAGGCGAGCCAGATGCTTGCCGCCGCGCAGGATTACAACGCGCGCCTCGCGGCATCCGGCCAACCGCAGCTGGGGGAGGGTGCCGACCCCTTCACCGCATCGGATGGCGTGGGCGGTACGGGCACTGGCGGCACGGGCGCGCCCTCCGATTCAGCAACCACCACCTCCGATGCCTCGCCCTCCGATGCCTCCTACGCCGACTACACCTCCCAGCTTGCCGGCACGGGCGGCGTGATGGGCACGGTGCGTGTGCCGAAGATCAGCGTGGACCTTCCCATCTACCATGGCACCTCCGACGCGGCGCTCGCCGCGGGCGCCGGCCACCTCTACGGCACGTCGCTGCCGGTGGGCGGCGCGTCCACCCATGTGGTGCTCACCGGCCACCGCGGGCTCGCCACGGCGCAGATGTTCACGCGCCTCAACGAGCTGCGCGAGGGCGACTACATGTACATGACGGTGCTCGGCGTCACGATGGCATACGAGGTGGATTCCATCACGGTCATCGAGCCCACGGACTCCTCGCGTCTGCGCATCGTGCCCGGCGAGGACCGCCTGACACTCATGACGTGCACACCCTATGGCGTCAACACCCACCGACTTTTGGTCTCCGGGCACCGCGTGCCCTACCCGGCGTCCGCGCCGGAGCCCTCCGCGGTGGCGGACGGGCGTCGTGAGCTGCACGTCGTGTGGGCGGTGCTGGCGGTGGGTGCGGTGCTGGTGCTCGCCGCCGAGCGCCGCCGCAACCGCTGGCTGCCGCGCCACCACGCGGCGGAGTAGGGGCACGTGGTCGAGAGACCGTGCGCTAGGTGTGCCGCGCGCTGTGCCGGGGTGCTGCGCCGGACGGCAGTGCCCGACGCCGTCACCGCGCCACGACGGCTTTCACAATTCCTTCACAATCAGCTATCCTTGTGAACCAAGAAGACCGGTAGCGGGCAACGTCTGCTTGCCGCTGGTTCGGGAATCTCTGCATGATTGGTAACGCTTGTGGCGTTAGCGCATAACAAGTATCACGACATGCGGGGATCGCGAAAGATCGCGGGAAGAGAAACAGAGAAACAGTCAGAGACGGCGGGCAACCGCCGGAGGGAGGCAATCATGAACGGCATGATCGCTCGCGCACTGGCGCGTCGTAGCAAGGGGCAACGCGGCTTCACCTTGGTGGAGCTGCTCGTTGTGGTCATTATCATCGGCATCCTGGCGGCGGTCTCGGTGCCCATCTACCTCAACCAACGCATCGCGGCATGGAATTCGAACGCCCAGCAAGACACAAAGAACGCCCAGCTGGCGGCGGCGAACTGGATGACGGAGAGCAACGGCGAGCTGCCGAATGTGGGCAGCCAGGTTGAGTGGAAATGCCAAGGTGGCGAGCAGGGCGCCACCGCCACGCTGGGTGACCAGGAGTTCACCTGCTCCGCGGGCACAGTCATTGTGATTCATACGGGCGAGAAGGCCGATGGCACCAACGATTACACGACCTATACCATCCGTGGCTGGCACACGCATGGCACAAAAACGTACTATTACGACTCCAAGGGCGCTCCGGGCCTGCAGTCCATGGACGGTATCAACAAGCACCCGTTCTGATTGCGCCGATGCGTCGCTCCATAGCGCGGCTGCGGCGTGATATATGACAGGCAGTAACCGGCGTGGCGTCTGCAGGTATGGCATCCTGCAGACGCCTTTTCGTTGCAAGTGCGGGGTTCGCGCTGGGGTTTGCGAGGGTGGTGCAGGCGGTGAGCAAGAGACGGCGGGCGGAGGTGTGTGACGGGCATGCGAGAGGTGCGAACGACATGGCAGATGTTCGGCGCCTGTTCGAGAAATCCACTGCACGGCGTGTCGCAAGCAATGGCGCGGATTTTATCAATTGTGATGGTTTTGTGAAGATTTCGGTTTTGCAATTTCTTCACAATCGGGTATTCTCTTAATCAGGTTCCAAAAAGAACCCCAACAAGACACCGTTTGTCTAGTTGGAAACGACGAAGTCCCGCAAGGGGCTTCCGAAAGGGATATCAAGGGATATCAGCGGTTCATACCATCAGGATTGGCCATGTCGGCTTTCCCCGAAGGCGTGCACCGCAGAGTAAACGACGGGGAAACCCGTCGGGGAAGAGGCTATCATGAATATGGTTTCTCGTGCACTGGCTCGTCGCCAGAAGGGTGAGAAGGGCTTCACGCTCGTCGAGCTGCTCGTCGTGGTCATCATCATCGGCATCCTCGCCGCTGTGTCTGTCCCGATTTACCTCAACCAGCGCAAGTCCGCTTGGAACTCGAATGCTGAGCAGGATGCGAAGAACGCCGTGACCGTCACCGAGACCCTGATGACGGACCACAACGGCGCGCTTCCGAGCACCTTCACCGTCTCGTGCGATGGTGTCTCGTCCAATGCGGCTGCTACCGCCACCGTCGATGACCAGACGTACACCTGCTCCGCAGGCGTCAAGCTGACTGTCGAGGGCGTTGATAAGAACACCGCTGGCGATTTCACGACCTACAAGGTGACCGCCAAGCATGACCAGGGCACCAAGACCTACACCTACACGTCCGGTACGGATGCCGCAGTGCATGCTGAGTGAGATTGAGGCTTGACTCACTTACTCACAGGTTCTCATCCTGAATAGATGAGCATCAGTGGACAGGGGTTGCGCAGCAAAAGCTGCGCAACCCCTTTTGCATGCCCGCGTGTCGGTTCGCGAACACTGTAGAATGTGTGCTCTCTGTACCGTTGCGCCATCTCGTTCCCATTGATTTCAGGCACTGTAGGGAGGGGAATAATCATGGCATTCGTCTCTTATCTGTCGCGCAAGACCAAAACGGCGGGCAGATCCGCGGCAGGCAGCGTCGTTCCGTGCCGGCGCGAGTCCGGCTTCACGCTGGTGGAGCTGCTCGTCGTGGTCATCATCATTGGCATCCTGGCAGCGGTCTCCGTGCCCATTTACCTCAACCAGCGCAAGGCGGCATGGGACTCGAACGCCGAACAGGACGTGAAGAACGCCCAGATCGCCGTGGAGAACTCGCTCGTCGCATCGGGCGGCACGCTCAAGCACACTGACAACAAGCCGGTCACTGCCTATTGCAACGATGATGATGACAGCAAGATCACAGCCTCCATCAATGGTGGGCAGGTGTTCTCGTGCTCGGAACATGACTTCGTCATGATCCAGTCTGGCGTCGCGTCGGATGGTTCCAACGACTACACCACCTATCGCATCCTCGGCTGGAGCTGGAACGGCACCAAGACCTACTACTACGACTCCGCCAACAGCTCCTCGGTGCAGTCCATGAACGGCACCGCCAAGAACCCCTTCGACTGATTGATCGGGTGCGGGGCAGGTTGCCTTAGTGGCATAGGAGCGAGCGGCGCTTATTGGTATAGCTTCCATAAGCGGGGTGCAGCGAACGTTCGAGGTTCGCTGCACCCCGCTTTGTGTTCGACACGCGGTGAATTCTCAGCGACGCTACAGCACCTTGGCAAAAAGCTTGGTACGATGGGTGATACGAGCCAACGCACCAGTGGAGGCAGGCTGAAGGTGACCTGCGGCGTGCGTGGCTTGAAAAGCCTAGAAAATCAAGGAGAACTCATGAGCACACCGAGCACAGCTGGGAGCACAGCCGCCACCAAGGACTCGCAAACCGTCATGGACGTGCGCCCCGGAGCACACCGATACGTGCGGTTCAACGGCGCCGCCAAGAAGGTCGCGGAATACGTCGCGCAGGACTATCGCAAGCCCGTTGTTATCACGGGCGAAAAATCCTGGGAAGCGTTCGAGAACGCGGGCGGCACCGTGGGGTCGGATGTGCCAGTGCTTCGTTATGACGGTTCGGTGACGTTCCGCAACATGGACGAACTCACCGAGAAGGTGCTCGATGAAGAAGCCGATGTGATTGTCGCCGTGGGCGGCGGGCGTCTGTGCGACACCGCCAAGGGCGTGCATCACAACACGAACCTGCCGATCATCACGGTGCCTACCATCGCCGCCACGTGCGCTGCGTCGTCGTCGGTCATCATCGTGTACGACGAGCATGGCAAGCGCATCGCCGGCATTCCGCTGCGGCATGGCGCGGAGCTCGTCATCGCCGACCCGCTCATCATCGCGGCGGCGCCGGAACGCTACCTCGTCGGCGGCATCGGAGACACGCTCGCCAAGTGGTATGAAGCTGAAGGCATCCAGAGGCACTTGACGAATCCCGAGCCCGCCGACACTCTGGGTCTCATGGCAGCCAAGGTGACGCGCGACTATCTGGTGCGCGAGGGTGATGAAGCCATCGAATCCGTGCGTCGCGGTGTGTCTGACGAGACCTTGGGGCACATGGTGGATGTGATTGTGCACGTGGCTTCGTGCGTGGGTGGATTCGCCGGCAAGAACGGTCGCGTTTCCGGTGCGCATGCCGTGCACAACGGCTTGACCGCATGCCCGGAGACGAAAGTTTCCACGCATGGGCAGAAAGTGGCGTATGGCATCCTGGTGCAGCTTGCCGCTCAGCGGGATTGGGCGGAGTTCGATAGGCTCATTCCCACATACCGCAAGATTGGTCTGCCCTGCCGCTTCGTGGAAGTGGGCGCCGAGCCCACGCCGCAGAACCTCGCCAAGGTGGCGGAGGTGGCGGGCGGCCCGGACTCCTTCTTCAAGCACGCTGTGCCGGACATCGACGAGGCGAAGGTGGTGGAGTGCATCAAGCGCGTGGATGAGCGCGCCGCCACCATCGACCAGCAGCTCGCCGCGGGCGGCAGCGCTCCACTCGAGCCCGAGCCCGCCGATTCCCAGACCGACATCACCGCCGGCCTCGCCGAACACCTCTCCCGCTAACCGCGGCGCGCCGCCGGCAGCGGGCGGCACACAATCCGTCGAACTTGGCATTCCGGCCATCATTTCGCCGGAATTGGCCCGGAATGCTGTTCATAACCCCAAGCTGGCCGATCTTCCTTCCTCCCAACTTGGGGTTTCGTTCTTCGTTTGCTTCAGCGACGGTGCGTAAACCTCTGCGCCAGCGTGTGTTCCGTTGGCCGTGCATGGGTTTGCGCATCTCATTTCTCCTTCTCATTCCATCTTGGCTTCCGTAGGGTGTCGCGAACCTATGCATCGTCGCGCCGCCATCAGCTCGTGCATAGGTTTGCGCATCTTCCTTCCATGTCCTCGTCTCACCTTGGCCTCCTCAATGTGCGTAAACCGATGCGTCGTCGCGCGTTTCGCTGGCCATGCATGGGTTTGCGCATCTCATTCCCTTTCTTCGCTTAGTCCCGACCATCTCAGCGTGTCGCAATTCTCTGTCGGATCACGCTTCCCTCCCGAATTATCAGAAATCCGTGTGGTACTTGAAAGAATTCTGAATAGCACTTATCCACAGCCATTCATTGCAGAAATGTCCACCGTGCACATTGGTCAATAACCAGAAGATGAAACAGCGCAATGCGCTAGCGTCATCATCATGAGAAGACCTCAACAAGACAAGATCATCGAATGCTGTGAACGCGCGGCGAGACATGGCATGCTATATCGATGTGCGAATCCAGCAGAAGCACGCGCTGCGCGCAAGGCATCGGAACGCTTAGTACTCACTGAGCCGTTGCTACGTAGGTTCACGGTCGCACAGACATGGAGCGCGCTGCCCGAACCAGAACGCTTGCGGATGATCTTAACATCCGTTGCGCTTGACCACCCCGCGTGGGCACTGTGCTCGATAAGTGCTGCGTACCTGATGGGATTCACTGATTCATATTGGTATCATTCGCAAGTCCATATGGCGGTTCCTCACAACGCGCGAGGTACTTATACACCGAAGTATGTTGCCAAACACACCATTCCAGATGAGGCTCCCACCCCTCAAGTGTGCGGAATTCGCATGGTGACGCCCGAACGCGTGTTGCTCGAGTGTGCACAGGATTTGCCCTTCGAAGAATCCTTGCCGATTTGGGACAACGCGCTGAGACGTCAGGCGACGACTCCGCAGAGAATCGCTCATTGTGTGGAATGTTATTCAAACCATGTTGGTGTTTGTGCGTCTCGCTTGCTGCTACGCTATGCCAACCCGGCGAGTGAGAGCGGCGGGGAATCCGCGGCCCGCGCTGCCATCCTGAAGTTGGGATTCCAAGAGCCGCAGCTGCAGCGGGTCTTTCGCAATCCGAACGATGGAAAGAAGTTGCGGACTGATTTCTTCTGGAATCTGGACTTCGGAAGGAAAATAGCCGGGGAGTTCGACGGCATGCGCAAATACAAGGATGAGGCGATTCTCCAGGGGAGGAATGCCGAAGATGTGATTATTGCAGAAAAAGACCGCGAGACTGCGCTCAATGCCTTGGGAGTCATGGTGGTGCGATTCGGGTGGGATGCTGTGCACGAACCTGGCATTTTGGAACAACAGCTCGCTCGGATGGGTGTGCCGAAAGTGGGTGAGCGGGAGTTGCTCGAGCGGCAGAAGCTCGCGCAATTGCGTGGGCGCATGCTTCATGGAACGCGACTCTCGCTGCGTGGAGTGTAAAAGTTTGAAAGTTCGGAGCGGGGGAGGGAGTCCTCAACGTGTAACCATGTGATGGATGCAGACTAGAGATGCACTGGTGGACTATTGGAAGGGGACTGGAATGGGCAGAGGCGGCAGGGATGCACGGCCTCGCTGTGCACGGACTAGCTGCGCTAGGATCATGCATCTGTCATCTAGAGGTGTCGTGAACCCCTGCACAAACGTGCCGTGCGCCTGCCGTGCATGGGTTTGCGCATCTCTTGCCATGTCCCCACCACGCCCGGGGCCTCTCAGCGTGCGGCAAACCTATGCTCCGTCGCTTAGCATGCCGGCAGTGCATGGGTTTGCGCACTTCCTTGCTCCGAGACAGACATCTTGTCACCGCAGTGAGTCTGAGAGACAACGAATCTTGGAGGCAGCGAGCCTGAGAGGCAGTGCGTTTGAGAACTCTGCACAATCACGCTTTCCCACCTGTGCCTCATTGGGCACCCTACAGCTTGGAAGAACTTGAAAGGGCACTTATCCACAGGCCTATGTTGTAGAAGTAACCACCGTGCACATTGGACGAAAAGGCATCGGTCTGAACCAGAAATCCGTTACCGTGGTGCGTATGAATATCACTGCACTTATCGAATCGCCTGTCGAAATAGACAAGACGAGAATAGACAAGACTGCCAAGGTCGCCGACACCACAACAATCTCCAGGCCTGTCGATGCCATTGCCAGCTCACCTCCTACTCGTGGCAGAAGGGAGCCTTATAATCCGCTTATGAGCACCCAAGCCATCAAAAAAGCGTCTGTGTCAAGCTTCGGGCCGTTCGACGGTACCTATGAGTTCAACTTTGTGCCGCGCATCACCGTGATCATGGGCGACAATGGCACTGGCAAATCCCAGTTGCTCAAGCTGCTCTATGCATGCACGAACGTTTTCCACGATGTGTCGGACGCCTCCGAGCTCCTCAAAACGAACGCGCAGCGCCGCATCGCCGCTAAGCTCAACGGGGTGTGCAAGCCTGATTTCCTTGGCCGGCTCGTCACTCGTCGGCAGGGCAGAGCCCGCGCTGAAATTGCAATTCAATGCGAGGGATTCAACACTCCACTGCAGTTTAGCTTCGCTTCGAATTCGAAAACCGAGGTGAAGGTCGGTGCGGCGCCCTCTCAGCGCCTCGATGCGACGCCGGTCTTCCTGCCGCCGTATGAGCTCATGTCACTCTATCCAGGGTTCGTTTCGCTGTACAACACTCGGGAGACGAATTTCGATGAAACCGTGCGCGATGCCTGTGATTTGTTAGGGCGTTCACCGTTGCGGCCTGCCGCGCAGCACGAAGCGGCGGATGGCATCTTACAGCCGCTCATGGAGACCTTGGGTGGTGATGTGACCGAGCACAACGGGCGTTTCTATTTGCGCCGCGCTGAGGGCGAATTCGAGATGCCGCTCGTCGCCGAGGGGCTGCGGAAACTCGCTGCCATCTATCGCCTGGTTCGTTCCGGCGTGTTGCTCAGCAGCGGGTATCTGTTCTGGGATGAGCCCGAGGCGAATCTCAATCCTGTGAGTCAGCTGGCTGTTGCGCGCACATTGATGAAATTAGCGGACAATGGTGTGCAGATCTTTCTGGGCACTCATAGTGCTTTCCTGGTTCGGCAGCTGGAGTTGGAATGCAAGACGCCGTCGGATCCGGGGCTTCATCTGATTGCGTTGAAACGTGATGGCGTCTCCGTCAGTATGGCGCAGGGCAGCGCAATCAGCGACATCCCGTTGGATTATTTGAGTAGCTTCCGTGCGGAATATTTCCAGACCGATTGTCTGCTCGCCGGTGAGGAGTGAGGCACCGGACATGCAGCGTTTCGAACAGGACGGAGATGTTTTCGAATTTCCCGATGATTGCGCGGTGATATCGGCATACGATGATCAGCCATTTTTCAAAAAGCTGAGCGGCAACCATGCCATCGAGGCGAAGGGATGCGATATCGTGATGGTACACGGCTCAACACTGTGGCTGATTGAGGCGAAGGATTATGACCGCAAGGAGATGGCAAGAACGCGGCCGAACTCTGCGGATCTTGCCCGCACGATCGCCCGCAAGGGGTTCGATACTTTGGCGGGCTTGCAGGTCGGTGCGCGCTATGTGCCTGATGAGCGCACCGCGTGGATTTGCCATCAAGCAGTCGACTGTGAACGGAGCGGTTATTGGTTGTCTGTGACTGGTCGTCCGGAAACGATACGGTCTGTCGAATCCCCTGTTGGCGTGGCAATGGATGCGCAATGCGCAGGAATGCTGATGCCAAGTTTCGACTTGTGCTGGCAAATGAGAAAGATGCCAACGAAATTGATGGGAATGGAATTGTGATGCCTCGTAACTCGAAGCGTTGCTAAACATTTTATCAAGCGGGGTGCACAACCGCTTTGTGGCGTGTTGCCATTTTGGGATCGATTCAGCCGTGATGAATTGGAGATGCAATACAAACAGCAGCACAAGATGGTGATGATGCGAGATCTTGCAGTGTGTCGAATATTCGCAATACGTTGAATAGCGGCGGGCAGAAGAATTCCCATCAATCAGGTGCAGGCATGTCTGCGGCATGGTGGAGCAATCGCGCGGTGCAGGGGTTTGCGACACCCTGCGGGGGCGAGACGAAACAAGGGGAGGAGAGAGATGCGCGAACCTATGCACCGGCAACGAGCGGCGCAATGATGCATGGGTTTGCGAACGCAAGAAGACGTTGAGGAATGTCTGTGGGCATAGCAAGATGCGTAAACCTCTGCACTGCAGTCCCACAGCACACCGGTACAGAGGTTTGCGAAACGTTAGGCAAATCGTAGTGATTATTCCGGGTGATGCAAGGCACGCAAACCTCTGCATCGATGGTGGACGGTGCATTGGTGCAGGGGTTTGCGACACGCTGGAGATAGCTGGGCAGAAAGAAAGCCGCCCAGCTTGGGGTTTGGGCCAGCATTGTGCTTGATTCACGCCAAAATGCTGTACAGAACCCCAAGTTGGGCGGCTTCAGGCCGCGCTGCGCTGCGCCGTGCGCCGGCCGCGCGGTGCGCTAGCGCTGGGTGATCTCGGAGCCGATCACCTTGTCGCTCAGCGCCTTCGGGCCGCGCGTCACGGCGACGGCGCCGGAGCGCACGAGCTCCACGATGCCATAATGCTCGAGCAGGTTCATGAAGGCGTCGATCTTGTCTTGCGAGCCAGTGGACTCGATGGTGAGCGTCTCGGTGTTCACGTCCACCACATGGGCGCGGAACATGCGCACCAGCTCAAGCACGTCGGAGCGGTTCTGCGCGTTGGCGCTCACCTTGATGAGCACGAGCTCGCGCTCCACGGTGGTGGTGGGGTCGAGCTCCACGATCTTGAGCACATGCAGCAGCTTGTTGAGCTGCTTGATGATCTGCTCGAGCGGTGCCTGGTCCACGTGCGCGGTCACCGTGATGCGCGAGATGTCCTTGCGCTCGGTGGGGGAGACGGTCAGCGAGTCGATGTTGAACGAACGACGCGCGAACAGTCCGGAGACGCGGGCGAGCACGCCAGGGCGGTTCTCCACAAGCACGGACAGCGTATGACGCTGGGCACCGGGTTGCGATGCGGGGTAAGTAGCCATTGTCTAATTCTCCTCAAAAATTCACTAATCACGAATGAGCGGCAAGCAGCAAGCCGGCCAGCGGCAAGCCAGCAGCCAGCGGCAAGCCAGCAGCCAGCCGCAAGCCAGCAGGCCTCGCGGAATCAGAAGCCCTCCGCCGACAGCGTCGCGTCGCCGGCCTGCTGGGAATTGTCAAGCGGATGCACGTCCTTGCGGTACGCCACGGAGTCGTTGGACGCACCGGCGGGCACCATCGGCCACACCATGGCGTCCTGCCACACGCGGAAGTCGATGAGCACCGTGCGGTCGTTCGTCTCGTTCGCCTTCTTGATGGCGTCGAGCGCCTCCTGTTCGGTGGTGGCGCGCAGGCCAAGGCAGCCGTAGGCCTCGGCGAGCTTGACGAAGTCCGGGATGTTCACGTAGCCGGATTCGCCCGGCGTCTCGTCGGCATCCGGCTCGCCATCGTGCAGGATCGTGGCGGAGTAGTGCTTGCCGTAGAACAGCGTCTGCCACTGGCGCACCATGCCGTAGACGGAATTGTTGAGGATGGCGATCTTGATCGGCACGCCGTCCAGCGTGGAGGCGGCGAGCTCCTCGCTCGTCATCTGGAAGCTGCCGTCGCCGTCGATGAGCCACACCGGGCGCTTGCCGTCGAAGTCGCGCTGCGAACCGACCTCGGCGCCGAGCGCCGCGGGCAGGCCGTAGCCCATCGTGCCGGAGCCGCCGGAGGAGATCCAGGAGTTCGGCTTCTCGAAGTCCACGAGCTGGCTCGCCCACATCTGGTGCTGGCCCACGCCGGACACCCAGATCGTGTTGGGGTCGGCGGCCTTGCTCAGCTGCGAGACCACCCACTGCGGCGAGAGCGTGCCGTCGGTCGGCTGGTCCTCGGGGCGGTCGTAGGTGGTGGGGTAGTTGGTGCGCAGGTCGTTGAGGGCCTTCCACCACGGCGCGAGGTCGTGCGTGCCGCTCTTCTGTTGCTCGGTGCGCAGCACGGGGATGAGGTCATCGAGCACGGTCGCCACGTCGCCCACGATCGGCACGTCCACGGCGCGGTTCTTGCCGATCTCCGCGGGGTCGATGTCGATGTGGATCACGCGCGCGGTGGGGGCGAAGCTCGCGAGCTTGCCGGTCACGCGGTCATCGAAGCGGGCGCCGATCGCGATGAGCAGGTCGCAGCGCTGCACCGCGCCCGTGGCGGCGATGGTGCCGTGCATGCCGAGCATGCCCAGGCACTTGGGGTCGGAATCCGGGATGATGCCGCGCGCGTTGAGTGTGGTGACCACCGGGGCGTTCATGAGGTCCGCGAGGGCCTTGACCTGCTTGGAGGCGTGCGAACGCGTGGCGCCGCCGCCCACGTAAAGCACCGGGCGGAACGACTGCGTGATGAGCTTCGCCGCGTTCTCGAGCATGCGGCCGTGCGCCTTGGTGGTGGGTGCGTAGCCGGGGAGCAGCAGCTTCTGCGGCCAGGTGTATTCCATCATGCCGGTCTGCGCGGTCTTGGTCAGGTCGATGAGCACGGGGCCGGGGCGGCCGGTCGTGGCGATGTAATAGGCCTCGGCCACCACGCGCGGCACGTCCTTGGCATCGGTCACGAGGTAGGAGTGCTTGGTGACCGGGTAGGTGATGCCTACGGTGTCGGCTTCCTGGAACGCATCGGTGCCGATGGCGTTGACGCCCACCTGGCCGGTGATCGCCACCATCGGGATGGAGTCCATGTTTGCGTCCGCCAGCGCGGTCACGAGGTTCGTCGCCGCCGGGCCGGACGTCACGATGCACACGCCGCAGCGGCCGGTCGCCACCGCGTAGCCCTCGGCTGCGTGGCCTGCCGCCTGCTCGTGGCGTGCGAGCACGAAGCGGAACTTGGTGTCGGCCTTGATGGCGTCGTACACCGGCAGAATGGCACCGCCAGGAATGCCGAAGACATCCTTGACGCCCAGATCCTCCAGCGCACGGACCAGTGCCTGTGCGCCGGTCATCTTCTCGCCGACGGTCTTCGTGCTGTCGGCGCTATCAACTTTGTCGGTTCCCTTCGGGACACCGTTGAATGCCTGCAATGGAGTGGGCTTAGCCATATCGTCCTCTCAAATGGCTTGTATGCGCGTTGCGCTCGGCTCGAGCCTGTGGCGATTCGTCCGTGGGCCTGACCTTGGCGTGCGGCGCAAGGTGCTTCTAGCTTGCTCTCGCGGGTCTGCCTGCGCATGGCTTCATGCGGCGCTCGATCGCGCATCATGCAATCATCGTGCAATCACACGGTTACATGCGCGGTTACATGGCCGCGGCATCATGGGGCATATGCACAGATAGGAATACGCAAACGATTGCGTTGAGCAACCATATGTGTGCACATCCGGTTGTGTCGGGCGGCCAATCACGCTGACGCATGACGGTTGCGCATGCAGACCTTTTCCTGACATGACGTGCACTGCGAGGCGCCTGTAAGCGCACGGCGCGCACTGCACATCACGCCGACTGCCGCGCCCTGCATCGCTTCGTGCCAGACGCATGCGCGGGAAAGTCTTGTGCCCGGCTTCTGGCTGGGCGTTGTACTCAACATATTAGCGTGTCGCGCACCATGCTGTGCACACCTGTCAGCGTTCGCGAACACATTCGGCGGATGGCGGATTTTCCTTCCGCGAACTTGGCATATCGGCCAGCATTTCGCGGTTGGCAAGGCCGGAATGCCGGCCATTACCCCAAGTTGGCGGTCTGGTTTTCCCGCGAGCTTGGCATATCGGCCATTATTCCGCGGTTGGTAAGGTCGAAATGCTGGCCACAACCCCAAGTTCGGCGCGGCGGGAGGGCTGCGCCGCCCCGCGCTAGACTTCGGGCTGGGCCGCGGCCTTTGAATTCGCTTTCTCGCGCTTGTCGAGCTTCTTCCAGCCGATCTCGGCGGCGGCGAGCTGCGCCTTGCGCTTGGTGGGACCGGTGGCGGTCGCGATTGCCTCGGTGGCGTCGCCCACGAATGCATGTGCGGTGAACACCGGCTTCTCCTGCGGGCCGGAGACCTCCATGCGGTACGTCACCTCGCCCAGGCCCATCTCGTGGGCCTTCACAGTGATGGACGTCTTCCAATCGAGCGCCGGACCGCTCTGTGCGGTCTTCTTCAGGGTCTCGTCGATGAGCCGGTGCACGGTCTGGCGCGCGCCGTCGATGCCGTGCTCCACGAACACCGCGCCGATGAGCGACTCCACGATGTCACACTGGATCGAGGGCTTGTTCGCGCCGCCGCCGTCCATCTCGCCATGCCCCAGCAGAATGAACGGCTGGATGTGCAGGCGCTCGCGGGCGATTGCGGACAGCGCCTCCTCCGATACCGCCGCCGCGCGGATCTTCGCCATCTGCCCCTCGGTGAAGTCAGGATGGCGCTTGAACAGCGTCTCGGTCACCACGAGCTCGAGCACGGCATCGCCGAGGAACTCGAGACGCTCGTAATTGTGCGTGCCGGGGTTCTCGTTGGCGAACGACCGATGCGTGAGCGCGGTGACGAGCAGATCCGGGCTGATCGTGTTGCCCAGCTCACGGAACAGCTCGTGCGTTGCCGGCGGGAGCTCGACCATGAGATTGTCGGAAATCTTGTGATATGCCATTCTTCGCTCTCCAGTGTCTCCAAAGATTGCTTCGGGATTGCCCCAAGTGTGGTGATGTCCCAATCGTGCTGCCTCATGCCGCGGTGCACTCCATTGCCTTGTGCTGCGGCACGAGGTCTGATTGATGCATTCGCCAATCAAACGGATTCATCAATCGTGAAGTATGCACCTGAAATTGTGCAACCGGCAAAAAGAAAAGCCCCGCCACCCGTCGATGGCAGGGCTTTTGAATGTTGCTACTCGGCAAGGCGAGAATCCACAGCCGCCGGATAGTTACGACCGCGGTAAGCGCCGCAGTTCGGGCAAACGGTGTGGGGGAGCTTCGGAGCTCCGCAGCTCGGGCAAGCCACCGTTGCGGTAGCGGTTGCCTTCCAGGTGGAACGACGCGTATGCGTGTTCGCGCGCGACATCTTGTACTTAGGCAGTGCCATAGTGTTTCCTCAATTCGAATTGTTGGAGCTTAAGCCTTATGGAGTATACCACACCCCCAGAAAATCGCCACTCGCGTGTGCGGAGTGCGGAAACCTCTGCGCCGGTGCGCCGGCCGATGACCGTGCATACGTTCGCGAACGTCTGTACGGCACGATGCGGCAGCTCAACGGGCGGAGAGCGTCGTAAACCTATGCTCGGCTATTCGGCGCAGCATCCGTGCAGACGTTTGCGCACATCCCGGGCATCGATGCCATCTGCTCGGGCATCAGCCAACTGCCTGGGCATCAGCCAACTGCCTAGGCATCAGCCAACTGGCCGCAACCATAAGTTGGGCGATTCGCCTTCCGCCCAGCTTGGCATTCCGGCCGGCATTGGGCCAGGAATCATCCGAAATGTTGTATGCAATGCCAAGTTGGGCGGGAATTCCTCTGATCAGCTTGGGGTTGCGGCCAGCATTTGCAAGGAATCAGGCCGGAATAGTGGCCGAAACCGTAAGTTGGGCGAGAATTAGTCGGCGCTCTCAGCGTCGCCACCCTCGCCATCCTGCTGTTCGAGTTGCTGCTTGAAGGCTTCGAGCTCGGCCCAGCGGATATCGTGCTTCTCGTGGGTGTGGTCGGGATTCTCGTTGAGGTCGATGCCGCACTCGGGGCACAGGCCGCGGCAATTCGGCTTGCACAGCGGCTGCGCGGGCAACGATTCCACCAGGTAATCGCGCAGCAGCGACTCGAGGTCCATGATCGTGCCGTTTTCGGCGAGCGGATAGGTGTCTTCGCCCTCGTCGTCCTCGGCGTCGATGTCCTCGTCGCCGAATGGGTCGTCCGCCTCGGGCGCCTCGTAGGGGAAATACGCGGTGAACTGCACCGGCCAATCCTGATCGAGCGTGGTGAGGCAGCGCCCGCACTGACCCTTGACGAACGCGGTGGCGGTGCCGCTGATGAGCAGACCGTCCACCAAAGAGTCAATGCGACCCTGAACGTGCACGTCGGAGCCTTGCGGCACGCCGAAGAAATCGTCGCCGATGCCGGTGGGCGCGGGCATCACGGCGTTCACGTCCTGCGTGAGGCCGGGCCGCCTGCCCACCTGCGCCACGGGGATGGCCCACGGGGATTCACTGGGATGCTGTGCCATGTTGTGCCTTCCTTCTGCCTTGCTTCAATCTGATTGATGTGATTGATGCGGTCGGCTTGATGATGTAATCGGCCTGATCGGTCCAATCGATCGGCCCGACTGATCGACGGATTGCTGGCTTCTGCCTCGCAATCCGTGCTTTTCACTCCTGCTCGTCGCCTTGCGCAAGCTGCGCGTTGAGCTCTTCCAGGCTGCCCTGCGCGGCGGCCTTGCGCTCGCCGATCACGCGGATGCCTTCGTTCACGCTCGCCGAGACGTGCTGCAGCTGCTTGGCAAGCTCGCCCATCACATCCTCGCAATACTGGTCGGCGCCGATCGTGAGCTTGTCGGCCTTCTCCTGCGCCTTGCTCATGATGGCACGCGCCTTGTCGTTGGCGATCGCCACCACGTTCTCCTGACCCGCCAGGAATTCCGCGCGGTCCTCGGCGGCGCTGATGATCTTCGCGGCCTTCGCCTTGGCATCCGACACGATGGAATTCGCCTCGGTCTGCGCGTCGTCCAGGCGGTAGTTCGCCTGGCGCATGAGGTTGGACGCGTGCGACAGCTGCACCGGCAGCAGCTTCTTGAGGTTCGTCAGCTCGTCCACCAGGTTCGTGCGGTTGATGCGCGCCATGTCGCGGTTGAACACGCCGCCCGGCGCCTTGTTCACCTCGTCGATGAGGTCGTCGATGAGGTCGAACGCCGTGCTGAACTGGTTGCGCATCGACTGGTATTCCGCGTCTTGCTCGGATTCCTCGTCCTCGGCGCCATCGGCATCGTAATCCTGCGGATCATAGGAACCTGCGCCGCGGGAGCGGGATTCGTTGTCTTGCGCAACGTAATCGGTGAGATGCACGCCGCCGCGCGATTTTGCGGAACCGCTGCCGGCGCCATCCGAATCCTCTGCATCGTGGGCATCTGCCGAATCATCCGCGTCGTCGGAATCCGCATCCTCGGAATCAGCATCCTCGGAATTAGCGCCGACGCTCAGGTCCATTGCACCACCGTCCATCTCGGCGTCATCATCCGGCGCGGTGTAGGAATCCAGCACCTCCTGCTCGCCGGTGGTGGGGTTGAGCTCAAACGCCTCGGTCTCCACGTCATCGCCAGCCGCGCCGGAATCCTGCGAACTGCGCGCAGCCTGGGTGGCGTCATCGCCGTCCTTGCCCGCGCGCTCGCTGGCGGACGTGCCGCCCTGCGCTGTGCCGCCCTGCCTGGCGTCGGACCGCGCTGCATCGTTCCGTGCCGCGTCATCCTGCGCCGCGTCGGTGGTGCTGTTGTCGTCAATCGCGTCGCTCATGTGCGGCTCCTTACCTGATTGCGGTTCTACGAGTGTCTACGCGGCCGGTGCCTGCGCCGCCAAGCCGGATGGCTTGCGATCATGCTGCCGTGCATGCGTTGAGGGTGCGGCACGTCGCGTTGCTGTGCTGCTCTCTATTATTGCGCCTGTTGCGGTCTTCGAGCGCGATTCCGGCGATTTGGCGCACGGCGAAACGACGGATGGCGGACCGGCCGGACCGGAATCCGCCGCGCGTGCAATCACTGCGCGGAATCAAGCTCCACGGCGCGTTGTAGCAGCGGGACCACCGAATCGGGCACCATGCCGGTCACGTCGCCGCCATGCCGCGCCACGTCCTTCACGATCGAGCTGGAGATGTGCTCCTTCACCGGATCGGCGGGCAGGAACATCGTCTCGACGCCGCTGAGCTTGCGGTTGACGAGTGCCATGCCCAGCTCCGCCTCGTAATCGCCGTTCTGCCGTAGGCCCTTGACGAGCACTGTGGCGCCTACCTTCGTGCAATATTCGGTGATGAGGCCGGTCCAGCTGGCGACGATGACGTTGGTGAAACCGTCGTCATCGAGTGCGCGCCGCAGCATCGCGGTGCGTTCGTCGGTGGAAAACAGCGGGCGTTTGGCGCCGTTGACCGCCACGACCACGTGCACTTGGTCGAAGAGCTTGGTGCACCGTTCGATGACGTCGAGGTGACCAGAAGTAACGGGGTCGTAGGATCCGGGGCATACGGCGATTGTCATGCCTCCAGCCTACCCGACGGGCTACTCGACGACCTGCAGCCGATTCATCCGCCCTAACGTCCGCCATCGGCGCGGGATTTCTGGGGCGCCGATTGGGGAAGTTACGGGGGGGGTCCGGTGCGCCGCGCGTCTCTTCACTTTTGCGGCGAAGCGGGCATATCATGGAATCATGACAGCAGATTCTTTGTATTATTCAGCGCGATCTGCCGGTGCCACATCGCTTGCCGGCAGCGCCGTTGCCATGACCGGCAGCGCATATGGCAGCGCACATGCTATGGATGACGCGGCATCGGCTCCGTCTCATTCCCAGGGCGGCAGCACCGCCACGCTCGAGCGCCCTGACACTGAGACCAAGATCAAGCACAGCACCGACGATGGCGATTCCGATCGCTTCGCCCACTACGTTGCGAAAGACAAGGTGCTTGAATCCCGTCTCACGGGTCGACCGGTGGTGGCGCTGTGCGGCAAGAAGTGGGTGCCCAAGCACGATGCGAGCAAATACCCGGTGTGCCCGGAGTGCCAGCGCATCTACGAACAGATGAAGAACATGGGCCACTGACCTCGGTGATTGAACGTGGAACATGGGCCACTGGGTGGCGGGTAAGTTCACTGAGTGCCCATGTGACAGTGACCAGGTGACATTGAACATCCATTGGAACAACTGAGCGTCCATGAAATATGAGACCGCTGGATTGAGAGCCATCTAGGATCTGCGCCCAGAAGCCAACGGCACAGAATGAGAAAACCGTCAGGGGTTCCGGCACGGGTTCGGCGTCTGCACGACGTTGCCCGGTGCTGGAATCTCTGACGGTTTTCTCGATTTTGGATTGTCAGACGTTTCGACACCTGATTGGCGCATTGTCAGAGGTTTTGACACGAATTTCGAGACCAATATCTCTGATGATCTGAAATGCGAGGGCAGAATCAGGCATTGTGGCACATGCCGGGCACGGCCCGGGTGCCACAATGCCTGCGGGCTTGCGCACTCCTACGCCCGATACGCAGCGCCGCCTCAGCGCCCTGCGCCGCCCGGCGTGCCTAGATGTTCACGGTCTCGGTGTTGATCGCCGGATCGCCCTCCGACAGCGACAGCGCGCTGATCGGCAGCTCGGCGAGCTCGGCCTTGTGATAGTCGCGCGCGGCGAACAGCGCATCGCGCGTCATGAGGGACTCGTCCACGTCGCCGTGATCCACCGCGCAGATGAGCAGGTCCTTCGTGTCGCCATACTCGGCGGGCGCCGTCCATGCATCGAGCGCTTCCTGGCTGCCCGCGAGCACCAGCTCGCCTTGCGCCAGGCCGTACTGGTAGGAGCGCAGCGCGCGCTTGCGCCAGCCGGTCGTCGCCTTGCCAAAGGACTTCTTCGCCACCGGCGCCATCTGCCCAGCGGCGTTCTCGCGTTCCACAAGCTTGTAGACCATGTTGCAGGTGGCGCAGCCGGAGCCGGTCACCAGGCGCGTGCCCACGCCATAGGAATCCACCGGCGCGGTCGCCAGCGCGGCAATCGAATACTCGTCGAGGTCGTTGGTCACGGTGATCGTGGTGTGCGTGGCGCCGAGCGAATCCAGCTGCTTGCGCGCCCGCTGCGCCATCGTCGCCAGATCGCCCGAATCGATGCGGATGCCGCCGAGCTCCGGCCCCGCCACCTCCACGGCGGTGCGGATGGCCTCCTCGATGTTGTAGGTGTCGGTGAGCACCGTGGTGCCCTTGCCGAGTGCAGCGATCTGGCTGACGAACGCATCGCGCTCCGTGTCGTGCACGAGCGTGAAGCAGTGCGCTGCGGTGCCGATGCACTTCAAGCCGTACTTCTTGGCGGCGGCGAGGTTCGCGGTGCCGGCGAACCCGCCCACGATCGCGGCGCGCGACGCAGCGATCGCCGCCCACTCGTGGATGCGCCTGCCGCCCATGTCCATGCACGGGCGGTCGCCCGCGGCGGACGTGATGCGGCTGGCAGCGGTGGCGATCGCGGAATCATAGTTGAGCACCGAGAGCAGCAGCGTCTCGAGCAGCACGCACTCGCCGAACGAGCCCTCGACTTGCAGGATCGGGGAGTTGGGGAAGAACATCTCGCCTTCGCGGTACGCCCAGATGGAGCCATGGAACTTGTAGTTGCGCAGCCAGTCGATGCACTCGTCCGAGACGATGTGGTTGTCGTGCAGATACTTCAGGTCCGATTCGTTCGGTTTGAAATCCTTGAGGTACTCGAGGATGCGCCCCAGGCCGGCGACCACGCCGTAACGGCGGCGCAGCGGCAGGTAGCGGGTGAAGACCTCGAACACGCACTGGCGCGATGCGGTGCCGTCGCGCAGCGCGGCGTCAAGCATCGTGTACTCGTACATGTCGGTCATCATCGCCGGGCTGAAATCGAAGTAATCCATGGCCATGTTCCCAACCTTGCTTTCTGATTACTGAGCTTGCTGAGCTTCAAGGGTTGTAATCTGCGGTTTTCGATTCGCAAGCTTCTGATTTCTTGGCTTCCTGATTATTGAATTATCGAAAGCCTGCGAAACATCAGCGATACACCAGCGCCGGCGAACCGACATCGGTGCGTCTGCGGCAATTGTACGGCGCATTCGGCGTTTCGTCAGCAGAAAGTCAGCGGAATTCTGCGGTGGCGGTGTATTTTCGTGTGATTGCTTGTGGATTGTTCCGAAGCGGCAATCAGCGACGATTCGATGATTGAGCCGTCGATGATTGTGCCGTCGATGATTGTGCCGCGTGAGAATCCCGCGAATCCTCGGCTGCTTTCTCGCCGCGGCCATTGCCCTGCTGCTCATCGCTCTGAAGCCCAGCACCGTGAAGTTCATCGCTGGGCGCACAGCCGGTGAGCGGCGTGTAGCGGGGCAGCAGATGGTCGATGAGGCACAGCAGCAGGCCGGCGAGGCAGAACGCACTCATGTAGATCACGATGTTCTTGCCCAGGCCCGCCCAGCCAATCTGAGGGAGGTTCACGAAGGGGTAAGGGTAGGGGTTGCTGCCCGCTTCCGGGCCGGAATGCGGCCAGATCTGCGCGCGGATGAGCACGAACGCGAGGTAGATGGGGAAGTACAACAGCCACCAGAACGCATACGACCACTTGTAGCGGCGGTGCTCGTCGAACACAAGGAAGTCGATCCCCGCCATGATCGGCGCGATCACATGCACCATGCGCACGAGCGGGATGCCCGGCAGGAACGGCAGGTACACGAACGTCGACGGGTCGCTCGGCGGCAGGATGAGCCCCGCCACGAGCCCGGTGATGAGGATGTTGAGCGTGAGCATGCCCTTGAGCCATGCCGGCGGTTGCTTGGTGCCGCGGAACGACGCGATGGCAGCCCACAGCATCACGATGCCGAGCAGCATGTTGGTCTGGTGCGTGAAATACACGAAATTCGCAGGCTTGCGGAACGTCCAGGTCTCGCTGGTGCCGGCGATGCAGAAGAACGCGAGCACGAGCCGGTAGACGCCGGCGACGTACCGGCTGGGCGCGGCGGGTTTCATGGTGTGTGTCGTTGTTGTGGAATTGGTTGTGGTCATGGTGCGGCACATTAATAGGCTTGCCCGACGCTTCGGCGATGGGATGATGCCGGCTGTGGGGGCATACGGACGATAGCGGATGATCTTTGACGGTTGTCTGAGTTGATTGCTTGGCGGCGGGCTCTCCCCATCCTGATGTCGCCGGCAACCCCTGTATTACGATGAATTCAGGAATTCATGCACATTCACGCAAGAACGCGCATATCAAGAACGCGCATATGAACGCGCATATCAAGGAACGAGGCCATCGTGGCAGACAGCACAGCACAAGCAGCTTCCCAGCAAGCATCGGCGTCCCAGCAGGCAGGCGTCAAGATTATTCGCGGTGACGGGCGCACCGTGGACCAGATCCGCCCGGTCACGATCCAGCGCCATTGGACGGACGTGCCCGAGGGTTCGGTGCTCATCTGCAGCGGCAACACGCGCGTCATGTGCACCGCTACGTTCACCGAGGGCGTGCCCCGCTGGCGTCGCGACTCCGGCCTGGGCTGGGTGACCGCCGAATACGCGATGCTGCCCCGCGCCACCGCCGAGCGCACCGACCGTGAGTCCGTCAAGGGCAAGATCGGTGGCCGCACGCATGAGATCAGCCGCCTCATCGGCCGTTGCCTGCGCGGCGTGGTGGACATGAAGGCGCTGGGCGAGAACCAGATCCAGATCGATTGCGACGTGCTCCAGGCAGACGGCGGCACCCGCACTGCGTCCATCACCGGCGCCTGGGTGGCGCTCGCGGACGCCGTGGCATGGGCGAAGAAGCACAAGCTCATCCGCGCGGGCGCCGACGTGCTGCGCGACCAGGTCTCCGCGATCTCCGTGGGCATCATCGACGGCGTGCCGATGCTCGACCTGCCGTACCCTGAGGATTCCCGCGCGATGACCGACATGAACGTGGCGATGACCGGTGCGGGCGAGTTCGTGGAGATCCAGGGCACCGCCGAAGGCAAGCCCTACTCCCGCGCGGAGCTCAACACGCTGCTCGACCTCGCCGAGAAGGGCAACCGCGAGCTGCAGCGCATCCAGAAGGAAGCACTCGAGCAGGACTGAGCGCTCGAGCAGGACTGATTGCTCGAACAGGACCGCCTGTTCGAGCGGAACTGCCCTTCCCACAAAACATCCATCAGAGCTTGGAGAACACCGACATGACCAACACCACCCCTGCATCCAGCACCGCGACTAGTGCCGCTGCGTCCGCCCCTGCGTCGAACCCCGCGCCCATTCGCCTCATCGTTGCCACGCACAACGAAGGCAAGCTCACCGAGATTCGCGCCGTGCTCGCCCAGCGCCTGGGCGACGAGGCGAGCCGCTTCGACATCGTGACCGCCGGCTCGCTCGGCCTGCCCGACCCGGTGGAGGACGGCGTGAGCTTCGAAGAGAACGCGCTCATCAAGGCGCGTGACGTGGCGCGGCGCACCGGCAGCCCGGCGCTCGCCGACGATTCCGGTCTCATCGTGGACGTGATGGGCGGCGCGCCCGGCATCCTCTCCGCCCGCTGGGCCGGCAAGCATGGCGACGATGCGGCGAACAACCGCCTGCTGCTCGCCCAGATGGAAGACATCCCGGATGCCCACCGTGGTGCGCGCTTCGTGTGCTGCATGGCGCTCGTGGTGCCGCTGGCGGATGGCGGCTTCGAGGAGCGCACCGTGCAGGGCGTGATGCCCGGCCGCCTGCTCCACGCGCCGCATGGCACGAACGGATTCGGCTACGATCCGCTCTTCGTGCCTAATGAGCAGCCGATCCGCGGCGCCGAGTCCGTGGAACCCGGTGCACTGGAATTCACCGAGGTGGCCGATGACGAGCCCGCCGAGCAGCTGCTCACGTCCGCCGACATGACGCCCGCCGAGAAGAACGCGATCTCGCACCGCGGCCGTGCGATCCGCGCGATGGTGCCGATCATCGAAGACCTGCTGCTGCACTGAAGCGCTGAAGCCCGATGGTGAGGTGCCGCGCGGGGCACTGCACTCAGGCATCGCGCGGAGAAGCTGTGCCGAACGGCGTTGCGCTCAGATCTGCTCGCCGTGCTGGGATCTGCCCGCTGCGCCGGCCCTCACTACACAAATTTCGCTACACGAGCATGTACACGGCGCTCGTACAGACGAGCGAGATCACAGCCGTGACCGACAGCGTGAAGCCGGCGAGCTGCGCGTTGCCGAGCACGCGGTCGGTGAACATCGTGCCGAAGATCGTGCTGGGCGACAGGCACATCATCATGATGATCTTGCGCGTCTGTACATCGAACGGCAGCAGGAACCACGCCGCCGCCGCGCACAGCGCCTCGAGCCCCAGGCGCCAGCCGATCACCTTGCCCACGGTGCGCACCTCGCGCCAGTCATTCGGCAGCTCCATGAGCATGCCCACCATGAGCATCGAGCAGAAGCTGTTCGCATTCGCCCCCGGTTGCGTGACCTGCGCAAGCCACTGGGGCAGGTCCACATGCGCGAGCATGAGCACGATGAGCACCATGTAGATGTCGAACGGCAGCGAGCTGAACAGGCTTTTCACCGCGCGCCGCGCCGAGGCGCGCCGCTGGAGCCGCCGCGCCTGCGGGTCGGTGGGCGGTGTGTAGGGCAGCACCGTGACGCCCGGCGTGTGCGTTTGCTCGCTGAGGGGCTTCGACGGGTCGATGTGCAGCATGCCGGTGGTGAACACGTTCATGAAGCTTGAGATCACGGCGGAATTGCCGATGTCGAACATCATCGCGTCCACCACGGCGCTGGAGCCGTAATACGCCTGCGTCACCGGCAGACAGAAGTTGCCCGAGTTGAAGCCGGTCACGTTGAGCATCTCGAACGCGCGTTCCTCCACCGGCCGTCGCCAGGTGACGAGGTACATGATGATGAGCGGGATGATGCTGCACAGGAACGAGAACCCTGTGATGATGAGCAGCGAGGTATCATGCTCGCTCGTGACGAAGCTGTTGATGAGCACACAGGGAATCGTTATATCGAACACCGCACGTTGGATGATGCGGTAGTCGCGGTCCCGGAACCAGCCGGCACGTTTGAACAGGTAGCCTGCGATGATGATGAGCAGGAACGAGAATGGCGTGATCAAAGCGTTCATGCGGTGCCTTCCAACAGTGCTTTCACAGTAATTATCCCGCCGGAAATATTGCGGGGATTGTAATGAGGCGGGTGGCACGACGTGGCACTGCGCTGGTACGGCGCGGTGTAAGATGATTGCGAAAGGTTGAAGTCTTAGGCATGACCGGCGCATCGGCATTCACATCCGCGCCAGGGACTCCACATGCCACCGGGTTGCCGGATGTCTCTCAGAGGGGGATTCATGCGCTGTGTCTACAGGACCTTGCGAATGTGGCATCGCGGGGAATCCGGCATCACAGTGGCGCAGCTTCTTGCTGCGGTGATCATCGGGTGCATCATGGCGGCGATTTCGGTGCCGGTGTTCATGGGCGTGCAGCGCGCCGCGTGGGACATGGTGGCGCAGCTCGACGTCAAACATGCGCAGAACTCCATCACCACCTATATCAACGCATCCGGCGGGGATGTGCCGCCCAGCTTTACGAAATCCGCAAAAAGCTACAAGCGTACCTATGTGCTGCGCGATTTCCAGCATTCCGCCGCCCTTGGCGACACCTCGGATGTGGAAGTGAGCCTGTCGCCCGACGTGTCGCTGTGCTACACGCTTGCCAACAACACGGTGGACGAGAACGGCGTGCCGCTTGCCCCCAGCACAGTGGGTGGCGGGCATACGACGGCCGCCGATGGCACCACGACCGTGCAGAACTACCGCATCTACGGCACCAACAAGAATTCGCTCGATCACTTCTATGTGTATGACTCGCGTGATGGCTCTGTGAAGCGCAAGCCGAACCCGGATCGCATCCCCGCCGCTTCGCGCGACACCGAGGGTACCGTGATGTTCCGCGGCAATGGTGTGCAGTACGAAAGCAACTACTGCGACATCGAGCTCCACTACCGCCTCTACGGCAGCTGATTTTCGCTTCGTCGCCCGCGGTGCGGTTGCCATGCAGCATGGCAGGGACCAGAACCCCAAGCTGGGCGGGCACAATTCCGCGCAGCTTGGGGTTCTGGCCATCATTTTGCTCAGATTTACTTGGAATGCTGGCTGGAACCGTAAGTTGGGCGCGGTCGGTTCTGCCCGGCTGGGGGTTCTGGCCAGTCGCGGAGATTCGGCCGGTATGGAGTCCGTCCGGAACCGGGAATAAAAAACAGG
>JAQXZM010000031.1 GCA_029227215.1 Bifidobacteriaceae bacterium | reverse complement strand
CCGGTTCAGCCTCCGTCTTCGGCCCCGGATTATGGGCGCGCCGAAGCCGGCCGGTAGCGGGCGGATTTGGGCCGGTCTATCGTCCGTCTTCGGCGCCTCTTGGATCGGGTTGGGAAGGGTGGGCGGAGATGGTCAGCTGGGCGCGGAACGCCGCGTGGCGGATGACGCCGCCGTTAGAATCGGGGGTATGAGTTCCCAAGATTTCCCGCCGATGGATGAACCCGGCCCCATGACCCCCGCCAATGGCCCGCGGGGCGGTTCGCGCAGCAATTCGAACTACTCGCGGTCGGCGAACGGCGCACAGGGCGGCGACCAGAACGCCGCGCTGTTCGACCGGGTGCCGCCGCACGACGACCAGGCGGAGGCCGCCGCCCTGGGCGGCATGCTGCTGAGCAAGGACGCCATCGGCGAAATCAGCGAGATCCTGGACCCACAGGACTTCTACCAGCCGCGCAACCAGATCGTCTACGAGGCCATCATCACGCTGTTCTCCAACTCGGAGCCGGTCGACACCATCGTGGTGGCGAACGAGCTGCACAAGCGCGGGCAATTGGAGAAGATCGGCGGCTCGGATTACCTTGCCCAGCTTGCCGACACGGTGCCCACCGCCGCCAACGCGGTCAACTACGCTGAGATCATCCACCAGCAGGCGGTGCTGCGCCGCGTCATCATGGCGGGCACGCAGATCGCCCAGCTCGGCTACGACGCGGGCGGCCGCAGCGCCGAAGACATCGTGAACCTCGCGCAAGCCCAGATGTACCAAGTGGGTATGGGCCATGTGCGGCAGGACTACATGCCGATCGGCAGCGTGGTGAACGACACGCTCGATACGATCCAGAACATCCAGGACGGCACGATCAACCGCGGCGTGCCCACCGGCTTCCGCGACATCGACGACGTGACGCAGGGCCTGCAGCCCGGCCAGATGATCATCGTCGCCGGCCGACCGGCAATGGGCAAGTCCACGCTCGCCGTGGATTTCGCCCGTTCCGCCGCGCTACACCACGGGCTTGCCACCGTCATCTTCTCGTTGGAAATGAGCAAGCTCGAGCTTTCCCAGCGCATCCTCGCCGCGGAATCCAACATTCCGCTCGGCATGCTGCGCGACCCGCGCCAGCTCACCCAGCAGCATTGGCAGCAGCTCAACGCGTGCGCATCGCAATTGGCGGACAAGCCGCTGTTCCTTGACGATTCGCCGAACATGAGCCTCATGGAGATCCGCGCGAAATGCCGCCGCCTGAAGCAGACGAACGACCTCAAGCTTGTGGTGGTGGATTACCTGCAGCTCATGAGCTCCGACAGCGCCGTGGAATCCCGCCAGCAGGAGGTCGCCACGTTCTCCCGCGCGCTCAAGCTGCTCGCCAAGGAGCTCGAGATCCCCGTGGTGGCGCTTTCGCAGCTCAACCGTGGCGTGGAGGCGCGCGCCGACCGCACGCCTATGCTGAGCGACTTGCGTGAATCCGGCTCGATCGAGCAAGACGCCGACGTGGTGTTCCTCGTGAACCGCCCCGACGTGTATAACAAGGATGACAGGCCCGGCGAGGCGGACATCATCATGGCAAAGCACCGCAACGGCCCGACCGCCACGTTCACGCTGGCGTTCGAAGGCGCGATGTCCCGCTTCCGCGACCTGCCTCAGGACTACCAGCAGGGGCTGTGATCTGCAGCCGAGGCTTTACGACAGGAAGGACGGCACATGGCGGCACATGCACTCATCCCCAAGGCGCTCACACCGGCGCTGGGCAAGGCAGTGCGCGCGGCGGCGCGGCTCCACGGCGGCGGCACCGCGTTCCCCGGCAAGGTGGTGGAGCGCCTCGACCCGGGCTTCATGGCGCGCACGCTCGCGCAGCTGCCCTACGGCGTGGTGCTCGTCTCGGGCACGAACGGCAAGACCACCACCACCCGCATCGTCGCTTCGGTGCTCGAATCGCTGGGATTGCGCGTGTTCACCAACCCCACCGGCTCGAACTTCACCCGCGGCGTGGTCTCCGCGCTGCTCGACAAGGTGAGCATGGGCGGGCGGCTTGACGCCGACATCGCCGTGCTGGAGCTCGACGAAGCGTATGCCGTGCACTTCGTGCGCCGCGTGAAGCCGCGCTACACGCTGTTGCTCAACGTGATGCGCGACCAGCTTGACCGTTTCGGTGAGATTGACAACACCGCGCGGCTGCTGGGCAAGGCTGCCGCCGCCACGACCGGCACGCTCGTGCTCAACCGCGAGGATCCGCGCATTGCGGCGCTCGCAGGCCTGGCGCCGCGTGGCACTGCCGTGCGCTACTTCGGCCTGGATGAGTCGCTGCGGAGGTTCTTCCCCACCGATGATTCGATGCATTGCGAGCTTGCGAGCGATGGGGAGAATCGGGAGAATCGGGGAGATAAGGAAGATGGTGCGGCGGAGGCTGCGGCTGGTGCCGAGGCTGGGGCCGGCACGGTCGGAGCTGGCACGGCCGGGGCGAACAATGCCGGGGCTGCCGCGGATTCCGCTGCGGAGCAGCTGCCCGCCGATGTGACGCTGATGGCGGTGGATGGCAATTCCGCCACGTTCCGCATGGATGGCGAGCAGTATGATGCCACGCTCAAGCTCGAAGGCGTCTACAACCTGTTCAACGCTGCCGCCGCGATGGCGGTGGCGCGCGCTGTGATGGACGACGTGGAGGAGAAGCGGCTGGCGCGAGGCATGGCAGGTCGGTCTGCGACAATCCGGACGATTGATAATCGTGCCGCTGATAATCGTGTGGCTGATCAGGATGCCGTCAAGCAGCCCGCCAGCACGCAGCCTGCAGCCAAACAATCCGCCACCAAACAATCCGCAGCCAATCAGCCCGACGATGCCGCCGACCGCCGGCTGATCGAGGCAATTTCCGCCGTCACCCCGGCATTCGGTCGTGGCGAGACCATCGAGGTGAACGGCGTGCCGGTCGAACTCATCCTCGTCAAGAACCCGATGGGCTTCCGGCTTGCGCTCACGTCGTTCCCCGCCGAAGGGCATGGGACGATGATCGTGATCAACGATCAATATGCGGACGGTCGCGACATGAGCTGGCTGTGGGACGTGGACTTCACAAGCCTGCGCGGCACCGGCGTCGACATGGTCTCCGGCGTGCGCGCCACCGACATGGCGCTGCGCCTCGCCTACGACGGCGTGGAGGCGCGCTCCATCGACGAAGACATCGACCGCGCGGTCGCCCGCTTCCTCGCCGGCAACCCCACGCAACCCAAGCACATCTATTGCACCTACACCGCCATGCTCGCCGTGCGCAAGCGCGTGGCGACGTTCACGCATGTGGAGGACGCCGGACTATGAGCAGCATTGCAGACAGCGAAATCGCACGGAACCAGACGGAACGCGTCGCCGGGCCTACGGCTGAGGCCATCACCAAGCCCGCGGCAACCGCCGCCGAGCCCCGCGTGCTCGACATCGTGTCGCTCTACCCGCGCGACATGAACATCTACGGCGACTCCGGCAACGTGCTCACCGTGCGTCGCCGCGCCGAGCTGTATGGCTACGCGCCGGTCATCCACCATTACAACCAGGGCGATGCCTGGCCCGAGCGCGTCGACATGATCCTGGGCGGCGGCGGGCAGGACCAGGGCCAGGGCACCATCACCGACGACCTGTTCCGCCGCTCCGACGACCTGCACGCGCTCGCGGACGCGGGGTGCCCGATGCTGCTCATCTGCGGCATGTACCAGCTGTTCGGCAACTACTTCCAGACCGCCGAGGGCACGCGCTTGCCGGGCATCGGCGTGCTCAACGTCACCACCGTGGGGCAGCCGCACCGCATGATCGGCAACCTCGTGGACCACACCGACGAGTTCGGCGACGTGGTGGGTTACGAGAACCACTCCGGGCAGACGTTCCTGCACGGCGATGGCACGCGTCCGTGGGGCGTGGTGGACGAGGACGGCACCGGCAACAACGGCACGGACCACACCGAGGGCGCGCGCCGCAGCGCGGTGATCGGCACCTACCTGCACGGCTCGGTGCTGCCCAAAAACCCGCGCGTGGCGGACTATTTGATCCGCATAGCCGCGCAGAACCGCTATGGCGCGTTCGACCCGCGGCCGTCCGCCGAGGCCACGCGGGAGCTCAGTCGGCTCGACGACCTGGCGGCGCGCGCGGCGAAGGTGGCGGCGTCCCGCCCGCGGTGAGCGCTTCCCATTGACCGGCGCCCCTTGCTGATCCTCGATAATCCCGCCGTGGCATGGCCAAACACGACCCGCCACGGCGGTTTTGCTACCCGCGCAACCGGGCTTCCCGTCATAAGATGGTGGTGAAGGCGAACGAAGTCGTTTCGCCAATGCATGGCGCACGGCGCAGGCTGTGCGCGTCACACGTTGTGTGAGGAGGAGACATGTCAGACAAGAAGCCTATCAATCCTGACGTTATCTACCACATCGAGGACGATGACGACCTGTTCGAAAGCGTTGCCAAGCTGGTGCGCCGCGGTGGCGTCGTCATGGGCATCGTGGAGCTCGTGCTGGGCGTCGTGATGCTGTTCTGGCCGCACAAGACGCTCACGGCGGTCACCGTGCTGCTGGGCGTGGGGCTCATCATCGCCGCCATCATCTACCTGGTCGGCGCCATCGAGACACCGATTCTGCCGCCGGGCTGGCGCACGCTGGGCATTGTGTGCAGCGTGCTGTTCGTGCTGGGCGGCATCGCGATCTTCAAGGCGCCGCAGGCGGCGGGTGCGTCGCTGGCGGTGTTCGTGACCATCGTGCTGGGCATGCTGTGGATTGTGGACGGCATTGCGTCGCTGTTCCAGTCCAGCTTCACGCTCACGCCGGTCGCGTCCGTGGTCTATGGCCTCGTCTCGATTCTCGCCGGCATCGTGGTGCTTGCCGCGCCGGCGCAGTCCACCGTGTTCCTGTTCATGTTCGTGGCGATTGCGCTCATCGTGATGGGCATCGTGTCCATCGTGCGTGCCCTGACCTTCGGCAGGAAGTAGCGCGGCAGCAGCTGTGGCGGCGGCGTGGTGGTGCCGCGCAGCTGGCGGTGCGAGGACCTGTCGGAAGCATGCCGGCTGAGTCGTCGGCATGATTGGGATGGACCGAATCGCTAAGCCTGATGCATGGGGCATTCTGGAGGAATCCAGGATGCCCTTTGTTATTGCCAGATTCGACTGTGCACCGAATGAGTGCGATATTTGGGGGATTCTGTAAGAAATCTGAAATGACACGATTGTGCACGATTGCGTACCATTGCGCACCGATATTCGGTGATGTGATTGATCGCTTGTCTGGTGGATGCTGGGCATTGGCTGGAATGGCGCGGGGCGGTGGATAGTGCACGAGGTGACGCGCGGCGTGATGGGCTGGATAATGCGCGGCTTGATGGGCGGCGGCGCTTATCATGGATTGAGAATTCGCCGACCAAGGGAGCGCCGTTGCTTACGTCACATCCGATGAATCCGAAGGACCATCTCTCACATTCCAGTTCATTGTTGCCATCCCGCCATTTTGCGCAGACCTGTGATGCCGAGCATCCCCACGGCGCCGCGCAATCATGCAGTATTGCACACTCGCGATGCGCCGCGCGCCCTCGCCATGCGCTGCGCCGCGCTGCCGCGGCAATCATTGCGCTGGCATTGGCAGGCGCATTGACAGGGGCGATGGCGGGCAGCACAGTTGCGCCGGCGTTCGCTGATCCGTCGGTATCGTCGTCGGCTTCCTCCTCGGCTTCGTCGTCCACAGGTTCCGCACAATCCAGTGATTCTTCAGATTCCGGTGCGGCGTCTGGATCCGCCTCCGATCTGTTGAATTCGGTTTCTTCGGACTCCTCGGGATCTTCGGGCTCCTTGGGATCATCTGATTCTTCGGATTCCTCGGACTCCGCCAGCGTCTCGGCAAGCGCCACATACACGGCGCCCGCCGACGCTGCGGAAGTCGCTGCCACCTACACCACCGCGCAGTTGGGCGATTCGGCGTGCGTGGGCGCGGAACCCGACACGATGCGCCTCACGCCGGACGGCAGCCAGTTGTTCGTCGTGTCATCCGCCAGCACGGTGTGCGCGGTGAGTACCGCTGACCTCTCGGTGGAGAGCGTGATCACCCTGCCCGGCGACAGCATGGGCGTCGCCTCCGGCATCGCGATGTCGCAGGACGGCTCGCGCCTCTTCGTGGCGACGAGCGGCGGCGTGGCGGTGATTTCCACCGCTGACCGCAGCGTGACGACCCTCGATCTGACCACCACGAACTTCGCGGTTGCGCGCGATGGCAAGACGCTCTATGCCCTCGCACAGGGCGGGGCCGCAAGCGCTGGCGCGGGCGCCTCGGATGACAGCGCCTCGGGTGCCAGCACTTCGGGCACGAGCACCGGCTGGAGTTTGCAAGTGTGGAACGTGGATGACGGCACGCACCAGGATGTGGCGGTGACGGTGACGGGCAGCAAGGATTCGAGCGGTTCGGATTCAAGTGGCAGCGCCAGCAGCGGCACTAGCAGCAACAGCGCTGACCTGAGCAGCACACCAAGCACGATCACCGCGCTCGCGGCATCCGGCGATGGCGGCACGGTGCTGCTTGACGCGCAATACAGCCAGTCCGACGCGCTGCTCGCCGTGAACACCTCCACCGGAGCCGCCACGAGCCTTGCGACCTTCTCGGTCGGCTATCTCGCGGCGCTGAGCAGCGACGGCACCGAGCTGTATCTGCCGAGCACCTCGCTGCACAGCGTGCTTCAGGCGAACGTTGACACTCAGGACGTGCAGGTATTTTCCGTCGATTCCGCCGCGCGCATCCTGGGGTTTGCGCTGAGCGGCGACGGATCGCGCCTCGTGGTGCGCACGTCCGCGGGCAGCCATCTGTTCGACACGGCGACTGGTTCCGAACTGCGTGGGCTGGCGCTCAATGAGCCGGATGGATACCTGTCGCGCGATGGCGGGGAGATGTATAGCGTGAGCGCGGCGACTGGCGGCAGCGCACAGATTGAAGTGCGCCTCGCCAAAGCGGATGGCGGCTCCGTGGCGGTAGGCTCTGTGGCATACGACGGCGCGGGTGCCGCGGACGGCTCCGTGGATGTGAAGAGCGTGGTGGTGGGCACCGCTGGCGCCGCCGATGGCAAGGTCTATGTGCTTGCCGCGGATGGGTCGGCGAGTTCTGGCAGCAGCTCTGGCAGTTCCGGCAGCTCAGATGGCGGCTCGAGCAGCGGTTCGGATTCTGCCGATGCTGCGGCTGCTGGCAGGCTCATCGTTGTGGACTTGACCGGCGGGCGGGAAGCCTTGCAAAAGGCGGATTCGACGGGTAGCTCTCGTTCATGGGGCGGCGTCGTGGCGGTTGCGGTGATTGCCGTGGCACTCATCGCGCTCGTCATCTGGCTGTGCCTCAATCCGCAGATTCTGCGCGGTCTCGCCGCCGCCCGCTCCCACCCAACAACCAATACCAAGCGCCGCGACAGTTCTGATCAGCGCGCCGGCTCCCAGGATCGCTCTGACCTCCCAAAGTGACGAAACCCCAAGTTGGGCAGAAGAGAATGCGCCCAACTTGGGATTCTGGCCAGCATTTCGCTTCGATTCGCCCGGAATGCTGGCCGTTATGCCAAGTTGGGCAGAGAGAGATGTGCCCAACTTGGGGCCACGGTTGGTGTGAGGGCGCCGCATCTGTGTGCAGCCGGGGTGCCGAGGAGGGGCTGCACATGATGGTGTCGGCCTGATCTACGGGCGTCGCCCCTCCGGGACGCCCTGGTGGTCATGTTCGTGTGCAGCGATGAGTCCGGACGGCGAGCTGCACACGAACATGACGTGCGGCAGGTCGGCTGGCGGGCCCTCGGGGCCCCTGTGGCCGTCATGAATGTGTGCTGCTGGATTGGCAGGCGCGCGGCTGCACATCAAAGTGCCCGCCATCCGTTGCATGCGCAACAAGATGGCGGGCAACTGACCGAGCGCTCTGTCCAGGTCGCTTAGTCGAGGGGCTCGGCTTCGATCTCGGAGCGGTCGAGCAGGCGCTGGATCGTGCGCAGCGTGATCTCCATGTCATCTTCGGAGATGCCTTCGGCGAGCGTGGAGAAGTAGCCGGCGCCGCTTTCCTCGATCTGGCGCACGAGCTTGCGGGACTTGTCGGTGAGCATCACCTGGCGCTTGCGGGCGTCGAACGTCGGGATGACGCGGCGCACCAGGCCCTTGCGCTCCATCATGTTGAGCACGCGGCTCGCGGTGGAACGGGTGATGCCGCAATGGCGCTCCACGTCGTTCTGGTACACGTCCTCGTTCTCGTGCCGTGCCAGGTAGGCGATGATGCGCACGTTGCACGCGCTCGACGGCAGGCCGTCCAGCTGGCGGGTGATCTCGGAGGGGATGCGCTGGCGCAGGCCGGCGGTGGTGAGCGTATCGAGCTGATGAAGAATCATGAACAGCTGCGTGTTGGTGTCCAACTGTGCAAAGGAGCTGAAATCACGCGATTCAGTGTCGGACGTTGTCGAGAAAGCCATTGTCGTCTCCTGTCGTGTCGCGCGGCGCCGCCTGCGGGGCCGGGAACTGTGCGGTCCACTGTGCCGATCCGCAGGCGGGCTTCCGCCTGGCTAATGCGCGCGCCCTTGCGGCGGTGTGCGTTAATGCTACGCAAGGCGTTGCGCAAACGTTGCTTATTGAATAGGTTACTCGAGAATGTACCGATTGGGAGGATTGGAAAGGTTTTGGGCTTAAGGCGTAATTTACCGTTGATGAGATTAACTATCGCACGGCGGTGCAATGAGGTGGGGAATATTGGGTGGGGCGAGAGGTGTTAGCAAGCATAAAATCGGCAGGTGTAAGGGCGGGCATAAGAAAGGGGCGGCAGTCGGATGGACTGCCGCCCCAATCGGGCTTTGTCACCTGGTTGACTGGCTAGTTAGTTAGAGAACCGCCCAGCCAAGCCAGCCCAGCCTCACCACTGCGAGGCGTGGTGGGCGGCGTGGCCATCGGCGACGGTGCGGGACTTGCGCGTCACCGTGATGCCTGCGATGAGGATCGCGGCCATGGCAAGCACCAGCGCAGCAGCGCTCGTGCCGGTGGCGGCGAGGTTGCCGGAGGTAGCAGCCGTGCCATTGCTGGACTCGGCGGCCGTGGCACCGTTGGTGGCGGAACCATTGGCATCCGTGCCGTTCGTGGTGGAGCCGTTGTTGTCGGTCGGGGTGGTCGGCGTCGTCGGCTGGTCAGGGTTGCTCGGCTGATCCGGGTTCACCAGGGTGACCGGCGTGGAGACCAGGTCGGTCACGAGCACCGTGGCGGAAAGCGGGGCGGCGGTGTAGGAGCCTGTCGCCTCGTTGTTCGCCGCCAGCGTCTTGAGCGGGGAGTCAGTGACGGACGCGCCCAGGAGGCCGGTGGCGACGGCGGAGGCCTTGGAATCAGCGGTATCCGAAGCGGTATCCGCAGAATCGGCATCAGCCGCGATCTCGAAGGTCGGCAGCTTCTCGAAGTCCTCGGTGGATGCCGCGTTCACCTTGCCGTTGGCGAGGATCGTGCGGTATTTGCCCGCCTTGAGCCCGGAGACCTTGGTCTCGGTGCTGTTGGCGTTGAGGATCACCACGTAGGTGCCGCTGTCGTCGCTGATCTGGAAGGCGACGATGCCGTTCGAGGTCTGCAGCACCTTGGAGTGCGCCTGGATGTCGGCGTAGCTCGAGTACTGGAAGGCCTTGACCGCGCGGCGCAGCATGGCGAGGCCACGCACGTAGGCGACGGAATCGGCGTAGGTCGTCTGGCGGTTCCAGTCAATGGCGTTGACGGTATCGCCGGCATTGTAGCTGTTGCCGTTGCCGCCCTTGGTGCGCAGGAACTCCTGGCCCAGCTGGATCTCGGCAATGCCCTGGCTGAGGAACACCGCGGAGTCCGCGAGCTCGGCGCGCGCCACGGTGGTGGCGTCCGAATCGCTCGAATTGGACGTGCGCAGCTTGTCGTACAGCGTCATGTTGTCGTGGATCTCGGCGTACTGCACCACCTGGGATGCGTTGGCGTAGTGATCCTGGGCGGAGCCGTTCCAGCAGGTGGTGGCGCCGTCGGACGTGTCGTACGGGCAACCCAGCATGTTGTGGGCGATGAGCTTCTCCTGGTCCGCCTTGCCGGAGACGTAGCCGGTGTCGGTGTCGGAGAACACGGAGCCCTTGAGGCCGTCGCGGATCGAGTCGTTGAAGAACGAGATCGTGGAGCCGGTGCCATCCGGGTCATCGACCTGGTAGGCGTTCGGCTGCGTGGTCATCGTCGTGGAGGAGCTGACGGAATCGCCCGCCATGTCCCAGCCTTCGCCGAGCACGATGATGTTCGGGTCGATCTTGTCGAGCGCCTCGCGCACTTCCTTCATCGTCTCGGTGTCCATGAGGCCCATGAGGTCGAAGCGGAAGCCATCCACGCCGTATTCCTTGGCCCAGTAGGTGACGGAGTTCACGATGTACTTGCGCATCATCGCGCGCTCGGATGCGGTGTCGTTGCCGCAGCCGGACTTGTTCGTCAGATTGCCATTGGAATCGTAGCGGAAGTAGTAGCCGGGCACCGTCTTGTTGAACGAGCTGGCGGAAGCGTCGGCGACGTGGTTGTACACGACGTCCATGATCACGCCCAGGCCGGCGTCATGCAGGCCGCTGATCATCTCCTTGGCCTCGTCGACGCGAGCGGAGGGGTTCGTGGCATCGGAGGAGTACGAGCCTTCCGGCACGTTGTAGTTCTCCGGGTCATAGCCCCAGTTGTAGTTCGAATCGTCGAGGGCCTTCGTCTCGTCCACCGAGGCGTAGTCGAAGAACGGCTGCAGCTGCACGTCGGTGATGCCCAGGCCCTTGAGGTAGTCAAGGCCGGTGGACTCGCCGGCGGCGTTGGTGGTGCCGGACTCGATCATGCCCAGGTACTTGCCGCGGTTCGCTTCGGACACGCCACTGGTGGCGCTCTTCGTGAAGTCGCGGATATGGGTTTCTGCCACGATTGCGTTGCCCTGCGAGACGCGGCCGCCGCTGACGGCGTTGACCGTCTTGGCGTTCATGGCTGCGTCGGAGAGTACCACGGAACGGTCGCCGTTGACGACCGCGGCAGTGGCATACGGGTCGGCGGTGTCGTTCGTCGTGCCATCAGGCAGCACCACGCGGTACTGGTAAGCCAGCGCATCCGCGGTGTTGTCAATGGTGACGGACCACACGCCCTTGTCACCGAGGGTCATCGGGGTGACCTTGTCGACGGCGGCATCGGCGCTCGTTGCGTTCGCGTAGGTGACGAGCGAGACCGTCTGCGCGGTCGGGGCCCAGACCTTGAACGTCGTCTTGTTGTCGGCGTTCGTAGCGCCCAGGTCGTTGCCGTCATAGGCGTTCTCGGTGTCGAAGCGGTCGGTGCGCACGATGGCGCCGGCGATTGCGGTTGCCGAGCCCAGCGGATTGCCGTGGGCGTCGGTGAGAGCAACCGTGTACTTGCCGCGCACATCGAGGTCGGACTTCGTGGCGATGGTGACGGTGGGACCGTCGGTCGTCACGGAGGTGGTTTCCACGGCATTGCCGTTCGCGTCGGTCACGGTGGCTGTGACGTCACCGGTGGCGGCGGAGCTCAGCTTGGCGGTGAGCTTCTGGTAATCGGCGATTTCCGCAGACTTCGCGGAAACGGAGAGCGTCGGCTTGGCGGTGTACACCGTGGGATCGCCGGCGACGAGCCATACCTCTGCCTTGCCGGTCTTCGTGGCGGCATCGAACACCATGGAGTCGGAGGGGATGAAGTGGTTGGCGTCATCCGGGTCCTTGGACTTCCAGGTGTCACCGCCGTAACGACGCAGCAGGCCGATGTCGTCAGAGGCGGAGTAGTTATAGCCGCTCAGCGTCCACGTGCTCACCTCACCCCAGTCATCATGGCTGGTGAAGGTTTGCTGGGAGTTGGCGGAACCGGAACCCGACCACGTCCACAGATCCCACTGCGGGGTCTTCGTGTCGGTGTCGGCGGCGTTGAAATACAGGCCGTCCTCGCGGTAGTAGTGCACGGTCACGGTCACGTTGTAGCCAGTGCAGGAACTCACGTAATCAGCGGGTGCTTCCGTCAGCGTTTGCTCAGGGTCAGAGCCGGTGCCATCGACCCAGATCTCGGCGGTGCCGTCGGCGCCAACCGTGACATTGCGGTCGTTGTTGCCGTACTTATCCCAGCTGTCTTCACCCTTGATGATCACACCAAGGTCGGTGTAGGTGCCGTCAACCGTGTATTCGGCGACCTTGCCCCAGCAATCCGTACCGGTGAATTCAACTTGGGAGCCATCGAAGCTCGCGCTCGTGGAGGAGTTGGAACCCCACACCCACAGCGCGCGTGCGATGTCGCCGCTAGCCGGCTTGTAGTGCACAACCAGTCGGGTTTGGCCTTTCGCGCGGTAGTCCGCCGGTGCGCCCACGCTGCTGGCGTGGTCGGCGACCGTCTGCTGCACAATGCCCACGGCAGCCTCATAATTGCCGCCGCCGTCAGGGTTATCCCAGTTGGAACCGCCATCGTTGAACACGTAGTCGATCTTCTTGCCGCCCGTGTCAATCGTGTACTTCCAATAGCCAGTGGCGGAATCGTATGTCATTGGCTTGTTGGCGGCTGCGGACCAGTCATCGCCCACGCCGTAGTAGATGTTCGGGGTGGTGTAGTTGCTGGTGTTCTTGTAGTAGATCGTGAGGGTCGTGTCGGTGGGCTTGACCGTTTCGTCCTCGATCTTGTTCTCAGGATCAGAGGGGTCGGTGGTTTCGGTCGCAGCCGGGTGGCTGGCCTTCGTGGCGCCGCCATACAGCGCAATCGCGGAGCGGGCAGGAATCGTCGTCGTGACCTTGCCGTCCTTGACGGTCACGGTCTGCGAGCAATCCTGCACGGCGTACACATTGCAGTACTCGCCGTCAGGGAGCGTGGTCTTGTACGACACGTCGAGGGCAGTCGTGCCATTGTTGATGGCGAGGAAGCCCTTCGAGCCGCGCGAGAACGCGATGCTGTCGTTGCCGCTGGACTGCCAGTCCTGAACCGGGGCGGACGTGGTGTCTCCCACGTAGTTGTGGAATGCGATGAGGCCGCGCGTGGAGGTCCAGCGCTGCTCGCAGTTCCAGTCACCCGTGTTCGTGGAGCACGCGGTGTTCATGTCGACG
>JAQXZM010000030.1 GCA_029227215.1 Bifidobacteriaceae bacterium | reverse complement strand
CACCTTCTCTTGGCGGATGGCGATGATGTGCGAGGCGCGCAGTCGCGCACGCACCATCTGGTATTCGGCTTCGCTCATGCGCTGCGGCTTGCCGTTCGCCTGACGTCGGGCAGCGGGGCGGCGCGATCCTCCCCTGCCTTGATTGGGCAGCCTTCTGGGAGCAGCGTCGCGCGAATCATCGCCGTATTCCTTTATCGTGAGCTGCAACTGCGGGGTGCCGTATTTCGCATTTCGCACGCCTGGCTTCCAATCGATGCCGGGAATGCGGTTTTCTTCCCGTGGATTTTTCTCGATGCATTCGATGACGAGCCCGATGAACGCATCGGCGTTGAGCGTGTATTTGGTGCCCAGCAGGCTTGAATACAACAGCATGACTGCTCCCTTCTATTGCTTTCTGTTGTTTTTATGCCTTCATTGCCTTCTCTCAGGTTGCTGCATTATCGTTGCCGCGCTGTCACGACCGCCTGGCTGTCAGGGCTCCGGGTTTCAAAGCTCCGTGGTTCCAAAGCTTTGCCGGATGGCCGTGACTTCGCGACTCCTCGATTCGTCAGTCAACCCAATCTTCCACTTTCGCTGCTTTCGCGGGATCGTAAGCGTCCGGCTCCACCACGATGTCAAGCGTGTAATACGGTATCGCGGCGCGCAGCTGCTCCTCCAAGCGGTTGATGGCAATCGTGTCGTCCAGCTCGGTTTCGTTGCGGAACTGCACTTTGAGCAAAACGAGGATGCGCTTCTCGGACAGGTGGATCGCGGCGGGGTCGGCAAGCACGCGCTCGACATCGGCATTGCGCGCCAGCACGGTTGAGATGATCTGGTAGGTGTGCTCGCTCGCGCCTTCGCCGATGAGCAGCGAAGCGACCTGTCCGCCCAGCAGCAGCGCGCCGATAATCAGCAGGACGCCGATGCTGGTGCCGCCGATTGCATCCCAGATTTCATCGCCCGTCGCGATGGCGACCGCAGTGCCTATGAATGCGAACGCCAGGCCGATCACTGCCAGCGTGTCTTCCGCCAGCACGACCGCAATGTCGGACGACTTCGTGCCGCGCCAGAACTTCCACAGGCTGAAACGTCCCGGATTGTGCGTTTCGGCGAAGCGCTCCTTGGCTTCCTTGATGCCATTGTGCAGGCTCCACAATTCGATAAGCGCGCACACGAGGGTCACGACGAGCACAATGCTCATCTTGCTCGTGTCCACCGCGTGCGCCTCCGGTCCGCCGCTTGCGACGGCGCGGATCTTCGCGATGGATTCGCTCGCCGAATACACGCCGCCGATGGCGAACAGCGACACCGCCACGATGAACGACGCCAGATAGCGGGCGCGGGACCATCCGAGCGGATGCTTGCGGCTGGGCGGGCGATGCGACAGCTTGTTGCCGATGATCAGCGTCAGCTCGTTGCCGGAGTCCGCAAGGCTGTGCACGCTTTCTGACAGCATCGAGGCTGATCGCGTGAACAGGAACACCGCGAATTTGACCAGCGCCACCAGGATGTTCGCCACGAGCGCGGCGATGACCGCGATGCCGATCTTGGCGCTCTTGCGGTCCGTGCCGTCGGGACCGAGGTCATGGTTCATGGCGGCGTTGCCCTCCGGCTGCGGCTGCCGCAGCGTCTGTGGTTGTTGGATGGCCGGTGCCGCGGCAGCGGTGGCTGTCGGCGCAGTCTCCTGCTGCGCCTGCTCGTGAAGGTTCGTATTGCTATCGGTGTGCGTGTGCGCACTGCTTTGTGTGCTTCCCATGTTTTTCAGTGTACTCGGCGGGTGCGGGATCGGCAGGCCGGAGTGGCTGAACACCGGAATTTGCCGCTTTGATGGTGCTAGTCTGTTTTTGTTGTCGCTGATCCCAAGCGACAACAACCCAGCGTCGAGGATAGAAGGGTTTGGGAAGATGGAGTTCATCGAAAAGCCTCAGAGTGAACTTGCTTTTGAAAAGCAATTGATCGACTATCTGCAGCATATCGGCGGGACGAAGCAGTGGGAGTATCGTGCTGATATCAAAACCACAGAAGGGCTGTGGACGAACTTTCGCGAGATTCTGGAGCGCAATAATTGGGACAAGCTCCAAGGGAAGCTGTTGAGTGATCAGGAATTCGCGCAGGTCCAAAAGGAGATCTGCGCCCTCACGTCCCCGTTCAAAGCAGGGCAGTGGATTTACGGAGTCAATGGCGTAACCCAGGTGCAGATTCAACGCGACGATTCCAACGGCGGAGCACCCACGTATCTCACCGTCTTCGACCAGGATCAGGTAGGCGCAGGCAACACCACATATCAGATCGTCAACCAAATCAAGCGCGAGCACGTCCAGGCAGGCGCACCCAACTGCCGTTTTGACACCACCCTCCTCATCAACGGCCTTCCGATCATCCAGATCGAGGAAAAGGCCGCGAGCCATGATCCCATGGAAGCGATGAACCAGATGCGGCAGTATGCCAGCTGGGACATGTACGGCGATATTTTCTCCACCCTGCAGATTCTCATCGGCATGACCCCCACAGACGTCCACTACATGGCGAACACCGATGCCGACTCCTTCAACAACGCGTTCGCGTTCCGCTGGCAGCATGAGAAAGACAGCTCCCCTGTCTACGATTGGAAGGAGTTCTGCAATCTGTTCCTGTCCATCCCCCAGGCCCACCGGATGGCCACGAACTA
>JAQXZM010000029.1 GCA_029227215.1 Bifidobacteriaceae bacterium | reverse complement strand
GCACGAGTACAAGCGCCAGGCCCTGAAGATCCTCGCCGTGATCTCCACCTACGCGAACATCAAGTCCGGCAAGATCAACCCCGACGACCTCGTGCCGCGCACCGTGTTCTTCGGCGCCAAGGCCGCCCCGGGCTACTACCTCGCCAAGCAGACCATCCAGCTCATCAACAACGTGTCCCGCGTCATCAACAACGACCCGGCCGTCAAGGGCAAGCTGGCCGTCTACTTCCCGTGGAACTACAACATCGAGCTCGCCGAGAACCTCATCCCGGCCACCGATCTCGATGAGCAGATCTCCCAGGCTGGCAAGGAAGCTTCCGGCACCGGCAACATGAAGTTTGCTCTCAACGGCGCTCTCACCGTCGGCACGCTCGACGGTGCAAACGTTGAGATCCGCAACCTCGTGGGCGCTGAGAACTTCTTCCTGTTCGGCATGAACGTGGACGAGGTCACCGACCTGTACGCCAAGGGCTACGACACCAAGGGCCTGTCCCGCAGCTACTACGAGTCCGACCCCGACCTCAAGCAGGCCATCGACATGGTTGCTGACGGCACGTTCTCCAATGGCGACAAGGACACCTACAAGGACCTGGTCAACGATTGGCTCACGAAGGATTACTTCATGACCCTCGCCGACTTCCGTTCCTACATGGACATCCAGTCCGAGATCGAGGAGACCTACCGCGACGAGCAGAAGTGGGCTCGCATGGCTGTGCTCAACGTGGCCAACTCCGGCTACTTCAGCTCCGACCGCTCCATCGAGGATTACCTCGAGCGCGTGTGGATGACCGGCCCGATGCCGGCTCACCAGGCGTAGTGCCGGGCGGCAGGCGCGCGGGTTCAGCACGGGTATTGTGCCCGCTTGACGCCCTGGTTTCCCGGTGTCTTGACGTCGCGTGTCTTGACACCGGGTGCGTGACCTGATGACCGCCGCCTGTTAGCCGCATGATTGGGGATGCTTCGCAATGCGAGGCATCCCCTTTTTGTATGCCGCTGTATGTGGGTGGGGTTCGGGGCGCCGGTTTGGTGGTGCATCCTGGGCGCTGTGTGGCCGTGTGCGCGAGCGCACACCCTCCCCTGTGATTACGGGGCTTTGACACCTGATTCCAGCCGTATCTCCCCATCCGTGCGCGCGAGCTCGCACACGCACGCCTAGATACGGCCGAATACTGCCCGGGCGGGACCGCTATCTGTCTGTCGGGTGTGCGTGTGCGCACACGGATATGGTAAAGCCATCCGTTGAGGCACCTTCGCTGCCCCAATCTGCAGGTCGTGTGCGCCTCTGCGCACCCGATGCCGGAACACGGCTCGCTTGATGGCTGAAAACACCCGCATACCCGCGGTTGTGTGTGCATATGAGCACACGGCGGATGATTAAGAGAGGAAGGAGAAAGGAGGAAGGAGAAAGAGGTTGTGCTCAGCGCCCCTCAATCATGGCAAGTTATCCACATTGATATCCACAGCAGTTCACAACTTACACACGTGTGTTTTGCGCGGCCAGTAGCTGTGCGGCGCGTAATCCCCAGTAATCCCCACCTATACACAAGGAAATGGAACAATAGTGGATAACATTGTGGAAAAGTCACCCCAGGCTTGATATTCCAACGTTTTCCGCTGTGCACAACTGGTTGAAATTCACCTCTCGAACACTGATTTTCGTTCGAATTTCACCGATTATTTACTCTCACATCGACGCAGCGGGTACCCCGAGCATCGTCTTTCTTATCCACGACCATCCCCATCTTTCCACAAAGTTATCCACAATGGTGGATTTCTAGGCAATTGCAGATTCTCTGGCCAGTTCGGCATCGAAGCGGATTTACCAACCCCAAGGTCTCCCATTACGGCCCACTCCGCTACCGTCTCAGCAATCTATGGTCGGTCGTTCCTCTCGAGGACCTCCAAATGCTGCCTCCCGTTGCTCCGGGCCATACATGCAGCTTCCGTCTTGGTCACGCTCAGTCCAAAATCACCACCACCGTCCCGACCATTACAATCATCAGAGATACCGACATGAGACCGAATCAGTGCCGTCTTGCCTGACTCTGCCCTCGCATTTTCGGTTATCAGAGATTTTGGTCTCGAAATTCGTGTCATTTTCTCTGAAAATGTGAAAATTCCGTGCCGTTACCTCTGACAATCAATAACGCACTCACAAAGTCATGGATTTCTGCACTGAGATGATGCTGAAACCTATGACAGCCTGACCAGCAAGAGAATCCTCATCGATTCCAGCACCAGCAACACATCTGTATCTGTGAGGAATATCAATCCGTTGTCCCCATGAATTCCCCGCATCTCTTTGAAACCCAAACGGACAATCGGGATGGCGGAGACAGGACGGAAAATCTAGGTAGATCAGAGAGGAGGAGGGGAGAGAAGGAGAGGAGAGGAGAGGAGAGGAGAGGAGAGAAGAGAAGAGGAGAGGAGAGGAGAGGAGAGAAGAGGAGAGAAGGACAGAGAGAAGGAAGAGAGAAAGGAGAAAGGGAAGGATGAGGATGGAAGTGGAATGAAATGGAGTGGGAGCGAAGAGGGGCGTGAAAGGAAAGGTTAAAGGAGTGAGAGGGAAGAGAACAGAGAAGAGAAGGAGCGGCAGAGGGAAGAGACGGAAGCGAAGAGGGGGGAAAGAGACAGCACGGTAATAATCGAGAACAGGGCGCGCTATTCGCGCTCCACGTGGGCCCAGGGGTGATGCAATCGGGCCGGTGCGCGCACCTCGGGCATTTCAATCCTTGTGTCGGTCCGACCTCGTGGCCAGGCCCGTACCGCGCCCGCCACGCGCCTTTCACGCACGGCACCTCTCACATTCCGAGCGGTATCCCCGGCCCGAGCCCGTCCCGAGCGACCCCGCCACGCCGTCCCATCATGCGCCTTTCACGCACGGTGCCCGTTATCCGCCGTTAATGCACGGCGCCCGTCACGTCCCGATCGACGCTTCCGTCCCATACCCGCAAAACCGCGCCCCGAGCGCCCCGCACGCCCCGGCCTCATCACGACCAGTGCACCCAGTTGGTCAGCACCGTGCTCCACACGCTCGTGTGCTGGCAGATCAGCACGATCGCCACCAGCACCACGGCCCACACTGCCACGGTGAGAATCGTGCGCTGCAGATAGTTGAGCGCACGGCGCGAAGCCGTGGTGCCGATGAGCATGCCGGTGGTGCCCATACCGGTCAGCAGACCGCCCACATGCGCCTGCCATGCGATGTTCGGCACGATCAGCGGCATGGCAAGGTTGAGCACCACGAGTCCGATGATCTCGCGCATATCAAGCCGCATGCGCGAGTAGGTGACGAGCAGCGCACCGAACAGACCGAAGATCGCACCACTGGCGCCATACGACGATTGCATCCACGACTCCGGGCTGTTGAGCACGCGGGCGTACACCATGTTGCCGGTGTCGCCACCCAGGCCGCACAGCAGGTAAAGCGCCAGGAACTGCCAGTGCCCCAGCATCTTCTCGAGCGAAGGCGCCACGAACCACAGCGTGATCATGTTGCCCAGGATGTGCCACACATCCACGCCCGGCGCGTGCATGAACATCGAAGTGAGGAAGATCCACGGCTGCGACGTGGTGAGTGCCGGGATGAACGACATGTCGTACACCATCGCAGTGAACACGTTGCTGTCGGCGTAATAGGCGATCTGCTCGATCAGCCACATGAGCACGCACAGCGCGATGATGGCGACGGTGATCACCGGACCGCCGCTCTTCCACTCATATCGCACGCGGCGCATCCAGCGGCGGGGAGAAAGTCTGATGGGTGAAGTCATGCCTTCACTCTAATGCACGCGAACCACCGGCAGCGCAAACGGCACGGTGCCGCCGCGCCATTCCCCGCACAGCGGAATGCTCTTGTACGACAACGCCACGACACGTGCGACACGCCGCGAATCCGCGGTGTTTCGCCATTCTTCACACCACATCACCACGAAGGCAATACAATTGATTGCAACGGCTTGAATGAGCAAGCCCGAGCTTTCCTGAAAGGAGACTTCAATGGAGAACAAGTCTGGTAATGGCTGGAAGTTTTTCGCCATTCTCTTCGGCGCTTTGCTCGCGGGTGCAGTCGGGTTCTACATCTACAAGCAGCAGAACCCTGAGTACGACCCGTGGGAAGAGCCTTGGGAAAACAGCTCTTCGCCGGTCGACCTGGGTCTTGATGACGCGGATGACGACGAAGGCGAAGACGAGGCCCCGGCTGTCGAGGCCGAAGGCGAGAAGGCCTGATTCCCGAGAGGTCCGATTCCTCAGACCTCTCGATTTCACGGGTTTCTCGATTTCACGGGTTTCTCGATTTCTCAGCCTCATCGATTCAAAGCTTTGCAAGCGTAGCGAGACGCCTGGCGGGCGCTGGATTCCAGCATGCCCGCCAGGCGTTTTGTTTTTTCGCGCAATGCCCACATACCTGCAGCACCGATATTCAACAGTCCAGATCCCGCCGTAATCATGGTTATTACCCACGATAAACGGGATAATTCCGGGAATAACCAAGATTATCCCCGTCTCCGAACTTGGGATAACGGCCAGCATCCCAGCCCGAAAAGTGCGAGATGCTGGCCGGAATCCCAAGTTGGGCAGAGAAAGCTATGCCGAGCTTGGGGTTGTGTACAGAATATCGGTGGGAAAGGCGAGAAATGATGGCCGAAACCCCAAGTTGGCCGCGCTTCCTGCCGCGCTTTCTGGCGCGCTTCCTGCCGTCCTCCGGCTCAACCATCCTGGGCGCAGCTCGAGGCGAGACAGCTCAAGGCGATGCAGCGCGGCGCAGAGCCAACTCCTCGGTATGAAAACACCCCGCCGCGCGGGGCGCGGACGGGGCGAATACATGTTCTATTGGCTCGTTGCGGCTCAGCAGCCCAGCGGCTACTCGTTGCAGCTCAGCGGCTCAGTGCCACCACATGGTCATGAGGAAGCCGACGAGCATGATGCCGAAGCCGATGAGCAGGTTCCAGTTGCCGATCTTCGGAATCGGCCACTCGCCACCGGTCAGGTAGTAGACGACGATCCAGATGAGGCCCAGGATCATCAGGCCGCACATGATCCACAGGAACCAGGTGGGGTTGGTCTTCGTGCCTTCGATGGACTTCTCGACGCGGCGGCTCTGCTCCTTCTCGCGCTGCACGATGCGGCGCATCTGCGGAGTGAGGTTCTTCTCGTTGTCTTCGGCGAGCAGCTCGTTGATCTTGCGGGAGACCTCGTCATCGTTCAGATCCGTGGAATCCTTAGAATCCTCGGAATCGTCGGTATCCGCCTCCGCGGCATCCTCAGCCGCGCTCTCTTCAGCTTCTTCAGCGTCGTTGTCAGCGGCTTCTTCGGTCTGCGAATCCGTATCGGTATCGGTCTGCGGGGTGTCCTCGACGGTGGACGCATCGTCTTCGATGGCGTTTTCGAGTTTCTCGTCCGTATCGGCCATGGGAAAGTCTCCTTAGGTTAAGCTACTAGAACATAGTAGTGATTAGAGTGGAAATATGACAACAAATGCCGCCTCACGCCTAGCCCGCGCCACCGATGCCAGCGAGCTCGACCGCGAGCGCAGGCACGGCGGCAAACCGCGCCGGCACATCCGCCATCGCAGCCTGATCGCATCCCTTGCCGCCGTCATGGTCACGGCTCTCGCCGGCTACATGCTCGTGGCGAACGTGAACCTCAACCGCAAGACCACGGTCACCACGAACACCCGTGAGCTCATCGAAAAGCGCCAGGACCGCGCCAACGAGCTCACCGACGACATCACCGAACTGTCCACCAAGCTCGACGCCGCCAAGGAACTGAGCGGCAACATCACCGAGTGGAATGTGGAACCAAGCGTGCAGGACGCCGGCTCCGACACGATGCTGCCGAAGGTGGAGGGCCCGGGTATCTCCGTGCAGCTGGACGATTCCTCGTATGCCTCGGCGCTGTCGAACACGAGCGGCGCGGACGTGAACGATTACGTGGTGCATCAGCAAGACATCGAGGCGGTGGTGAACGCACTGTGGGCGGGCGGAGCCGAGGCGATGACGATCCAGGGCGTGCGCGTGGAGAACACCACCGCCGTGCGCTGCGTAGGCAACGTGCTGCTGCTCAACGGCCACACTTACTCCCCTCCCTACACGGTGCAGGCGATCGGCTCCTACGACGCAATGCATCAGGCGCTTCAGGATTCCTCGGCGATCCAGCTCTACCTCGAGTACGTGAAGGAGGATGGCCTGGGCTGGAAGGTGAACCAGGAAGACAGCCTCGTGTTCGAGAAAGTGACAAGCTCCCTGCAATCGCTGCAATACGCAAAGATGACCGACGAAAGCCAGCTGCAGGCGACGCAATCGCAAGCCACACAATCGCAGGACTCCCAGCAGGATTCCCAGCAATCCGAGCAACAATGACCACGCAATTCCCCACCCCATTCACCACACTCCATTCCACACACCCAGGAAGGCACGCATGAACACCGCACAGAACGCACTCCGTGAGCCGAGCACGGGCGGAAGGCAGCGCACGCAGCGCCATCCGGTCGCCACCGCGGCGGGCGTCATCGGCGAGATCCTGGTGCTGTGCGCCATCATCTGCGGCCTGTACATCCTGTGGCAGCTGTGGTGGACGGGCGTGGAATCCACAAGGAGCCAGAACACCACGCTCACCGAGGTCTCCTGGTCGGCGCCCGCCACGTCGGCGGATGGCAGCTACACGATCGCCGCCAAGCAATCCGCCGACACCGCGCCCACGCTCACCACCACGCCCGCGGAGGGCAGCCTCATCGGGCAAATCTACATCCCCCGCTTCGGCTCCACCTGGTCGCGCGCCATCGTGCAGGGCACCTCGCTGCGCGAGCTCAACACCGGCGGTCTGGGCCACTACACGGAAAGCGGCATGCCCGGCGTGCTGGGCAACTTCGCCATCGCCGGCCACCGCGCCGGCTATGGCGACCCGCTGGGAGATATCGACAAGCTCGAGGCGGGCGACGCGATCATCGTGCGCACCGAGGATTACTGGTACGTCTACCGTTACACGTCCTCCGAGCTTGTGCTGCCCGACCAGGTGGAGGTGACCTACCCGGTGCCGCACGAGCCCGGCGCCACGCCCACGCAACGCCTCATCACGATGACCACGTGCCACCCGCGCCTGCAGAACCCGACGCACCGCTGGATCGCCTATGGCGAGCTGGAATACTGGGCGAAGGTCTCCGACGGCATCCCTGAGGAGCTCGCGAGTGCCGCGAACAGCTCGCAGGGCACGGTGTTCACCCGCACAGGCGGCACCGGCGTGCAAGCCGCCGCAAGCACCCTCCCCTCGCCGTCGCGCCTATGCATCGCGCTGCTGCTCGCCTACGCCGCCATCTGGGCGGCGGCAGCGATCGCCTGGCAGTGGCCGGACATCCGCCGGCGCCGCGAGAGCCCTGATTACAAGTCGTTCAGCCTGTGCGGCTGGTATGTGAGGCTGCAGCCCGGCGTGCTGCCGGTGCGCGCAGTGCTCGCGGTGCTGCTGGCGGCCGCCGCCGTGGCGGCGCTGTTCGCCTGGGTGTTCCCGTGGGCGGCGCTCAACATCCCGTACTTGCAGCTCGCGTCGAATTACGTGTCGGTGCAGTGAATGGTGCGGTGAATGCCACGATGATATGCCGCAGCGACAGGCCGCGGTGATGCGCGGCGGTGCATCATGACCGCGCGCAGCCATCATGCACCCACGCGCACCGGGATTTCCGCGCGGTGGAATCCGCGTGCCGCGCGAAACCCCGCACCCGTATAATTCACACACAGATAGGCTTGTGAGCAGGCGCTCAGGTAAAGCGCTCGGAAACAGCGCTCAGATAAACAAAGCGCTCAGATAAGGAGGACGCATGGAATCCGCACGCATCCTGGTCATCGACAATTATGATTCCTTCGTCTACACGATCGTGGGGTATCTGCAGACGCTGGGCGCCACCACGACGGTGGTGCGCAACGACGCGGTGAGCACGAAGCACCTCGACCTGAGCGTGTTCGATGGCGTGCTCATCTCCCCCGGTCCCGGCCAGCCGTCACAGGCAGGCGCGAGCGAGGATGTGATTCGCCTGTGCGCCGAAACCGGCACCCCGATGTTCGGCGTGTGCCTGGGACTGCAGGCGCTGGCGGAGGTGTATGGCGCGGCGATCGTGCACGCACCCACGATCCGCCACGGCAAGACAAGCCCCATCGAGCATGAGGATGACGAGATCTTCGCCGGTGTGCCGAACCCGATGACCGCCACCCGCTACCATTCGCTGTGCATCGACTCGGCGACCATGCCGAGCACGCTGCGCGCCACCGCGCACGCCGCCGACGATGGCACGATCCAGGCGGTGCGCGTGGTGGGCAAGCCGATGTACGCCGTGCAGTTCCACCCCGAATCCGTGATGACCGAGGGCGGCTACCGCCTGCTTGCCAATTGGCTCGCGCTGTGCGGCCAGACGAACGCGGTCGCCAAGTCCGCGGGCCTGCGCCCCAATGTGAGCGCGAACTTGCGCGAGCCGGTCGCCGCGTGACGCGGCACGCGCGGCATCACAGACATCGCACAACAGGCATCGCACAACAAATCAAGGCACAAACAAGGCACAAAGGGCGGTCAGTGGGATTCACTGACCGCCCTTCGCGTATCCTAGCGGGCATCCAGCCGCTAGCGGCTGGATGCCACCCCGCTAGTTGCTAGCCGACTTCGAGCTCGACCCGGACGCGCTTGGCGATGCTGAGCCGGAGGCCGAGGGGCTTGCCGAGCTCGAGCTATCGGAGGAGCTCGAGCCGCCGCTCATCGTGAGCGTGACGGTGGCGCCTTCCGACACCTGGCTACCCGCTTCCACTTCCTCGCCGTTCACCGTCATGGCGGAGACGACGGCGGCATCGGACTGGGAGCCGCTGCGTGCGGCGGTCAGGCCCATGGACTTGAGGGTGGCGGCGGCGTTGTCATACGTCATGCCGATCACGGACGGCAGGCTCACGGTCTTGGGGCCGGTGGACACGTAGATCGTGACTGTGGCGCCCTGCTCCACCGAGTCGCCCGATGCCGGCGACGTGCGGGTCACGAGGCCCTGCGCCACAGAATCCGAGCTCTCCTGCTCCACCACGACCTGCAGGCCCTGCTTGGAAAGGAGGCCCTGCGCGGTGGACTGACTGGCGCCCACAAGGCCATCGGGCACAACGGTCATGCCGTTGGAGATGTAGAGGTCCACGGTGCTGCCCTTCTTGGCGCTCTCGCCGCTCGCCGGGTCGGTGCGGGTCACGCTGTCTTTCGAGACGGACCCGCTGCTCTCGGTGTAGATGCTGCCGACCTTGAAGCCGGCGCTTTCGAGCGCGGACTGTGCCTCGGACTGCGTCATGCCGGAGACGTCCGGCACCTTGGCGGACTGCGGCCCCGCGGAGAACCACACGGTCACGGTGCTGCCCTTGTCGACGGTGGTGCCGCCGGCGGGATCCTGCTTGGTGAACGTGCCGGCGTCCTCGGTGGAGTCGGTGTCTTCCTTGTATTGGAACACCAGGCCCGCCGCCTCGATCTGCTCCTTGGCGCGGTCGCGCGACGTGCCGGCACTGATCGTGGGCACGGTGACCTGCTCGGTGGCGGTGCCCTGCGAATTGTTATGCAGCACCACGAAAGCGGCGACCGCGAGCGCCACGACCACCAGGGCGGCGATGATGGCGACGACCTTCTTCTTCGAGCCGTTCTTCGCCTTCACGGCGGTGCCGGTGCCCGTGCCTGCCGCGGTGGCGTAGGGGCTGGCCATCGTGCCGGTGGCGGTGCCCACGCCGTTCTGCACGGCGGCGGTGGGGTAGGCGCCCGTCGCGTAATCCTGCTCGACGGGCGGGATGGAGTACGGCGGGGTGTCTTGCATCTTGTCGGCCACCATCGGCGCCACGGAGTTGGAGGCGAGCGGCTCCACGCCGTTCATCAGGCGCACGATGTCGTCGCGGAACTCGCCGGCGGTGGAGTAGCGGTTGGCGCGGTTCTTCGCCATCGCCTTCGCCACGATGGCGTCCCATTCCTTGGGCAGGCCCGGCACGATGGCGCTGGGCGGCGTGGCGGTCTCGCTCACATGCTGGTAAGCGATGGCAACGGCGGAATCGCCCACGAACGGCGGGCGGCCGGTGAGCATCTCGTACAGCACGCAGCCGGCGGAGTACAGGTCGGAGCGCATGTCCACCTGCTCGCCGCGCGCCTGCTCGGGGCTCAGGTACTGGGCGGTGCCCACCACGCCCTGCGACTGGGTCATCGTGGTCTGCGAATCGTCGAGCGCGCGGGCGATGCCGAAGTCCATGACCTTGACGATGCCCTCGTTGGAAATCATGATGTTTCCAGGCTTGATGTCGCGGTGGATGATGCCCTCGCGGTGCGAGTACTCGAGCGCGGAAAGCACGCCGATCATGACCTGGGCGGTGTCGTGCTCGCTCAGGGCGCCGTTCACCTTGAGGATGTCGCGCAGCGTCTGGCCTTTGATGTACTCCATGACGATGTACGGCACGCGCACCGTGTGACCGCCCTCGTCCGAGAACTCCTCGTCGCCCGAATCGTAGATGGCCACGATGTTGGGGTTGTTGAGCTTGGCGACGGCGAGCGCCTCGCGGTGGAAGCGACGCAGGAAGATCTGGTCGCTCGCCAGGTCGGAACGCATGATCTTGATGGCGACGGTGCGGCCGAGGCGGGTGTCCGTGCCGATGTGCACCTCCGCCATGCCGCCATGCCCGATGAGGTCGCCGACGGAATACCTGCCGCCTGCGAGCGTCTGGGGAATGTACATGCTCATTGCGCACCATCCTTAGGTTGCTGCTCGTCTGCTGTGTGCTCAGATTGCTCAGGTTGCGCGGACTGCCGAGGTTGTGCAGTCCGCTGGGGTTGTTCAGGTTGTACGGATTGTTCGGGCTGTTCGGGCTGGTTCTCCACACGCCGCGGCTGCGTGGATTGCTGCCCTGCTGCTCGCGGCACGGATGGCGCCGGCTGCGGTTGCTGCTCCACGGGCTTGGGTCGTGGCACCGGCTCCGACGGCGGCTTCATGGGCGGCTGGTCGGCTTTCGCCCGGTGCGCCAACGCCGTGTCGATTGCCTTGCTCAGGCTGGTGCCCAGGCTGGTGCTCGTGCCCACGTTCGTGTCTTTGGGCGCATAATACGCCGGCATCACGGTGGACGCGGCGCCCGGCGTGGCGGTGGCGGCAGGCATGGAACCGGATTCCGCGGCCGCCGTGGATGCGAATGACGATGCCGCGGACCTCGCCGCCGCGTGGGCGGCTGCGTCGATCACCGGGCTCGTGGTGACAGGGCTGTCGACGGGGCCGGCAGTGGCAGAGCTGCCAGCAGCAGGAATCGAGCCGCTGCTCGCATCGAAGTGCATATCCACGATGCGCCCGGTCGTCTGCGACCCCAGCTGACCCGCCGATGTGGCGGAAGCCGTCTGACCATCACCCGCGGCAGAGGCAACAGCCTGCTGCGCGGCAATCGCAGCCTCGTGCGCGGCTTGCGCGGCCTCTTCCTTCGCTGCCTCCTCGCGGGCGGCATCATCGCGCTTGACCGCAGCGCGGTCCGTCAAATCCACCATCCATGCGGGCGGCTCGTAGGGGTCGCTGTAAATCGTGCGGCCCACCGGCTTGTCGCGGTGCACGCGGATCGGCGGGATGTTCGCGGTCTGCTCGTCCCACAGGTGGTCGAGGATCGCCTGCAGGTTGCGCGAGACCTCCAGGGCGTCGCGCGGGCGGTCCTTGGGGTCCTTGGCGAGCATGCCCATCACGTATTCGCGCAGCCGCCAGTCGATGCTCTCGGGCAGGGGAGGCACGGGTTCGTTCACATGGGCGGCGGCGATGTCCACGCTCGTCTTGCCGGTGAACGGGCGGTGCCCGCACAGGCCTTCGTATGCCACCACGCCGAGCGAGTAGATGTCGGACTGCGGCGTCGCCTGCTCGCCCTGCGCCTGCTCGGGGGAGATGTACTGGGCGGTGCCCACCACCATGCCGTCCTGCGTGATCTGCGCCTGGTTGGTGGAATAGCTCACGCCGAAGTCAGTGATCTTCACCTGGCCGTCGGCGGAGACCATAATGTTGGCGGGCTTCACGTCGCGGTGGATCACACCGTGGGAATGCGCCACATACAGCCCGCGCGCCACCTGGATGAGGATCGGCAGCAGCTCCACCGCCGGCATCGGCGCGCGTTCCTTGTAGATCTGGGCGAGAGAGGGACTGTCGACGTATTCCATGACGAGGAACCCCACGCCGCCGTTCTCGTAGTAATCGAAAAGCGCAGCGATGTTGGGGTGCGCCAGATCGGCGGAATTATGCGCCTCGGCGCGCAGACGACGCAATCGGCTGCTGTTGGGGTCGTCGAGATCGCTGCGCAGCGCCTTGATGGCGACCGGGCGGTTCAGCTCGATGTCGTAGCCTTTCCATACTTCTCCCATGCCGCCCTGGGCAAGGCGCTTGTCCAGGCGGTACCGGTGGTGCATCAACTGCCCTGGCACGAGCCTCATTGCGAAATCGCCTCCTCCAACACCTTTTTCATGACCGGACCGGCGGACTTGTAGCCGAAATCCGTCGTGTTGTGCACGACGACGGCGACCGCGATCTGCGGGTCATCCGCCGGCGCGAAGCCGGTGATCCATGCGTCGATGAGCCCCTGGCCGTTCTGCGCGGTGCCGGTCTTGGCGGCGACCTGCGTGCTGCCGAACTTCAGCGAGGGGTAATCCTTGTTGACCATCGCCACCATGAGCTGCTTGAGCGCATCCGCGGTGGACGAACTGAATGGCGTGTTGAGCACGCTGGACTTCGTGGTGGAAATCGTTGTGAGATCGGAGCTTTGCACGCTGTCGACGAGGGTGGGCTGCATCTCCTTGCCGCCGTTGGCGACGGTGGCGGCGATGAGCGCGTCCTGCAGGCAGGTCTCGGTGGTGTCGCCCTGACCGATGCTTTGCAGCGCGAGCTTGTCGTCGGAGACGTCGGTGGGGAACTGCGCGGCGACGGACTTCATCGCCTGGTCGCTTTCGGAACCTTGGTCGAGCGTGATGGAGCTGCCGAAGCCGAGCGCTTGCGCCATGTTGCCCACGGTCTGGGCGCCCAGGCTCACGCCGAGTTGCGCGAACGCGGTGTTCGACGAGTAAGCGAAGGCGTCGGTGAGCGACATCTGGCCGTTCGAGCCATTGGCGGCGCTCACGGCGTTCGTCAGCTGCGTGTTCGTGCCAGGCAGCGTGTAGCTGGCGCCGGCGGGGATCTGCGAATCCGCGGTGTACTTGCCGGATTCGAGCGCCGCGGCGGCGACCACGATCTTGAACGTGGACCCCGGCGGGTAGAGCTCGGACGTCGCCTTGTTGAGCATCGGGTTGCTCGCATTCTGCACAAGTGACTGGTAGGCGTCGTTCACCGCCGACGTGTCGTGCGAGGCGAGCAGGTTGGGATCGTAGCTGGGCGTGCTCACCATCGCGAGGATGCGCCCGGTCTTGGGTTCGATCGCCACGACGGCACCGTCGAAGCCGCCTTGCGACATCGCGTCATACGCGGTCTGCTGCAGCTTGGGGTCGATGGATGTGCGGATGGTGGCGCCAGCGTTCTCGGTGCCGGTGAACAGGTTCTTCACCCGGCTCCACCACAGGCTGTTGGAGTTGCCGGACAGCAGCGAGTTGCGCGAGGCCTCGATGCCGCGGTCGGCGTTGATGGTGATGGAGTAGAAGCCGGTCACGGGCGCGTAAAGCGCACCGTTCGTGTAGGAGCGCTGATAGCTGAACGGGTCGTTGACCGCGCTGGACTGGGCGATCACCGTGCCGTCCGACGCCAGGATGGAGCCGCGCGGCACACTGAACTCCTCGTAGAGCATGCGGGAATTGCGCGGGTCGGCGTTGAGCTTGGCGGCGAACACCGACTGGATCATCGAGGTGCTCAGGCCCAGAAGGACGAACAGCACCACGACGACGTAGAAAAGGTGACGCAAGGATTTGTTCATCGTCGTGCCTCCTTCGAACCATCCGAATTGCGTGTGGTGTATGACGTGCCGGAATCCGCGGAATTGGCGGGGTTTCCGGTTTCCGCGGAATCATCGGGGTAGGTGGAATAGTCGAATCCCAGATCCAGCAGCGCTGGATCCTCTCCCTGCTCGTCAGCGTACCGCGGGTCGATGTAGTGCGGATTGCCGGCGGCATCGCCATTGCCAGCGCCGCGCCCATTGCGGAAGTCGCGGGTCAGCGCAGACTGGCGGGATGTCTGCACGATCGCGGGCTCGTCATCGTATTCGGGCTCGCCGGCGGGTCTGGCGGAGGGGCCGGGCACCGCAGCGCCGTGCGCCAGGCTCTTCTGGGCATGGCGTGCCTCCTGGCCGCGCTGTGCAGCGGCGGCCGCCTCCTTCTGCGCGTTGCGGATCACCTCGAGCGCTTCCTGTTGGAATTCGCTGTCGGAGGCGTCCACCTGCGGGGTGTTCGCGCCATTGTTGACGATGATGACCAGCGAGGCGAGCATGAGGTTCGCCATCATGCTTGAGCCGCCCGCCGCCATGTAGGGCAGCGTGAGGCCGGTGAGCGGGATGAGCAGCGTGTTGCCGCCCACCACGGTGAACACCTGGAACGCCATCGAGAACATGAGGCCGGCGGCGAGCAGCTTGCCGAAGCCGTCCTTGCAGCGCAGCGCCGTGAGGATGCCGAACACCACCATGCACAGGTACAGCATGAGGATGGCGAGCACGCCCACAAGGCCGAGCTCCTCGCCCAGGGAATCGTAGATGAAGTCGGAGTTGCCCAGCGGCGTGAGGCCCGGCATGCCCTGGCCCAGGCCGGTGCCGAACAATCCACCCGACGACAAGCCGAACACGCCCGTCACAAGCTGCTGGGAACCGCCCTCCGCCTGGTACACAGCGGCATCGAACGGGTGCAGCCACGAGGCGACGCGGCCTTGCACATGGGTGAACAGCGTGTAGGCGGCGTAAGCGCTGCCGCAGAAGAACACGAGGCCGATGATCGCCCAGCTGCGCTGGCCGGTCGCCAGGTACAGCATGCACACGAACATCGCGAAGAACATCAGGCCGGTGCCGAGGTCTTTCTGCATGACGAGCACGCCCATCGACACGCCCCACACCACGAGGATGGGGCCGAGGTCCTTGAGGCGCGGCAGGCGGATGCCGCCGATCTTCTTGCCGCCCACGGTCAGCTGGTCGCGGTGGTCGAACAGGTACGACGCGAAGAAGATCGCGAGGAACAGCTTGGCGAATTCGGCGGGCTGGATCGTGTGCGAGCCGAAATGGATCCAGATGCGGGCGCCGTTGAGCGTCATGCCCAGGTGCGGGATCATGGGGGAGAGCAGCAGCACCAGGCCGATGACCATGCACACATACGAGAACCGGCGGAAGATGCGGTAATCGTGGATGCACACGAACATCAGCGCGCACACGCCCAGTCCCATGAGGAACCATCCGAACTGGCGGGAACCGGCGCTGGAGGCAACGCCGTTGGCGCGGGCCTCGAGGTCGATGCGCGTAATCATCGTGATGCCGATGAGCGCCAGCGTCACCACGACCGCGAGGATCGTGAGGTCCGCATAGCGCTGGAAGTGGAAGATCACCGCGACGTTCACGGCAAGCAACACCAGAAGCTCCCCGCACATGACGAGGTAATCATGCGGGAACTCGCCGGAGACGCGCATGAACATCTGGAACATCGCCAGAATCCCCACCGCTACGCCGAAGAGCAGCAGCAGGACCTGGCGGATTCTTGCGGAAACTGTCACTGTGCCGCCCCCTGGCTGGAGGCCGAGGCGGTGGCACTGGGGGAAGCGCTAGGGGAGGCGCTGGCGGATGGCGATGCCGAGGCAGAGGCCGATGCGCTGCCAGACGCGGACGCCGACGCAGATGCTGATGCAGTGGCCTTGGCGGCCGCGTCATCCTTCTGGCGTTGCGAGCGCACTTCGCTGCTCTCGGTGATGAGGATGGCGAGATGCTGCTCGGCCTCCTGCTGGCTCGACATCGTGATGCCGCGTTCGAGCTGCTGCTGCGTGTTTTCCGTCAGGTTGCTTGTGCTGATCTTCGTGGTGCGGATGACGTGCGACATCTTCATGCCGAACACGTCGGTGTTCACGCCCTGGTAGACCGCCACATAGCCGTCGGATTCGCCGATGTAGTACTGCGACTGCGACCAATGCCACACGCCGAAACCGGTGCCGGCGATGATGCCGAGCACCACGATGACGACGGTGATGATGACGCCGCGCTTGCGGTGGTGACGCTTGCGGTCGCGCTCGTGGTCCTGCGCCTTCTTATGGGCGAGCGCCACGACGACGGCAGGGTCGCGCGGGTCGGAGACCACGGTGCCGTCATGCTTCTTGACGATGGGGATTTCGCTCGTGTCGGGCATCATCTCGTCGTCGGCGTTCAGGTTGTCGGATTGCTTCTGGGCCTGGGGCACCGCGATGTTCGGCGTCTCCTCCGTAGGCTCGCTCTCTGCGGCGGTGCCTTGGGAAGCATCGGAAGTGGCGGGATCGTTCGGATTATTCGAGCTATTGGAATATTCCGGATTATTCGGATCGAGTGAACCAACCGAATTGCCAGAATTCCCAGGATTGCCAGGATTGCCCGCGCCGCCCATGCCATCGGCATCGGACGCGGCGTAGGCATCGCCGCCGGCGGTATTGCCGGCATCGTAGGAATTCGCGGCATTGCCCGCATCATACGGATTGCCAGCACCCTGCACGCCTGAATCACCAGAAGCTCCGGCAGCGCCACCGTCACCCGGCTGGGGCTCGGCGGACTGCGCGGCGGCGAGTTCCGCCGCCTTCTGCGCCGGGGACTTCGCGTATTCGTCGCGCAGGCGCGGGGCCTGGGCCACCGTGGTGCCCAGAATCTCGGCAAGCGGTGCCAGGTCGGCGCTCACGGCACCGCCCACCAGCGGAATCTGATGTCGCTGCCCCGGCTCGCCCGGGTCAAGGGGAATGTTCGCATCGGCGATCACCGCCGTGCAATTGTCGGTGCTGCCGGCCTTGAGCGCCATGCCCACGAGCTGCTGCGCGCAATCCTGCGGATTCGTCACGGTCTCCAACGTCTCGCGGATCGTCGCGTCCGACAGCACGCCGCACACGCCGTCGGAGCACAGCATCCAGCGGTCGCCCGCCTGTGCCTTGCGCACCGAGATGTCAGGGCGGGGGTCGATGTCGAAGTCGCCGAGCACGCGCATCACCACGTTGCGCTGCGGGTGGTTCTTCGCCTCGGCGGGCGTGATGCGGCCCGTGTCAATGAGGTGCTGCACGTAGGAGTGGTCCTTCGTGGCGCGGATGATGCGCCCGTTGCGCAGCAGGTAGGCGCGGGAGTCGCCGATGTGCGCGAGCACCCAATGGTCTTCCACCAGCGTCACGGCGGTCACCGTGGTGCCCATGCCCGACAGCTTGCGTTCGTGCTTGGCCTTGCCCACGATCGCGTCGTGCGCAGCGATCACCGACGTTTCCATCAGCGACGCCACTTCGCCCACGGTCTGCGGGTGCTCGGGATTCTTCTCGATGTGCGCGAGCGAGCGCACGGCGATCGTGGAGGCGGTGTCGCCGCCCGCATGGCCGCCCATGCCGTCGCAGATGGCGATGAGCCGTTCGCCGGCGAACGAGGAGTCCTGGTTGTTGCTACGCACGTAGCCGGTGTCGGACACCGTTGTGGAATACAGGAAGAGGGTGTTGCGTGATGTCATGCGACTGCGTCACCTCAATTCGAAAGTCGTGGCGCCGATGCGCACCAGCACGCCCACCGGCAGCATCACCGCGCCTCGGATGCGCTGGCCGTTGACCACGGTGCCGTTCGTGCTGTTCATGTCTTCCACGGCCCACGAGCCGGTCGCCGGGTCGCGGAACACACGGGCGTGGTGGGCGGAGACGAATTCGTCGTCAAGAATGATTGCGTTGTCTGGCGCGCGGCCCAGCGTGATGGGCTGGTCGGTGAGCGTCACCGTGGTGCCGGCGAGCGGGCCGTCCACGATCACCAGCACGGTGGGCTGGGACGAACCGCGGGCGGGGGAGTGGGCGCCGGCGCGCGCTGAGCGGGCTGGGCCACTGGTGCTGCGGGCGAGGGGTTCCGTGGGCATCGAGGATGCTGCGGTTGCCGCGGCGGGAGAGGCGGGCGCATGCGCCTGGCGGTTCTTCTGGCGACGCTTGCGCGCATCGCGCGGGCTCCGGTTGTTCACGTCACGCCCCAGGGAGCGCACGACGAAGAACACGAACACCCACAGCAATGCGAGGAACGCGTATTTGAGAATCGCAAATGTCAGGTCGGTCATGGGAACGCCTTCTCTTCTCCTCCTTCTCGACGGTGCTAGGCCTGCGTCTCGGAAGACGCCCAGTAAAGGATGCGCGTGCGGCCGATCGTGATCGTGTTGCCGTCGAGCAACGTGGCGGCGGGCACGCGGTGGCCCTCCACATACGTGCCGTTGACGGGCGGCTGGCCCTTGCTGTTGAGCACTTCCTTCATGATCACGCCCTGCGGGGTGATGGAGATCGTCAGATGATGGCGGGACACGCCCGGATCGTCGATGATGATGTCGCAATCGGAGCCGCGGCCCACGAGCGTCTCCGGTGCGGTGAGCATGTACTGGCGGCCGTTGATCTCGAGGACGGGGCAGTCCTTCGTCTCGTTCTTGGACGTGACGGGCGCCGCGTTGCCCTGCACGGACTCGCTCGTCAGGTGGAAGTCGCCACGCTGCAGGTCGTAGTCCTCTTCGAACACGACCACCACGGGCCCCACGAATGCGTAGTTCTGGCTCTTCGCGTACTTCGTCAGGTTCGCGGCGAGCTCATTGGCGAGCGCCTCGGCGCCCCACTTCTCGATGCGGTCGAAATCCGGTGTCGACAGTGCGAAACGGTATTCGTTCGGGGCCACGGTGCGGTCTCGACCGACCGGCATGGCCTGAGCATCGATTTCTTTCTCCAAGGCGCTGGAAAGATCAACAGGCTGGAGATCCTTGGAGCCGAACTTGTTGAAGACGCCGTTGACGGCACCTTCGACTCCTTTCTCAAACTTGTCGAGAACGCTCATAGTTACCTTTCTCCGTCCAATGAAGCATACGAACGCTTCGCATTCGCACTGGTTGGGCAATCCGGACCCCGCAGGGCATGCTTGTACGGAACCTACTAGTTCTCAGTCATTATATAAAGAAACCGGGCACTTTCGTTCTGATACCGCCCAATCATCACAATATCTTGGCATTTGGGGGCGTGAAATAGGGCGCGCGCCCCATCGCACGCCCTTTTCACGGCGGTTTTCGCCCTACTTGCCGGCTTGCTCGCCGCCTTGCTCGCAATGCCCACCCTGCTCGCAATGCCCACCCTCTTTGCCACCCTGCTTGCCTCGCTCGCAATGCCTGCCTTGCTCGTAATCTCTGCCGCAGCGGTCACTCGCCGGCGTTGCCGCTCTCCATGCCGGCACGCAGGCGGCGGATCTGCTCGCACTGGATTGCGATGAACGAATGCGCCTCGCGGATTCCGCACGTCGTGAGCTCGTCCCAATTCACCCAGCGGTACGCCACGTATTCGTCCGGGTCGAGCTCCTGGTGCTCGGCATGCCACTTGTGGATGTCGATCACATAGGTGTACGCCATCTCGTTCGTCATACCCTCGGACGAATAGCATTGCGCAGCCTCAATGATCTCGTAGTCGTCCGGCACCACGGCGGTTTCTTCGTGCAGCTCGCGCAGCGCCGCCTTGCGAGGGTCCTCGTGCGGCTCGATCATGCCGGCGGGCAGGCCCATGACGAACGCGTTGCGCCCCACGCGGTATTCCTTCTCGACCAGGTACAGGTCGCGTTCGGTGTCGTGGGGGAGCATGATGACCGCCGGCGCATGGTCGATGAGCTGGCGGCGGATCGTCACATCGCTGCCATCGGTGGCGCGCAGCGCGATGTGCTGATCTTTCACCGTGAAAATCGGCCCATGGAACACGTCGGTGCTGTCGACGACGCGCGGCTGCGCCGTCATATCCAATTTCTTCGAACTCATGCCCGCTCCTTCTATCCGGCTATCCAGCTATCCGGCCTGAATAATCTGCATTCCCTCCCCATTATCATCCCCAGCCAACCTCCTCAGCCAATTCCCCCATCCAATTCCCCAAACCTCCGCAACCGGCACCTCCTCAATCCGGCGCCGATTCCGAAGCGCGCCGAAGACGGACGTTAGACAGGCACAATCAGGCCTCCAAACCTCCGGCATCGGCGCCTCCTCAATGCAGCGCCGAAGACGGACGTTTGCACGCCGGTTATTCCTCCCCACCCATTCCTATTGAAAATTTCGTGCACATGTGTCAATAATTTTCAATAGGATTCTTCGACCACGGCATCCCGCATACTGAGGCGCCGAAGACGGACGTTACAACCCCATTTTTCGCCCTCCAGACTTCCGCCATCGGCGCCCCATAATTCCGGCGCCGAAGACGGACGTCTGGCAGGCAAAATCAGGCCTCCTAACGTCCGGCATCGGCGCCTCAATAATCCCGCGCCGATTGCGGACGTTTCGGCCCCATTTTCCGGCCTTCTAACCTCCGCAATCGGCGCGCCATCGATCCGGCGCCGATTGCGGACGTTGATCCGCACTCGGATGGCCTGCCGACTTCCGCAATCGGCGAATCCTTTCTGAATCCCACCCGCGCCACGCCGTACACGCCGCGGATTGTCGGCGTGTTGCACCGCGTGTCTCGTTGGTGGGAACCGTGCGCCATGCCTATGATGAGGGCACATCGCGAGCGGCACGAGGTCGTGCGCCCGCACCACGCACCAGTGGAAAATTCACCGAGAACCAGGCATCCGCTGCGCATCCGCCGTACATCCCACAGGCCGGGGTTCCGCGGATTCCCCACGGGTCCCCGCGACCCCTGCGGATTACCCCGCAGATCGCCCCGCGGCGCACCCGCGGATGCCTGGCACGAAGAAAGAAAAGAATCGAGGAACAATGGTCACGCTCATCGATGAGAACGATTTCACGACCGCCATGACCGACACGGTGCAGCCCGCCCTCGCCGCGTGCGCAAAAGAAGGCTGGATGGCGCCCGCCACGCATCCAGGTCTCACGGACCTGGCGATCCCGCAGGATTCCCACAACGGCGAGCTGCGCTACGTCACCTACCGCTACGCCGACTTCCCCGCGAAGAACCGCGAAACCGCCGCGCCTTCGAACACCGATGGCGCGAAGGGCACCATCGTGATCGCCCACGGGTTCTCGGAGTTCTACGGCCGCTACGACGAGATCTCGTACTACTTCCTCGCCAATGGCTACAACGTGGCAATCCTCGAGGACCGCGGCCACGGCTACTCGCCGCGCGACCTGGGCGACTTCGACCGCGTGTGGATCGACGACTGGCGCCGCTACGTGGTGGACCTCAAGAAGTTCTGCGAGACGGTCGCCCGCCCGCTCGACCCCGGCGTGGCGCTGTGCATGTACGCGCATTCGATGGGCGGCGGCATCGCGGTGGCACTCACCGAGCAGTACCCGTCCACCCTCGATGCGCTTGTGCTGTCGGCGCCCATGATCGAGCCGATCGTGGGCGTGCCCGAGCAGGTGGCGCCTGCCGCGCTCGACGCGCTGTGCGTGGGCCGCGGCGGCGAGGCACCGGCGCCCGGCCAGTCGCCGTTCCCCGCGTGGAGCGAGGACCTGGTGGCGCCGGGTCTGTCGATGGCACGCGGCAAGTGGCTCTACGACGTGCGCGCCGAGGACGGCCATTACCAGAACTTCGAGGCGACGAACGGCTGGGTGCGCGAGATGCTACGGCTTTCCAAGAGCATCCGCCGCGACAGCGCGATTGGCCGCATCACCACGCCGGTCCTGCTCATCCAGTCCGGCAACGACACCCAGGTCTCGCTCCCGGCGCAAGACCAATTCGTGATGCACCTGACGGACGACGGCGGCGAAGCCTCGCTGATCCGCCTCGACGGCGCCCCGCACGAGCAGGGCAGCCTGCCCAACCAGCTGCTGGGGCAGGTGATGGAGGAGTCGCTCAACTTCTTCGATTACTACGCCAGCCCCGCCGAGTGGGAGGAGCCCGGCAAGTTCGAGGCGTGATCGCGGTTCCCGTGATTCCTTGAGGCGCCGCGTTGCGCATGGCATGGTGCTGACGCACCGCCATGCGAACGATCCGGTTGTCCCCATCCATTCGCGCCAACCCAAATGAGCGTGTCGGGAATCAGCACGGCAATCGCCGACAATCGCCGACAACGCACAGAGGCCCGGAGCACATCAGCTCCGGGCCTCGTTATTGATGCTTGTGGACGCACCCCGACGGTGACGCGCCCTGCTACCTTCCGTTCCTTACCGCTACCTTGCCGTTCCTTGCCTCTACTTGATGAGCGGCACGCGCTCGTCGTCCCCGTTGCCCGGGGTCACGACGGCGCGCTCCTCATCGGGCACGCCCAGGGCGTCATCGTTGATGTCGAGCATGTTGTCGAGCATCGTGCCATTGATGCGCCCGCGCACCGCGTACCAGCCGATGATCAGCGCCACGATCACCACAGCGAACACGCCGATCGTCTCGCGGCCTTCCAGGGTGAAGAAGTTCGAAAGCACCACGATGGCGAAGAACACAAGCGTCACCCAGTCGGTCACGGGCGCACCGGGCAAGTGGTAGGCGGGGCGCTCCTCCAACCCCTTGCTCACGCGGCGCATGAACGCGATGTGGATGAGCATGATGAGCCCCCACACGGTGGCGATGCCAATGCCGGCGAGATTCATGACGATGTTGAACGCGGCGCTCGGCACGATGGCGTTGAGCACCACGCCGATCATCGCCACGCCCATCGTGACGGGGATGGCGCCCGAGGGCACCTTGTGCTTGTTGAGCTTGCGCGCCACCTTGGGCGCCGAGCCGGCGAGCGCGAGCGAGCGCAGCGTGCGGCCGGAGGCATACAGGCCGGAGTTCAGGGCAGACATCGCGGCGGTGAGCACCACGATCTGTACGATGTCGCCGGCGTGTGCCACGCCCAGGCCGGAGAAGAACGTGACGAACGGCGATTCGTTCGCCGAGTACGCGGTGTAGGGCAGCACGATCGCCATCACGGCGACGGAGCCCACATAGAACACAAGGATGCGCACGATCATCGAGTTGATGGCCTTGGGCAGCACGGTCTGGGCGTCCTTCGCCTCGCCGGAGGCGACGCCCACCATCTCGGTGCCGCCGAATGCGTAGATGACGCCGAGCGTGAGGGTAAGCACCACGCCCAGGCCCTGCGGGAACAGGCCGCCGTTGTCGGTGATGTTGTGGATGCCGGCGGTGTACTGGCCCACATGGGTGCCGGTGAACGCCGCCCACAGGCCCACGACGATGAACAGCACGATCATGGCGACCTTGATGGCGGCGAACCAGAACTCCGCCTCGCCGAACAGCTTGACGCTCAGCATGTTGACGATGAACACGATGGCGAGCACGGCGAACGCGAGCACCCATTGTGGCACGGGGTCGAACACCGACCAGTATTTGAGGTACAGCGCGGAGGCGGTGGAGTCCGCCATGAGCACGGTGGCCCACACGATGTAGTAGAGCCAGCCGGCGAAGTAGGCGCCCTTCTCGCCGTAGAACTCGCGCGCATACGAGACGATGGCGCCGGACGACGGGCGGCGGATGGCGAGCTCGCCGAGCGCGCGCACCATGAGGAAGGCGAACACGCCGCAGATGGCGTAGGCGAACATGAGCCCGGGGCCGCCTTGCGCCAGGCGCCCGCCGGTGCCGAGGAACAGACCGGTGCCGATGGATCCGCCAATCGCGATCATCCTGATGTGCCTGGGTTGAAGCTCCTTGGCGTACCCGGCGTCGGCTTTGTCTTCCTGCGCCATCATGCCTCCTTGCTGCGTGAGTGTGCGTGAATTGCCACGTGAATTGCCATACGATTGCGCGCAGTAATTCGTTGCAATCGCAACGAACTGCCTGCCGCCAACCCTGACTTTACACACATTCAGACGGCTTTCCCACGCAATTCCCATAGAAAACACCCCGGTCCACTCAGCTTCGCGACGTTATATAAAACCATCGAAAGCGAAAGCTTCCGACGGGGACCTTCCCTAGGGTTCCTGATAATTGAATCCCTTCTTCTCTCCTTCTCTCTGATGAATGCCCGGCGTTTCCCCTATCGCCGGGCTTTTTCTTTGCGTGGGCGGATTTGCGCAGGCGCAGCGAATCCCCGCGCCCGCCCCGATACCGCCCATACGATACCCTTGGAATCATCGACGGAAACGAGGAGTCATGACCCTTACCAAGAAGCAAACCAAGCAGCTGCGCGCCCTGGGGCAGAAGCTCAGCCCGCTGCTCATCATCGGCAAGAACGGCATCACCGACGCCACCATCAAGCAGGCCGACGAGACGATCGAGAAGCGCGAGCTCATCAAGTGCCAGGTGCTGCCGGACGTCGGCGTCGACGCCAAGGAAGCCGCGCAAACGCTGTGCAGCAAGCTCCACGCCGAGCTCGTGCAGACAATCGGCAACCGCTTCGTGATCTACCGTGAATCCCAGCGCGACGACATCGAGAAGATCCGCCTCGTGCGCGAGTAGATTGAACCATAATTGAACCACAACTGAACCAACCCAATAACTGAACCCAAGCAAGCGAAAGGCAGAGTTCCCCATGTCTGAAGCAACGTCTGAACCAAACAAGCACTGCAAGTGCTCCCACCCGCTCGACACCCTGTGTGTGCAGTCCGGCTGGCAGCCGAAGAACGGCGAGCCGCGCACCCCTCCGATCGTGGAATCCACCACGTTCAAGTACACAAGCAGCGAGCAGATGTCGCGCTTGTTCGACCTCTCGGAGTCCGGCTACTTCTACACGCGCCTGTCGAACCCCACGAACGACGTGGTGGCGAAGAAGATCTGCGAGCTTGAGGGCGGCACCGCGGCGATCCTCACGAGCTCCGGCCAGGCGGCGAACTTCTTCGCACTGTTCAACATCTGCTCGGCGGGCGACCACATCGTCGCGTCGAACGCCATCTACGGCGGCACCTACAACCTCATCAACGTCACGATGCGCCGCATGGGCATCGACTGCACGTTTGTGCACCCCGATTGCACCGAGGAGGAGCTCGAGGCGGCGTTCAAGCCCAACACGAAGGCGGTGTTCGGCGAATCCATCGCAAACCCCTCGCTCATGGTGTTCGACTTCGACAAGTTCGCCGCCGCCGCGCACCGCCACGGCGTGCCGCTCATCGTCGACAACACGTTCCCCACGCCGGTCAACTGCCGCCCGTTCGAGTTCGGCGTCGACATCGTGACCCACTCCACCACCAAGTACATGGACGGCCATGGCTCCACCGTGGGCGGCGCCATCGTGGATTCGGGCAACTTCGACTGGATGGCGCATGCCGATAAGTTCCCCGGTCTCACCACCCCGGATGACTCCTACCATGGCGTGGTCTACGCCCAGCAGTTCGGCCAGGGCGGCGCGTTCATCACCAAGTGCGTGGCGCAGCTCATGCGCGACTTCGGCTCCATCCCCTCGCCGTTCAACGCGTGGGTGCTCGGCCAGAACCTCGAGGACCTGGGCCTGCGCATGCGCCAGCATGTGAAGAACGGCTACAAGGTGGCGAAGTTCCTTGACTCCGACCCACGCGTTGCGTGGGTGAACCACCCCGGCCTCGAGACCGACAAGTACTACGAGCGCGCCCAGAAGTACATGCCGAACGGCACCTGCGGCGTCATCGCATTCGGCGTGCCCGGCGGTCGCGAGAAGGTCTCGGCCTTCCTCGACCACCTGAAGCTCGTCTCCATCGCCACCCATGTGGCGGATTCCCGCTCCTGCATCCTCTACCCAGCAGGCACCACGCACCGCCAGCTCACCGAGGAGCAGCTCAAGGAGGCCGGCGTGGGCATCGACCTCGTGCGCCTCAGCTGCGGCCTTGAGGACGCCGACGACATCATCGCCGACCTCAAGCAAGCCATGGACGCCACGCTGTAAAGGCGGGGAGTGACAGCCGCCCGCAAGGCGGGTTGAGGCAGGGGATCAGCACCCCCACACGACAAAGGCTGGTTCGTGCACACACCACACGGTGACTGTGCACGAACCAGCCTTTTGCTTGTATACCAGTTCACTATCATCCTGCCCAACGTGGGGTTTGAGCCGCTATTCTGCCCTCCGAGGAGTCACAATGCTGGCCGAAACCCCACGTTGGGCATTATCGAATCCGCCGAACTTGGGGTTTGGGCCATGATTTCACCCTTCGAGAGGTCGCGATGCTGGCCGGAATCCCACGTTGGCGCTGATTGACTGGCTGGCAGCGCCTTCTCACTTGCCGGCGTTCCACGCCATCGGCCAGTTGGCGGTGTGCGGCAGCTCGTGGAGGGCGGGCAGGTCGTGGATGATGGCGAGGGTGCGCATGCTCACGGTGATGACCTTCTCCACCAAGTCCACGATGTAGCGCGGGTCATCCGACCAATCGTTCGGGTCGTTGACGATGCCGCTCTTCTTGTCGGTGCGCACCTGGTAGCGGTCGATGAGCCAATCGATGGCGCTCTTGCCGTTCACCACATACCGGTATGCCTCGAGCGGGATGTGGGTGAGCGTGAGGTTCTCCGCCACCTGAAGCACGCTCTTGTCGGTGTGCTTGGTGCCGTCGCCCTCCACGATCTTCTGCGGATACCGCATTTTCTCGGTGCGGCCAGGGTTGGCGCTGTCGCCCTCCTCCTCCACGCCTTGCCACGGTTCCACATTCTCGTAGTGCACATGCAGGTCTGCGAGCGCGCGGCCAGCCGCTTCGAATGCCCGGAAGTCCCGCGCAAGTGGGATGCGCGGCAGATCCTTCGACAGGTTATTGGCGAAGCGCGTGCGGTATTCGGTGCTGTGCAGGATGCCGTAGACGTAGTAGAAGATGCTTTCCTTCGCCTTGTGGTCATCCGCATCGAGCGCACCTGGGTATGCCTCGCGGAATACGCTGAGCGCCACGTCGGTGACGGCGTCATGCCGGATATACCGCTTTGCGCGTTTGGCAGCAGCTCCCGTGGATGCGCCCGTGGATGCTCCAGATGCGGAATCCGCGACACCGAAGAGATCGACCTGGGCGGGTTGCGATTCCGGAGCGTCGCCTTCATCGTCGCCCTCCACCACATCGTTAGCAGGCAACTGCTGCGCCTCGGCAGCGCTCACCGGTTCATACCAATAGAGCGGGAAGCACTGGCCGTGATGGTTGAGTTCCAGATCAGGGATGCAATCCGTGATGAACGTTCCCCGCTCACCCGTGGTGATCTCAATGTTCTTAGCGTTCCCATAAGGAAACAGCTGCGGCTGGCGATACGGTCGTGCAATAAGCGCACCTTCGAAATACAAATGCTGTTTGCAGAATGGCCGATAACTACCAACACGGTCCTTCCTTCTCCACTGTGTATTTTCTTTGTGTAGCAAAGTTTGGAGGACCTTCTCCGTCCATGCGATCTTGCGAATGTCATATCGCACCGCCTTCGCAAGAGCATTGTTGCGTTTTTTCGACGGCATCTGTTCGATTGCCGCTAATGTGCCATTCTCCCTCAACCGGTTATGTTCCGAATTGAGATACGTCACCATTGTTGAAGTGCGCGTTTGCAATCTCGACTTCGAAAAATCCCATGCCCAAGGATCCATACCAGTCGCAACTCCAAGAGAATATGTGGAGAACAACCCCTGTGGCCCCTTGTCGCCCTTTCCAAGCGCTATTGGAATGAAGGTATAGAAGCTGTCATCGCGTTGGTTGAGCCAGTCGCCATGATCGTCCGGCGTAAGGTCCGCCCATTCCGGATCGTGCTTCACCACGGTGGTGAGTTCCTTGAGCTTGTCCTCGCGGCTCATGTAGTCGGCCACCTGGTTGTAGTGGATCACGCCATGCTCGGTGGATGCCGGGTTCTTCACCAGCATCGTGATGGCAATCGTTGCGCGAGAACCCGAGGCAAAGATCTTGCCGCCTTCACGTCGCGACTCCTCGCCTTGGGTGCGCTGGTTGCCTCGCAGGTTGTACACGTAGATGGAGTTGAACTCCTTGACAAGGCAACGGCGCATGCCCGCGCCTGCGGCGCTCGTGAGCCATCCACCGTTCGAGACAAAGCACACGATGCCGGAATCGCCAATGCGGTCGGACGCCCAGCGGAATGCGCGGATGTAATGGTCGTACATTTGCCGCACATTGGAGGCATCCACGTCCGCCAAGTACGTTTCCGCAATCCTGTGGTCGAGCGTTGGATATGCTGAATTCTTGTTGTTGTCATTCGCGTTTTTCTGGCCAGAGCTATATGGCGGATTCCCCACGATCACCGTGATGTCGGTCGCCAGCTGTTCCTGGCAACGCGCGGTGTTCTCGGTGAACACGGACTGATCAATCGTGTCGCCGTCCTCGCTCATCTGGAACGTGTCGGTGAGCAGCGCGCCGGGGAACGGCACGTAGTCACCGCCCATGCGCTTGTGGTACGACTGCTCGATGTTCACATCCATGATCATCGACGCCAGCGGCACAATCTCGTTGGAATGCAGGTCGTGCTCGTACTTATAAGGCAAATCTTCGTCGCTGATGAGCTCAGGGTCTTCGATGAGGCGCGTCATGTAGGTGCCGGTTCCGGCGAAGCCATCGAGGATGTGCACGCCGCGCTCCCCAAGGCTGGTGCCAAACTCGCGGCGCAGCGCACGCTGCACCATGTGCAGCTGCGCGTCCACCACCTCCACCGGCGTGTACACGATGCCCAGCGTCTCGGCCGTGTCTTTGAACGCCTTGGAGAAGAACTCGTTGTAGATCTCCTTGATGAGGTTCTGCTTGGCCTGGTCGTCCTTGATGTCGCCGGCGATCTCCTTGATCTGGGCGTACAGGTCGCCCAGCTTCCTGTCGGCGTCCTCCAGATGCCGGGGCAGGCCTGCCTCGTAGAGCCCTTCCAGCGCCCGGTCCATGCCTTGCACGATCGGATTGTTCGCCACCACCTGCGGGTTGTCGAATAGGCTTTGGAAGATCGGCCGCGTCACCTCGTGCTGGGCGAGCACGCTGATGGCGCTCGTCTCATCGTATTCGTCGTTGAGCGTGGCCTTCATGCCGTTGAGGAACGCGTCGAAGCCCTCCCGCGCCTTGCCGGATTCGATGATCTCGGCAATGGCCTCGGCACGATTGGCGGTGATGCGGGCCACGTTGTCGGTCCACATGTCCCAGTAGATGCGGCTGCCGCAACGCTTCACGATCTCGGCGCGAATGTACTTGCCCAGCTGCGCCGCATCCTCCGTGAACAGGTCGAGTTCGCCCTGTGTGCCGTTGCCGTCACCGCCACTGCCGTTGTTGCCGTCGCCCTCCTGCCCGTTCTCATCGCCACTGAGCGCATGGGGATCGCTTTCCTCATCCGACATTTGCGTACCCGGGTGACGGCGCTTCGCCGGCGCATGCACACGGTCGGCCCCCACGGAATCTACTTCGATGAGGCTGTCGAGCGCGTGGGTGTCGCCCAGCTGCACGGCGTTGATCTTGCCATTGAGCCGCTCATCGTGGCTGCGCAAGGCGTTGATGACCTGCCACACCGCCTGGTAGCGTCCGCTGGCAAGACCGACACCCATGTCTTCGCCCGCCGGGATGAACACCGGCAAAATGATGTAGCCGTACTTCTTGCCCGGCGCCTTGCGCATCACTCGGCCCACGGACTGGATGATGTCGACGTGGCTCTTGCGGCTCGACATGTAGATGACCGCATCGAGCGCCGGCACGTCGATGCCTTCGGAAAGGCACCGTGCGTTCGAAAGGATATGGCACACGCCGTCATCGGCTGCGAGTTCGCGCAACTTCGCCAGGCGCTCGTCGGCACCCATACCGCCATCCACATGGTCCACGCTCACCTTGATGTGCCCTTGCACATCGCCGATCGCCTTCGCCTCGCGCACCAGGCCTTCATCGTCCGGATGCTGCGCGGCCTCCTGCTGCAGCGCCTTGGAATAGCCCGTGACGACCTTCTCGAACTCATCCTTCATGCGCTTGCTGTCTTTGATGGTGGGCGCGAACGAGATGGCGTGGTGCAGCAACGCCTGGTCGCTGTCCGGGTCGTTCTCCGCATGCTCGCCCAGCACCTTGATCTGCTGGGATCCGCTGCGGTCATAGAGTGCCTTCCACACGCCGATGTACTTGCCGGCGTCATCCATCGACAGCTCGCCGTTCGCGTTGCCATACTGGCCTGCGGCGATGCCCCGCTGCAAGGATTCAGGGATGGCCTCTTCGTTCACGTTGAGCACCACCACTTTGTAATCGGTGAGGATGCCTAGGTCCACCGCCTTGCCGAATCCCAGGTAGTAGGCGATGGGGCCGTAGATGCTCTCGTCGTCCATGCTGGCCACGAGCTGTGCACCGAGCTGCTCGCCCTTCTTCTTGGCGGAGGGTTCATACACGCGCGGCGTGGCGGTCATGTACAGGCGCTTCGCGCCGTGGATGTAGTCGTTGTTGTGCACGCGCTGGAAGTCGCCTTCCTCACGCACCAGACCCGCCGTGCGGTGCGCCTCATCGCAGATGATGAGATCAAAGTCCATAAGGCCCTTCTCCTGGGCTTCGTGAATCACGCTGATGGACTGGTAGGTGCTGAACACCACGTTGAGCGCATCATCGTCCTTGCTGAACTCCTTGCACAGCTTGCCGGCGTCCGTCGTGACCGGGTACATGAAGTCGGAGAGCCGGCCATACGCCTCGTCGCTCTTGCCCCGCGTACTGCCGGCGCGGCGGTCGGAGCACACGACGTAAAGGTTGATGCGACCCTTCACTTGGTTCACCCAGCTGCGCATCGTTTGGTTCACGAGCGAGATGGACGGCGCGAGGAACAGCACGGTGCCGTGCGGGCACTGCTCCTCAGCCAGGCGCAATGCGGTGAGCGTCTTGCCGGAGCCGCATGCCATCACGATCGTCGCGCGGTCACGGTCGGCGAACGTTGCCTTCACGGCATCGATGGCTTCGCGTTGATATGAGCGAGGCTCATAGAGCGTGCGGGTGTCTTCCGGGCGCTTGGTGAACGGACTCCAGTCGATGTTGGAGTTCGCAAGCGTCTCGAAATCCACACGGGAAAACTCAAGATCGGGGTTGTTGCGCTGCGCATCATCCAGGTATTCCTGGAGGTGGCTGCTCAGTCGGGGAGCGGTGTCGGCAAGAATCAGGCCCTTGTACTCGCCACCGAGCGCCGTCATATAGAACGTCGACACATTCCTTTCGGTGAGCTCATGGGAATAGCATTTGGCTTGGATGGCCCAGTACGCACCGCTCGTGTCTTGCGCCACCAGGTCGATGCCTGTGTCATGCTTGCCCTGCGTGAGGGACTTGGGCGCATCCTTCCACATCCACACCTGCGTGAATTTGTGCTGCCATTCGGGGTCGTGCATGAGGAAGTACCGTGTGGCATATTCGAATTCCGTGCCTTGCTGGCTTGTGTTCTCGGATTCCTTGACGATGGTCCTGAGCACGTCGCGGAAACCGCCCGTGTGACTATGTGTCTTGCTGCCCAGCTGGGCATTGTCGCTATTTTTCGCAGCATCCTGCACCATATCGCCTTGCCCTGCACCGTTGTGCAGACCGTTATCCTGTGCTGCGCCGCCCTGTACGGAACCCATTTGTGCGGAATCGGTCTGTGCGGAATCAGTCTGTGCGGAATCCATCTTCGCTCTCCTTGCTCTTTGTCAACGCTGCCACGTTGCCGCTCGCATTCGGCGTATCCGAGCCATTCGCGAACCGCGCTGTTCCCACAATACTTGTTTCATCGCGCTGTCAAGCGCCTCGCGTGTGCACACCGCAGTGCTTGGTGAATTGCACCGGCAGACAACCAAGTTACGTTGTAGTAAGTTATCGATTAGAACTAGGTCACGGCACGACCAGCAGGAAAGGAGCGTTCCATGTCGGAGGAATCGGCAATACCAGCACGGAAGCCACAGGAACAAGCCACGGCGCAGTCCACAAAGCACCCCGCAAAGCAGGATGCCAAGCAGTCCGCCAAACCGTCCGTCGCCGCGGCATCCACGGCGAAACCTACGCAGCGCCCCACCAAGAACACTCCGAAGCAATCGGTGCAGTTGGATTTGGACCACGCTGACCCTGCCCTGCGCCGTGAGGATACTGCTACGCGGCGTGCTGCGGACCTTAGTACCATGAAGCGTTTGGGCTCGGCGGCACAGAGCGATCGCGCCTCGGTGCGCGATCTCGACCAAGCCCGCCGTCGCCGCCGCTCGGCCCGCAAGGAGCTCAAGCAAGCCAAGCGCGAAGCCATTCGCCGCGGGCTCGCCATCGAACCCACCGATTACCTGGGCGAGCATCACCCGCGTATGCGCGGATGGCTGCACGCCGGCATGTTCCCGCTGTGCGTGGGCGCCACCGTCACGCTCATCTGCCTCGCACCCACCGGCGTCGCCAAGCTCGCCTGCAGCCTGTACGCCGCCACATCGATGCTGCTCTTCGGCATCAGCGCCTGCCTGCACCTCATCCATTGGCACTCGCGCCGCAAGCACGACGCGATGTGCGCCATCGACTACTCGAACATCTTCCTCACCATCGCCGGCACGAACACACCCATCGCCCTCGCACTGCCGCACCGCATCATCTGGCCATATCTCGGCATCATCTGGGGGCTCGCCATCGTGGGCATCGTCACACACGCGGTGTGGAAGAAAGGCCCGGATTGGTTCTTCACCATCATCTACTGCGCACTGGGACTCGCCATCGCCGTGCTGTTGCCGCTGCTATGGCATGCGCCCGCTGCAGGCCCTGCCGTGTGCTGGCTCATCATCGCCGGCGGCGCATGCTACATCGCCGGTGCCGTATGCTTCGCCCTGCGCAAGCCGATCCTGGCACCCGGCTGGTTCGAATACCACGAGGTGTTTCACCTGGGCACGCTGCTCGGATGGTCCTGCCACTGTGTGGCGGTGTATCTGGTCATCCTGTCACCAGCACTGTAGTTCGCGGTATCAGTTCGAGAAAATCATTGGAGTCCACAGTATCATTCATTGATACCGTGGACTCCATTTCATATGTAGTTTGAAGCATCTATTATCAATACCACAAACCACACACCCTGTGTGGTTTGTGGTATTGCAATGGATTTTCACTGATATTTAGCCATTCTATACATCAGTAGCAGCAGTAGAGTCTACGGTATCGCCATCACCCACACCTTTGATACCCTCAACCCCACTGTTGGTGGCCTGTGAGTCATCACCACGTGCAGAGGAATCGGTCACACCACCATCACCGGCATTCTCGCCGCTGTGGGTGCCGTCTGCATCGCCTGCATCAGCACCGCCTGAGTCACCGGCGCCACCGTTCCCGGCAGCACCATCCCCATCGCCATCCTCGGCATCCCAGCCCTCGTTGCCATCCGCAGCGCACACGGCATCGAGCGCCTTGCGCTCGGCGCGGCGGTCCACATGGCTGTCGCCCCACGCCCATTGGCTCGCCCATTCGAGCCCCACACGGAAGTACTCACGCCGCGCATCGGGCGCCGACATCGAGATATCGTGCAATGCCCCGGGAATCGACACGAGCGTCACCACATGCCCCAGGTTCACCGCCGCCTTGCGCACGGACTGCACGTCGAGCACGGTGTCCGCCCGTGCCATCTGCGGGTCCCAGCGGGTCTGTATCAGCGATTTCTCCGACGTGCACACGAGCACCGGCACCTGGATGTCGAGCCCCTTGGCAACCTCGTCCTGCCCGTTGTAGATGGCGTTCATCCACCCGGCGCGCGGCTGGAACTGAATGCTCTCAGGCAGCTGGTACCGCTCGTAATGCCACAGCCCACCGCGGGACTTGTAGAGCGTGCGCGAGTAGAAGCCGGGATCGTTGAGCGGCATGGCGGTCTTGCCGCCCATCATCGTGACGCCGCGCACCACCGGCGTGGTGAGCCAGCGGCCGAAGCGCGTCAGCTGCAGCTCCAACCACGGGGAGTTGAGCATGAGCGCGGTCACATGGTGCGGGCGGCGGTGATGCATCCACAGCGAGGCGATGAGCCCACCCATCGAATGCCCGATGACGAGGATCCTCACATGCGGCCCGCACTCACGCACAATCTGATCGCGCAGCGCGTCAAGCACGGGGAAGTAGCTGTGCAGGTCCTCGGTGTAGCCAGGCGTCTGCCCGTGCCGGTAGCTGCGCCCGAACTTGGGCAGGTCCACGGCGTAGAAACGCACGCCCATGCTTTCCCAGAACTCCGAGGCATGGCGGCGGTAGAAGTGGTCGTTCCACCCGTGGATGTACAGGATCGCGGCAGGATTGCGCCAGATCGCCTTGCGCTTGAAGCGCCGCCATTGCGCGCCGGGCAACAGCGTCTGCGGGTCCTTGCGCACAAAGGTGGCTATGACCTGCCCCTCGTCATCGGTCTCCATGAAGTACGCGGTGCACTGCTGGTAGCCGGGCAGCCACCGGTCAGGCTCCCACCGTGAGAGAAATGCAGGCGAGCCGTCCCCATCGTTGGTGGATGGGAACGGCTCGTTGATCGTCATAAGACCTCAGTTCATGCCCGCTGATTCATGCCAGACGCTAATCAGTCATCGCCCAGCGTGACCCTCAGGCCGCCCACAAGGCGGGCGGTGATGTTGTAGAGGAATGCGAAGATCGCTGCCAGCAGCGTCCACAGCACGGTGTTGAACACGCCCAGGATCGCGAGCACGCTGATCACGTGGCCCGTCGAGAAGATGGACGAGAAGCTCGACGTCATCGAATCCAGGCCGCTGCTCGAAACGAGCGAGTTGATGGAGTTCATGGCGTTGGAGCCCATGAACACGCTCCATGCCACGCTGAGCGCCACCAGCAGAATCAGCGAGATGGCGAACGACAGCATGAACCCGACCTTCGTGGCGGACCACGGGTCGATGCGCGTGAGCGAGAGCTTCATGCGGCGGGCGCGCGGCACCTTGTGGTGGCGTTGCGCGTCGGAGGTGCCTTCGCTGCCAGATACCGCCGGGCGATGTGCCGAATGCGTGGCAGGCACGCTCTCCAGCGTGGAGTGCACCGGAGCGGCAAGACCAGGCGTGGCACCGATCGCGGCGCCTGCGACGCGCGGCGCCTCGGAGTGCGCGGAGCGAGGAGCGCGGCCGGAAGCGGCGAACTCACCCGAACGTGCGGCGAACTCACCCGAAGGCGCAGCACCAGCCGCGGCGTTCTGAGCGCCTGCGGCGTTGGCGGCGGGAACCGCCGGGAAGATGGACGACGACGCGGAGCGCGTGCTGCGCGGCATGGCATCGCTCGATGGTGCTGCGGCATACCCGCCTTGCGCGTACCCTGCGTTTGCCGAACCGGTGCTAGCCGCTCCGGCGTTCGGATTCACGTTCGGCGTGATGTTGCTATCGCTCATGCCTTCACCTTGCACTTCCATGTTTCGCATACATACCGAGCACTGGCCCTCACGCACGATGACGTGCGACCAGCCTGTGCCAACCTGTGCCTGGCGTGCGGTGGCGTGCACGTCCCCCGCACACGCCACCGCACGCCTTTATGCGTCATTCTTTAGGCGACATTATCAGCGTCTTGAGACGTACCAGCCGTCTCAGCGCCCGATTCGCCGCTTTCCGCGCCAATCTTTGCACTATCTTCACGGTTCGCGCCATCGGCGGAAACCGCAGCCATCGCACCATCACCAGCGCCATTGGCAGCGCCATCAGCACCGCCAGCCTCGCCAGCTGCGCCAGCGCCAGCCGTCTCGCCAGCCTCGCCATCGGCGGCATCATCCGTCTCGGCATTGCGCGCGATGGAGATGATCTCGTCGCCCTCGTCGGGCTTGGCGAGCGTGACGCCCTGGGTGTTGCGGCCTGTGCGGTTCACCTCGTTCACGTCGGAGCGGATCACCTTGCCGGACTTCATGATCGCCATCACCTGGTCGGTGTCGTTGACCACGAGCGCGCCCACAAGCTCGCCGCGGCCCTCCACCATGTTGATGGCCTTGACGCCGAAGCCGTTGCGGCCCTGGAGTCGGTATTCGCTCAGCGCGGTGCGCTTCGCGTAGCCCTCGCTGGTCACCAACAGCAGGTCGGCGTCGGAGTCGGCGGGCACCACGTCCATGCTGAGCAGCAGGTCATCGCCCGGCTCGCCCTTGAACTTCATCGCCTGCACGCCGGCCGTCTGGCGGCCCATCGGGCGCAGCACGGTGTCGTCGGCGGAGAACCGCACCGACATGCCGCGTTCGGAGACCACGATGATGTTGTCTTCCGCGTTGCACAGCGCGGCGCCGATGAGCTCGTCGATCACCGGCACTTCGTTGCCGTCCTCATCGGTGGTCGTCTGGCCTTCGATCTCGTTCAGGCGAATGGCGATGAGGCCGCCCTGGCGCGCCGAATCGTACTCGGCGAGGCGGGTCTTCTTGATCTTGCCGCTGCGGGTGGCGAGCACCAGGTACTGCGCGTCGTCATAGTCGTGAATCGAAAGCACCTGCTGGATGTTCTCGCCCGGCTCGAGCTGCAGCAGGTTCGCCACATGCTGGCCCTTGGCATCACGGCCGCCTTCCGGCACCTCGTATGCCTTCAAGCGGTACACGCGGCCCTTGTTGGTGAAGAACAGCAGCCAGTTGTGAGTACTCGTGAGGAAGAAGTGATCCACCACGTCGTCCTCGCGCAGGCGTGCGCCCTTGATGCCCTTGCCGCCGCGGTGCTGGGCGCGGTACTCGTCCACCTTGGTGCGCTTGATGTAGCCGCTGTGCGTCACGGTGACGACCACATTCTCGTCGGCGATGAGGTCTTCCATGTTCACCTCGCCGGAGTACGGCAGGATGCGCGTGCGGCGCTCGTCGCCGTACTTCTCCACGATCTCGTCGAGCTCATCGCCCACGATCGTGCGCTGGCGCTGGGGGCTGGCGAGGATGTCGTTGTAGTCGGCGATCTTGCGCTGCAGCTCCTCGTGTTCGTCGAGGATCTTCTGGCGTTCGAGGGCGGCGAGGCGGCGCAGCTGCATCGCAAGGATGGCGTCGGCCTGCACCTCGTCCACGTCGAGCAGGTCCATGAGGCCTGCGCGCGCGGCTTCTACGGTGGGGGAGCGGCGGATGAGGGCGATGACCTCGTCGATCATGTCGAGGGCCTTGAGGTAGCCCTGCAGGATGTGGTCGCGTTCCTCGGCCTCGCGCTTCAAGTACCGCGTGCGGCGCTCGACGACTTCGAGCTGGAAGTCCACCCAGTGCTTGACGAATGCATCAAGGCTCAGCGTGCGCGGCACGCCGTCCACGAGGGCGAGCATGTTGGCGCCGAAGGTCTGTTGCAGCTGCGTGTGCTTGTACAGGTTGTTGAGCACCACCTTGGGCACTGCGTCGCGCTTGAGCACGAGCACGAGGCGCTGGCCGGTGCGGCCGGAGGTCTCGTCGCGCATGTCGGCGATGCCGCTGATCTTGCCATCGCGCACCGCTTCGCGGATCGAGACGACGAGGCGGTCGGGGTTCACCTGGTACGGCAGCTCGGTGACCACGAGGCACATGCGCCCGCGGATCTCCTCGGTGTTGACCACGGCGCGCATCGTGATGAGGCCGCGGCCGGTGCGGTAGGCCTGTTCGATGCCCTTGTGGCCCAGGATCGTGGCGCCGGTGGGGAAGTCCGGGCCCTTGATGCGCTGGATGAGCGCGTCGAGCAGCTCCTCGCGGGAGGCGTCCGGGTGGTCGAGCGCCCAGTGCACGCCGTCCGCCACCTCACGCATGTTGTGGGGCGGGATGTTCGTGGCCATGCCCACGGCGATGCCGCTGGAGCCGTTGACCAGAAGGTTCGGGAAGCGGCTGGGGAGCACCACCGGCTCCTGCGTCTTGCCGTCGTAGTTGGGCTGGAAGTCGACGGTGTCTTTGTCGATGTCGCGCACCATCTCCATCGCGAGCGGCGCCAGACGGCATTCGGTGTAACGCATGGCGGCCGCCGGGTCGTCGCCCGGGGAGCCGAAGTTGCCCTGGCCGTCCACGAGCAGGTAGCGCATGCTCCACGTCTGTGCCATGCGCACGAGCGTGTCGTAGATGGCGGCGTCGCCGTGCGGGTGGTACTTGCCCATCACGTCGCCCACCACGCGGGAGCACTTGTTGTAGCCGCGGTCGGGGCGGTAGCCACCGTCGTACATCGCGTAGATCACGCGGCGGTGCACCGGCTTCATGCCGTCGCGCACATCGGGGAGCGCGCGCTCCACGATCACCGAGAGCGCGTAGGCGAGGTACGACTCGCGCATCTCCTGCTGCAGGTCGATGGGCTGCACGCGCTGGCCCTTGAGCAGGCCGTAGTCGGTGGTATCGGCCTCCTGGGGGCTCAGCGGTTCGCTGTTGTTGTCGAGGCCGTGGATCTGGTCGTCGTTGTCCGGCTCGTCGCCGGTGAAGTTGTCATCTGCCATTGCCTTGGATTCCTTGGATTATCGAAAGTTCTCAAACGCTGGTATCGAATGGTGCCACTGGTATCGGGACTGCGCCGCACGCGCCGCATCGCCTATGCTCTGCGCCATTCGTGTGGTTTGCGGTATCGGCGGGTCATCGCCTCTCGATACCGCAAACCACACAGCCTGGGTGAGACATCACATGTGGCGCTTCGCATGCGCCGCATATGCGGCACACGCAGCACACCACGTCACGCGTCGATGAAGCGTGCGTCGTGCGCGTTGCGCTGGATGAACAGACGGCGCGGTTCCACGTCGTCGCCCATGAGCATCGAGAACGTCTCGTCCGCCTGGGCGGCGTCCTCGATGTGCACCTGCTTCAAAATGCGGTGGTCAGGGTCCATGGTGGTCTCCCACAGCTCCTGGTACGTCATCTCGCCCAGGCCCTTGTAGCGCTGGATGCCTTCGCCCTTGGGCAGCTGCCTGCCGGCGGCCTTGCCTTCGGCGAGCACGCGGTCGCGCTCGGCGTCGGTGTACACGAAGTCGTGCGGGCCCTTGGTCCACTTGATGCGGTACAGCGGCGGCATGGCGACGTACACGTAGCCGGCGTAGATCATCGGGCGCATGTAGCGGAAGAACAGCGTGAGGTTGAGCGTGGCGATATGCGCACCATCCACATCGGCGTCGGCCATGATGATGATCTTGTGGTAGCGTACCTTGTTCACGTCGAAGTTCTCGCCATAACCGCCGCCGATGGCGGTGATCAGCGACTCGATCGTGTCGGACTTCATCATGCGGTCGAGCGAGGCGCGCTCCGTGTTCAAGATCTTGCCTCGCAGCGGCAGGATGGCCTGGGTGATCGGGTTGCGGCCCTGGATGGCGGAGCCGCCTGCCGAATCGCCCTCGACGATGAACAGCTCGCATTCCGACGGATCGTTGGACTGGCAGTCCTTGAGCTTGTCGGGCATGCCGGCGGATTCGAAGATGGACTTGCGGCGCGTGGATTCGCGCGCCTTCTTGGCGGCGATGCGGGCGCGGGACGCCTCCATGCCCTTGAGCACGATGGACTTCGCCTCGGCGGGGTGGGAGTCGAACCAGTCGGAGAGCTTCTCGGTCATGACGCGCTGCACGAAGGTCTTCGCCTCCGAGTTGCCCAGCTTCGTCTTCGTCTGGCCTTCGAACTGCGGGTTCGTGAGCTTGACCGACACGACGGCGACAAGGCCTTCGCGCACGTCGTCGCCAGAGAGGTTCTCGTCCTTGTCTTTGAGGATGTTCTTCTCGCGCGCGTAGCGGTTCACCAGGCCGGTGAGCGCGGCGCGGAAGCCTTCCTCATGCGTGCCGCCCTCGGTGGTGGTGATCGTGTTGGCGAAGGTGTGCACGGACTCGGAGTAGGCGTTCGTCCACTGCATCGCGATCTCGGCGGAGATGCCCACGGTGAGGTCCTCGGCCTCGAAGTCGATGATGTCGTTCTCCACCGGGGTGGCGTGCTTCGACTTCACGAGGAAGTCCACGTAATCACGGATGCCGTTGACGTACTGGTAGCTCACGCTTTCGTGGAGCTCCTCGGTGACGTTGTCGCCATCGCCGGCCACTTCGTCGCCCGCCTGGTCGATCTGGCGCAGGTCGGTGAGCGAGATGCGCAGGCCCTTGTTGAGGAACGCCATCTGCTGGAAGCGGCTGCGCAGCGTCTCGAAGTCGAATTCGGTGGTCTCGAAGATCGCCGGATCCGCCCAGAAGCTCACGGACGTACCGGTCGACTCGCCTTCCGCCATCGGTTCGCCCTTGGCAAGGGGAGCCACCGGCTTCTGGTTCACGTAATCCTGGGTCCAGTGGTAGCCCTGACGGCGCACCTCGATGTGCATGCGGGTGGAGAGGGCGTTGACCACGGAGATGCCCACGCCGTGCAGGCCGCCGGAGACCGCGTAGCCGCCGCCGCCGAACTTGCCACCCGCGTGGAGCTTCGTCATGACGACCTCGACGCCGGACTTGTGCTCGCCCGGCACCTCGTCCACCGGAATGCCACGGCCATCGTCGACGACGGTGATGCCGTTGTCGGGCAGGATCGTCACTTCGATGTGCGTGGCATAACCGGCAAGCGCCTCGTCCACGGAGTTGTCGACGATCTCGTACACCAGGTGGTGCAGGCCGCGCGGACCGGTGGAGCCGATGTACATGCCCGGTCGCACGCGCACGGCCTCGAGGCCTTCGAGCACCTTGAGGTCGGAGGCGTCGTAATGGTGCGGCGCCAGGGAGTCGTCGAGCTGCGCATCGGTCAGTTCGTCGTTCTGCACGGCGGCGTTCGCCTCGGCGTGCGCGTTGACGACCTGGCTGCCGTCCTGGCTAGCGTTTTCTTGGTCAGCGTTCGATGGATTTTCTGATTGTGATTGCTCAGATTGTGATTGGGTCGCGTTGGAATCCGCCATGCCTTCGGCATGCGCTTCTTCGGGAATGCCCACGGGCTGTTCGTCGTTGGAATCGGCCACCAAAGCTTCCTTCCTAGTGTTTACACCTAGTGTTTTCAAAGGTTCGAGACGATCGATACTCCAAGGAGCCCGAAAGCCCAGGCCAGTGGCCTGCTGCCACCGCCGGCGCCGGACGCCCTATCGCAATCCCGCGTCATGATGCGACGGCCCAAACCGTCACAATGACCTTGCAGATGGACCTGCCACGGGAATTGCCATGTCGTACCGTCATCGAAAATTTCGGAACATGCCCTGTACGCCACAAAAACGGCCCATTACGGCATGATTCCATGTCTACCCGTAATCCTACTAGGACCCGGAGACTCAAACGCCTAGAAACGGCTTCATTGCAACACAACCAGCATTGGCGACAGTGCCGGCCAGCCGCCATCGATCCGGCGGCACGAGCATCGCCCGCCACAAGCACCTCGGAAGCGGCCAACAGCCTTCAGAAGCCTCTTCTCGGATCTGCCTCGGACGGTCCGCCGAAAGCCCTCAGAAGTACGTGTCGCGCACGCCACGGCCCTTTTTCGTATCCCACTTGCCACGCCGGAACGTGGGCCTGCGGGGCGCCGTCACCTTCACGGCGGTGATGTCGAGGCCAGGCACGCGGGCCTTGAGCGCCTCGCACATCTGCGGCGCCAGGAACGCAAGCTGCTGGGCCCACACGGTGCTCGAGGGCTCCACGGTGAGCACGCCGTTCACATACGAGACGGGCCGGCAGTGCTGTGCGATACCGTCGCCCACGATCTGCTCCCAGTTGCTCTGCAGCTGGGCGACGGCGATGCCGCGGCGCCACACCGGGTCGCGCATCATCATCGGGGCGAGCACGCTTTGGATCGTCATCGGGTCGCGGCCCTTGGCGCCGAAGCTGTTGCGGGCCTTCTCGCGCTTCAAGTCCTCGTCCGCAGCGCCATCGGGGCAGTAGACGGCAAAGACCTGGGCGGGCAGCGCGGTCAGGTCGAGTTTCAGCGCCTGGGCCACCGGCATGCCCGGCGTCGGCGGCTGCTGGTCGCGCCCTGCCACGGTGGCGTGCGCCAGATGGGGGCTGGGATTGCTGGGGTTGCCGCTATTGCTGTTATTGCCGCTCTTCCCGTCACCATGCGGAGGCATCGGAATCCTCCTTCGTCTTCTCCACATCGATCATGTGGGCGCCGATACCGTCGACTCCATTCGGCACGTCGCCTGGTGCGGCGACGGTGATGAGCGTCTGCTCCTTGTGGGAGGCGAACTCCACAATCTGCGCACGTCGCGACGCATCGAGCTGCGAAAACACATCGTCAAGGATCAGCACGGGCGCGCCCTGCGGGGCGTCGTCGCGGGCGGGCATGCCTTCGAGCACGGTGCACAGCGCCATCTTGAGCGCCAGGGCGATCGTCCACATCTCGCCGTTGCTCGCGTAATCCCTCGCGGGGGCGCCGTCGAGCATGAACGTCACGTCGTCGCGATGCGGGCCGATGAGATTGCGCGACTGCGCCACCTCGCCCTCGAAGATGCGCTGGAAGTGCCCGCTGATCGCCTCAAGCACCGGCACGCCTTCCTGGGGCGCGGACTGCCAGTCCTGCCGCGCCACCGGTGCCGTGCACACGGCGGCGGCCTCCGCAAAGCCAGGCGCATAGAGCATCGTCGCCTCGCCGCCTCCCGAAAGACGTTCGTAAATCGAGGCGAACGGCGCATGCAGCGCCTCGCACACCTGGGAACGCATCTGGGTGAGCTGCAATCCGCGGTCGATGAAGCTCGCGGTCCATGCCTCCAGCCCATCGAGCAGCGGTGCGATGCCGTGCCCCAGGGCGCGTTCCTGGCCGATCTGCCGCAGCAGTTTCGCCCGCTGCTTGGCGATGTGGGTGAATTCCTGGGCGGTCTCGTAATAGCCGGGCACCAATTGCACGCCAGCGGAGTCCAGGAACCCGCGGCGCCGCGCCGGGTCCATCGAGACGAGCAGCTGGTCGTCCGGGGCGAACACCACGGCACGCACCTGGCCCACCACGGAGCGCAGCGGCATGCTGGCGCCGCCATTGATGCGCGCCTTGTTGCCGCCGCGCACCGGCAGCGTGACCGCATACATCGTGGTGCGCGCGTCGGAAGCTGAAGTGCCTGCGGAGTCTGAAGAGACTGTGGCGCCTGAAGCATCTGTGTGGTTTGCAGTATCGATACCGTCAACCACATAGGCGGCATCGCCGCCAACCGCGCCATCGATCACGTTGGCACGGATCGTCGCGGTCTTCTCGCCGCGCTCCACCAACGGCACGGTGGCGGAGGCGCGATGCGACCCTCCGGTCGCCAGCACCTCCACTGCCTCGACGATGTTCGTCTTGCCCAGGCCGTTCCTGCCATAGAGCACGTTGACGCCTGGCTCGAAATCAACCAAACAGTGCTTCCAGGAACGGTAGTGGTCAAGCACCAACCGGGAAACGCGCATCGGCGGTCGCCCGGCTACTCGGTGAAGCGCACCGGCACCAGCAGGTAGCGGAAGTCGAGGGATTCGTCGGAGTCCGCCTCCTGCTGGCCGTTGATTTCCACGGCCTTGAGCGCATCGGTCATCTTGATGCGCACATACGGCTCGTCGAAGGCCTTGAGGCCTTCCTCCAGGTACCGGGGGTTGAACGCCACGGTGATGTCGCCGCCGTCGAGGTCCACCGCGATGGACTCGGACGCCTGCGATTCGTCGGCAGCGCCGGCGGACAGCATGAGGTCGTCCTGGGTGAAGCGGCAGCGGATCGTCGAGTTGCGCTCGGCAACGAGCGTCACGCGGTGCAGGGCGTCGAGCAGTTCCTGACGGTTCACCACGGCCTGAATCGGGTACTCGTCGCGGAACAGCGAATGCACGGCGGGGAAGTCGCCTTCCACGAGCTGCGTGGTGGAGATGCGACCGGCGTTCTCGATGCCCAGCAGCCGCTGGCTCTCCGGGTCGAAGTCCAGCGTCACGTTCTGCGTGGTGTCCACGAAGCGGGCGATGCCCTGCAGCAGCGTGCCGCGCACCTGCGCCTTCGTCTCCACGTCGGGGTTCTCCGGGGTCCACGAGAACGTGATCTGGCTGAGGCGGAAGCGGTCGGTGGAGATCATCGTCACCTTGTCGCCGTGGAATTCCATGAGGATGGCTGCGAGGATCGGGCGGCTGTCTTCCTTCGCCACCGACACCGCCGCCTGGTTCACCGCATGGGCGAAGGTTTCGCCGTCCACGCGGCCCAGCACCTGCGGTACCTCGGGCAGCTGCGGGTAGTCGGACTCCGGCATGAGCTGGAGCGAGAAGCGCGCCTTGCCGCTGCGGATGAGCAGGCGCGTGCCTTCGGTGGCGAGCGTCGTCTTCTCGGCGGGCAGGTTCTTCGAAATGTCGGCGAGCAGCTTGCCCAGCACCACGATGGTGCCCGGCTCGTCCACGTCAGCCTCGATGTGGTGGCGGTCGGTCACGTCGTAATCGAAGGCGGAAAGGTTCATGGTGCCCTCCGCGGCATCGATCTTGACGCCTTGGAGAATCGGCATCGCCGGGCGCGTCGGGATGATGTGCGTCGTCCAATTGACCGCGTCGGCGAAATCAGCGGAATTAACCTCAACCTTCATAACGAACCCTGCCTTCTGGTCGGTGCTTCCTTGCAGCACGCGGTGTGTGACGTGCGGCATATGACGAATAAGTGGCGGAGCCGCCGGTGGCGTTGCTGACGCTGGCTTGTTGCTTTCGCTGCGTCACTGCCGGAGCCATCGGCACTCCCTGCCCGGGTGTGGCCCGGGCGTGTCCGGGGACCTCGCAAGCCGCTGGCCGACGTGTGCCAGCCCGGCATCCGCGATGAACCCCCCTAAGGGATTCACAGTCTAATCCCTCTGCTTCTTCGATTCTACCTAGGGTATGTCTTCCTTGCCGGCAAAGACGCGCAGAGCGTATCCGAGGAACTTTGCAATGGGACGAGCGACGTGAGTGAGCGGCGGGTTGCGCAACGGGTGAGCGGGTGAACATCGGAATGTGTGACGGGTTGCGTATCGAAAAAGACCAAAACAGTCTGTGACGCCCGCTTGGACGCCCGCTTATTGAGAATTCGAACGCTTGCCATCTTTCAATTCCAGAATGCGCTTATTGAGAATCGAGGAGGGTGTGATAAGCGATCCCGCCACAATCCTTATTGAGAATCCGATGGTGAGAAAGCGGCAGAAATGGTGTTGGGAAAAGTAATACCTGAAACCCGTGGAACAGCTAAACGTTTACTAAACCACTGTCCTTCCTGAGCACCCGCCTTCTTCTTGTTGTGACTCTCATATCGCACTACCTGTGGGTTTTGCACTTCCGTTTTATGCAGGAACTGATTTCCTGTATGCAAATCGGGTGCATAAAAATATGCACGTTTTATGCAGTGACCTATTGTTACGATATTCAAGAGCCTTATATATCCATTAGTAGTAGTGATAGTGCCGGTGGATTTGTGGAAAACTTTGTGAAGCGTTCCAATCAGTAGCCTTCCGAGTTTCCCACCGATGTGAATTCACTGTGGATAACTTGTTGATGACAACCCGACTTATCCACAGGCGCAAGCTGTCTCAATTTTATCCCCAGTTTCCAACGATTTTTCACCATCTCGTCCACGATTTTTCCACCGAAAAAAGCCGCTTTTCCGCCGCGATTTCGGGCGATTGTGGATAACGATGTGGATAACTAAGGCGATTTTGGGCTCAGAAAGGCCGTTAAGAGCCCAAAATTAGACGCATTTCGCCCAGATGCCGCCGATGTGAATTCCAGCATCTAGAGAAAAATCACACGAGATGTTTTTAAGCGACGCTCAGCAAGAGGCAACCTTACTTCGAGGATCCTTTGCGTTTGATGAGCATGGTGAGCTCGTTCACGTAGTTGTAGACCTCGCGCTTTTCCGCCATCTCCGACGTGATCTTGCGACATGCGTGCATAACCGTGGAATGGTCGCGCCCACCGAAGATCTCGCCGATGTCCACCAGGGAGAGGCTTGTCATCTCGCGCGCCATGTACATGGCGATTTGCCGCGCCATTGCAATGTTTTTCGTGCGGCTCGTGCCCACGAGGTCGTCGAAGGTCAGCTGGAAATACTGCGCCGTCGCCGTGATGATGTCGGTGGGGGTGATCTCCACGTTCGACGAGAAGAAGTCCTGGAGCGTCTGCTCGGCAAGGGCGCGCGTAAGCGGCTGCTTGTTGAGCGACGCCATCGCATGCACGCGCGTCAGGGCGCCTTCGAGCTCTCGCACGTTGTCGGTCACCTGCTCGGCGATGAGGTTGAGCACGTCGTTGGGCACTTCCATGCCGCTCGTCTGCGCCTTCATGCGCAGAATGGCGATTCGCGTCTCCAGATCCGGCGGGCGCACGTCCACCGACAGGCCCGAATCGAAGCGCGAAATGAGGCGCTGCTCGAAGCCCTTGAGGTTCTTGGGCGCCACATCGGAGGCGATCACGATCTGCTTATTCGCCTGGTGGAGCGCGTTGAACGTGTGGAAGAACTGCCGCATCGTCTCTTCGCCGCGCAGGAACTGGATGTCGTCGATGAGCAGGATATCGCATTCGCGGTAGCGGCGGTTGAAGTTCGTCACGCCATTGGGGTCGGTGGACGACGTGCGCAGCGCTTCGATGAACTCGTTCGTGAACTCCTCGGAGTTGGCGTAACGCACCTTGAGCGACGGGTTCTCGCGCAGCGCCTCGTTGCCGATGGCGTTGAGGAGGTGGGTCTTGCCCAGGCCCGGGCCGCCGTAGATGCACAGCGGGTTGTAGAGCTTGCCGGGCGTCTCCGCCACGGCGAGTGCCACGGCGTGCGCGAAACGGTTGGAATCGCCGGCGACGAACGTATCGAAGGTGGCGAGCTTGTTGAGATGCGTCTCCTCATCGCGGTTCATGCGCGGGGTGGACATCTGCATGTCGCGTTGCGCATAGCCAGGTGCGTAAGACGCCGGTGCCGCCGGGCCCATCTGCACGGTTTTGCGCGGCGCCGGCATCGGGCGGGGGCGCGCGGGCACGCCCGGCTGGGCGGTGCCTTGCTGCGGTGCGCCCTGGTTCGTGGCGTATCCCGGCGCGGCGGGCATCGACGGCGCTTGCGGGTAGGCGGCGTAGTCGTCGTAAGGGTTCGTGCCATACGGGTCGGTGCCTGGCACGGTCGGCGCGGCAGGGGCGCTGTATGCCGGGCCGTAGCCATTGCCGTAGGTGTCGGCGCCGGTATAGGTGGCGCCATTGGTCTCAAAGCCCTGGGGATTCGCGGCATTCGCGTTTGCAGCGGGTGCGTTGATATTCGGTGCATTCGTGCCCGGTGCGGTACCGCTTGCTTGAGCGGATTGAGCTCCTTGGGATGTCGCTTGGGATTGCTGGGCCGCCGGATTCGCCTGGCCGGCCTGGTTCGCCTGGTTGAACGCGTCCTGGTCAAAAAGCGTGCCTTGGCGCGGGTCGCGCTGCTGCCGCTGGGAATGGTGACCGGGGTGCTGCGCAGGGTTCTGCGGCATGCCCTGGCCGACGCCCTGCTGCATGCCCGGTCGCATGCTGGGCTGCGCCGTCTGCCGCGCCATCGTGGCAGGGGTGGGCATCGCATTGCGCTGGTGCGCCTGGGAAGCAATGGCAATGGCATCGTTGGGGTCGTCGGCAGGCGTGGGGCCGGTGGCACCCGCACCAGGCGCCGGCACCAGGTGGATGAGGAACGTCATGTCCTTGCCGGCGGCGAGTTTCAAGGCCTGGAGCACATCCTTCGAGATGTTGTTCTCGATGGTGATGCGGGTGAATTCGTTCGTCGCTTCGAGGATGATCATGTTGTCGAAGCAACGGAAAGGCTTGATCTCGCTGATGCAGCTCTTGTAGCGTTCCGACAGCGAATTGTTCGAGAGAAGCAGCGCTTTGGCACGTGACCAGATCGCTGCGGCTTCATCGGTATCTGCCATGCTGCTTCCTTCCTGCATGTCGGGCATTGCGGTGGTGATTGTGCTTCGGGTCGGGCGGCGTCGGAGTCGGCCGGCCGGAGTGTTTGTGTCTCCATGTGTCTTCCACGTGTCTGTGGCTCCACATGAGTCCCACGTGAATTGTGGTGACGGCTATCTAGTTATACTCCACGTTTCGAAAGTTATCCACATCGTAGCGTGTTGCAATGAGTCCGATTGTGAATAACACCGATGTAGTTTGTGGATAACTAGAGTTCCGCTTCGAGTGTTATGAAGTCGAAAACCGTTGAAATTCCAACGGTTATGCACTGTTCAAGAATGTGGGTAAGTCACGCCGCCGGCATGTGCATAAACTGTGCATAATTGGCGGCGACAGGTGGACGTCCGGTGGATTCCTTGTGGACGAATCCTGCCGGCTTGCCACGGTGCGATGCTTGCGCGAGGTGCGTTTGTCAGGAACGCGTTCACGGCAGGCCCGTGAAAGGACTCGCGGCAAACGAGGAGAGATTATGACACAATTCATGGAAAATACATCATCGCCCCGCGTGTCGCGCTCGCGCTTTTGACTAATTCCACCCCTCAGAGTAATTTGGTAGAGCTTGACTCATGAGGAGCCGCGCGCAAGCGTGGCCTGTAACCGGGAGCATTAACTATGAAGAGGACATTCCAGCCCAACAATCGCCGTCGTCACATGAAGCACGGTTTCCGCGTGCGCATGCGCACCCGTTCCGGCCGCGCGACCATCAACCGTCGCCGCGCCAAGGGCCGCAAGGTTCTGTCTGCGTAAGAGCGGACCAGCCGACTTGTGGAGCGACTGAAAAGTCACCGCGATTTCGTCCATGTTGTAAAGCAGCGCACCAAGGTCACCAGTCGTGACCTTGTTGTGCATTTTTGCATACGTGAATCCGCTGTTCCCGACGTCGTCAATGGCGGGGTTGCGGATGCCGGTGCCAAGCGCCTGGGACTCGCGGTGTCGAAAAACGTGGGGCATGCCGTGACGCGCAACGCCGTCAAGCGGCGTTTCCGCGTGCTCGCGCGTGCGCATGAGGCGACGCTGCCCGCGGGGTGCGACATCGTCATGCGGGCCAGACCGTCGGCGGCGCACGCATCGTTCCAATCCCTGGACGCCCAGGTGGCGACGTTGTTCGCCAAAGCCGCCAAGCGCCTGGCGACGGCGCAGGCACCTGTGCAGGTATCTGTGCGGGCATCTGAGCAGACGCCTGCGGCATCATCGGCATCGCTGTCGTCCGCATCACCGTTGTCTGCATCGCAATCGTTAGCATCATCGGTGCCATCGTCGGCAGCATCATCATCCGCCCAATCGGCCACGCCGCCCGCGAATCACGCAACTGCGGAGCAGGCATGACGGCGACCGACGACACCGCGCGTGTGCGGCACAGCCATCACGCTCATCACAGCGTGGTGCGCCGCGCCCTATCCGCGGTATCGCATACGGTGTCGGGCATGTGCCGTGCGGTATCCCGTGCGCTCCGCCGTGGCTTCATTGCGGCGATCCGCTGGTACCAGCGCGTGATTTCGCCGGGATTCCCCGCGCGGTGCAAATACTATCCCACATGTTCCGCCTATGCGCTCACCGCCATCGAACGCTTCGGTGTGTTTCGCGGCGGCGCGCTGGCGGTGGCGAGGCTCTTGCGCTGCCAGCCGTGGAACAATGGCGGCATCGATGATGTGCCCGCCACATTCTCGCTTTTCTATCGGTTCCGCTGGTCCCGCGCCTACCAAGGCGAGGATGCACAGCAATCTGCCCGCGAATCCGTCGGCGAATCTGTCTGCGAATCCGTTTGTGAATCCGCACAGCAATCTGCGCCTGGCATGGTGAATGATTCCGCCAGCTCATAGCGCCCATCGCACCATCAAGTGCAACGCTATCAATCGCATCATCAATACACAGACATCAATACACAGAAAACTAGAGGCAAGGAGACCGTCGCATGACGCTCGACAGTGGCTTTTGGGGAGCCTTTTACCGGCTTCTCTACCCCCTTGAATGGCTGATGACCTATCTGCTCGATGCCTTCCACAAAGGCTTCGTGTTCCTGGGCATGAGCGACGGCCCGGGCATCGCCTGGGTGCTGTCGATCGTCATGCTCGTGGTCTTGGTGAGGCTGTGCATTCTGCCGCTGTTCATCAAGCAGATGAAATCGATGCGCCGCATGCAGGCCATCCAGCCCAAGCTTCAGCACATCCAGAAGAAGTACCAGGGCAAGAACGATCCGGCGAGCCGCGAGGCGATGAGCCGCGAGACGATGAAGCTCTACCAAGAGAACGGCGCGAACCCGATGGGCTCCTGCCTCCCGGCGCTCATCCAGTCGCCGATCTTCATGACGATGATCTACGTGCTGACGTCGGTGCGCTATGTGGCGAACGGCCAGCGCACGCCGTACGGCGCGTTCACCGTGGAGACCGCGCAGGCCATCCAGAACACCCCGGTGTTCAACATCCACCTGAGCTCCATGTTCAACGAAGTGGATGCCGGCGGCAAGGTGACGATCGGCATCTTCATCGCGCTCATGTGCTTCACGATGTTCTACTCGCAGTTCCACAACATCCGCCGCAACACGCCCAAGGAAGCCCAGCAAGGCCAGGCGTACCGCTCGCAGATGATGATGGCGCTCATCTTCCCGTTCATGTACATCTTCTCCGGCCTGGCGTTCCCGTTCGCCGTGCTCATCTACTGGCTCACCAACAACTGCTGGACCTTGGGCCAGACCTTCTGGCAGGTGCGCAACATGCCGACCCCGGGTTCCCCGGCCGCCGAAGACAAGGAGAAGCGCGACTACAAGCATGAGCAGGCACGCCGCAAGCGCGAGGGCCTGCCCACCATCGAGGAGGAGCAGCTCGCCAAGGCGAAGGAAGCCGCGGAAGAGCACAAGGGCCAGGGGCAGCGCTACCAGCCCACCCGCAAGAACCGCCGCAAGAAGAAGTAGCGCGGATGCGGGCCTAACCAGGCCCAGCCGAGCCCAGCAAGGGCAGATCCAGGCGCCTCGCGACACCAGTCGTGGGGCGCCTTTGCATATGCAGCATCTGCATCGCTTTCGCCCAGCTTGGGGTTTCAGCCAGCATCCCGTGCGTTTCAACCTCCAAATGCCGGCCACAACCCCCAGTTGGGTGAAGCCCCTTTAGCTGCAGTGGCACGATGATGCCGCGGTGGAATGCGGATGCTATTCATGGGCTTCCTGTTGTGATTGCATCACGAGGGTGGCTGCATGCTGTTGCAGCCATTGGCGCAGATAGGGAATCGTAAAGTCCACGTATCCATAGCTTTGCGCTTGGATGATGCCAGCGTCGAGCAGTCGTTGGCGGTACCGTGCCACATATCCGGGTGTTCGCTTGAGCCTGGCGGCGATGTCGGCTGTGCGCGAGGGCCCATCGTCTTGGGCCATGGCGAGCAGGAAGGTGATGCCAACCTTGGAGGAATCCTTGGCAAGGTCCTTCATGGCTGGTTCGAGAACGGCATCACCCAGCCGAATGATTGCCGCGTCCACGCTTCGTCGTGCGCGAGCGACATCAAGAATTCCGCCATTCTGAGCCTGTTGCCATGCGTTGTAACCAACAAGCTGCACCATGTATGGATACCCATGCGTGGCGTTGGTGATGAGGTCGAGAGCGTCGTTATCAACGGTGAATCCAGCCCGAGAAAACAGATCCGCGAACGATTCCCTCGCTGCATCAAGAGGCACGTCGCTAAGCGCCACAGGTGTGGCGCGGCGGGTGAAGGAGATGACACCGTCGTGAATCGTCTTGGAGTTCATGCCAGGCAGGCCTGCCAATGCGAGGGCGATGTTCTGGTCTTCGCCAATCAAATGCTGCACCGCGATCGCCAGGGAGCGGAGTTCCTCGATCGGAGCCCCTTGGGTTTCGTCAAGAGTGATGAGCAGACCGGCATCTGGGGTATGTGCCGAGATCGAATGTGTTGCGTCGCTGAGGGTTTCGCGCAGCGCCAGCGGTAACAGGGCAGTGTTGAATTCTGCGGAATACGTCTCGGTGTGTGCGCGTGCAGCGGCATCGCTTGATGTGGTGGAGCCGATGGCTTCGTGACGGGAAAGCCGAGGTAATTCGAGTAATCCGGTTTCCGTATTGATACGAGCGTCGATGTCGGTTGCCGCATCGGTGTTTTCGGAAGCCTTGAGGCTCTTAAGTCTCTCAATCAAGCGCACAGTGAACCCTGTGGTTGCGGTTTCGTCGAGCACCCGCCAATGGTAGTGTCGGGCGCAATCGCCCAGAGCGGCGAGCAATACTGTTTTGCCTGTTCCTTGGCTTCCCGTGATGCGAAGCAGCCGGTCCGGCGCACCTGGACCGTTGACAAGGCTGTCTTCGAAATCTTCCAAGATTGATTCTCTACCAAGGAGTTCGGGAGGGTTGGCGCCGGTAGAAGGACGGAACGGGTTGGTGCGCTCGGTTTCCATACTGTGCCTTCTTTCCTGCTTCTTGCATTGCTGCTTTTCTGGTGACGGGTTGATGGTGATTTTCGGTGGCGGTGCGAGGCCTCGCTGGATTCGTCGCTCGTTGGTAATTGGCGTATTGATGGCTCGCGTATCGATTACTCAAGTTATACAACGGAGAAATTGGTGGTCGCGCTCGGTCGCGTCGTGGGGGATTGTTCGGTAGACTAAGAGATTACGTGTGTAAGTAAGGAGAAATCCCTATGTCTGAGGACGAGGACAAGACCGTCGATCAGCTCAATGATGAGGCTGACATTGCGGCCGATTACCTGGAAGGACTGTTGGACATCGTCGACTACGAAGGCGACATCGAGATGGGCATCCGCAATGGGCGCCCCGTGGTGCAGATCGTGGCGGACGACGATTCCGACATCAAGCATCTGATTGGCAAGGACGGCGAAGTCGTCAACGCCCTGCAGCAGCTGACGCGCTTGGCGGTGCAGCAGCGCACGGGGGAGCGGTCGCGCCTCATTCTTGACGTGGATGGCTTCCTGACCCGCAAGCGCAAGCACATCCGCGAGGAGGTGCTCGATGCCATCGACGAGGTGCGCGAGACCGGCGAGCCGGTGAGCCTCGATGCGATGAATTCCTTCGAACGCAAGATCGTGCACGACATCGTGCGCGAGGAAGGTCTGCGCTCGCGCTCCCACGGCGCCGAGCCGCAGCGCTATGTGACGATCTACCTCAAGTCGCAGTCCTCCGAGGATGATGAGGACGACGAGGATGAGAACTACGACGATGGCGAGTTCATCACCGGTCTGCGCCCTGCCGACGAGCCTGACGTGCGCGACGCGGAGGATGACGCCGATGACGTTGATGGCGCAGAGGACACTGAGGACGCTGAATAGCGGGTCCGCCAGGCCTGATATCGCAGTCTGATACCGCGGACTGGGGGTTGTGGCCAGTGTTCGAGCCTGAATGGGCGCGAAATGCTGTACACAACCCCCAGTTCGCGTCTGTGGAGAGCGCCCGGTGCTGTGTCGAACATATATCGAACAATCGGCAGCGCTGTAAGGATTTCGACATTACGAAACAGTAAGGTTCACGAATATCTCACATTATGGACACGTTTCCGCAGGAATTTCTGATAACTTACTTCTTGGTAGTCATGAAAAAACGTTGGTATCTCAGGCGTTATGGAAGAGTTTTGGTCATGCGTCGTTTTTGAAACTGGGCACAGCCAAAAAAGTTCCTCTAATTTCTCGAACAATCGGTGTGTCGCGAGAAAAAGTGCTATTCTTGGGAATTGGAAAGATTGCTTCTACAGAATCTTTCCAGCGCCCTTCCGGGTGAATAATTGTGATTTCTCGGGGGTTGTGTCTAGTGAGTCTATAATGCTAGGCGCAACCCTTTTTTCATGCCCAAAACCGGCATGCCACCACGGCTCCATCAGGAGCTTTCTCAGGAGCGGTCCCTACAGCACATGAAGTGGCAGGTCAAGTGCCCTCGGCGGATGCTGCAGCGCGATGCTGCGGCGTGATGTAGCGGAACGTGCTCAGAGCTTGCGTGGCGAGGCATGCCGCCCCAGGAGGATGTACATGGCGGACGAACTCGACGGATCCCCGGTTCTTGCGAACGTGCTCGGCAATGCGCTGGAGCCACTCACGCTGTTCCATCACAAGCTCGAGGAAGAAGGGGAGCCGCGCGGCCTTATCGGCCCGCGTGATGTGTCGATCATCTGGGAGCGCCATATCCTCAACAGCGCGGCGATCGTGCCGTTCATCAAGGAAGCCTTGGGCGCAGACCGCCTGGCGGACCGTAAGAAGGGCTCCATCGCCGATATTGGCTCCGGCGGCGGCTTCCCCGGGCTCATTGTGGCTGCGATGATTCCGGGTATCCCCGTGACCCTCATCGAGCCGATGGAACGCCGCGTAGAGTGGCTCAACGAGTGCGTGGAGCTGATGGGGCTGGGCAATGTGACCGTGCTGCGTGCGCGCGCCGAGGAAGTGCCGGTGCGCCCTGGCTTCGATGTGGTGACCTGCCGCGCGGTGGCGCCGATGACGAAGCTTTCCGGTTGGGCGTTGCCGTTGGTGCGTTCTCATGGCCGTCTCGTGGCGCTCAAGGGGCGTTCCGCGCAGGCAGAGATCGATAAGGCGGCGAAGGAGATCCGCAAGCATGGCGGGCTCAACCCTCGCGTTGTGGAGGCACCTGTGGCGCCTGGTCTGGAATCCACCCACGTGGTGCTCGTCGACAAGCGCTAGCGTGGCTCCGGCATAGGAACTGTGCTTCTGGAGCGGTGTCCTTCAGTGTTTCTCGTCAGATTCGTCCGCGGGTGTGTCCTGCTTGACTGTGATATACCACAGAAGGTATATTATAGTCATGTGGCATGTAGAACTCGAACTTATCGCCGACTGGCTTCGACGGCTTGACAGAAAGTCGAAGGTTCTTGTGCTTGCTGCTTTTGAAATATTGGAGGAACGTGGACCGAATCTTCGAAGACCTCTGGTTGGCAAAATCGCAGGAGCCAAGCTTGTTCCCTCGATGAAGGAACTGCGCCCTGGTTCGGCAGGACGAAGCGAGATTCGTATTCTGTTCTGCTTCGACCCGGGCAGAAACGCTGTCATGCTCATCGGAGGCGACAAGCGTGGCCGCTGGGACGCATGGTATAAGCAAGTAATTCCGGTGGCTGAAAGTCGATATGTTCGTTGGCTTGAAAAGCACTATCGGTAATTGGGTATTGGAAGGATAGGCATGATGTATTCGGTTGAACAGTTTCGGGAAGATAGCGGCATCTCGCGGCAAGAGGTCGACGAGGTTAAGGAGCAGCTGCTCGCTGGCATGCGTCGTTCCGAATTGCGTGAAGCACGCAGAGCCTGCCATGTCACACAGCAACAGCTTGCGGAAAACATCAACGTCAGTCAGAAGAGGATTTCCATTCTGGAATCGAGCAGTTTGGAACATATCGAGATTCGTACTCTTGAACGTTATCTTCAAGGCATCGGTGCAACGTTGGAGGTGACTGCATCTCTTCCCGATGGGCGGCAACTGAAACTCGTCTGAACCTGTGTGTGGGAAAGGGGCACGGAGGGTTACCCGCGTTGCGTGGCTTCATCTCTGACCCGCGCTATGGCTCCCGTGATGGACGACACGCCGCGGGAGGCCTGTGATTAAGCCGCTTTCTGATGAAGAGATTGCAGGACCGCATGACAAAGGGATTGATTGTCTCGTGGTATTGGGTGTAGGCAGTTGAAGACTCCGCGAGGAGACCAGGCTGCCGGGCAATATGGCCAGTCGCCGTGGCTGGCCAGCGATGGGATCGGATTGGCCGATCGGTCGCACTCCGATATGGAAAGGACGGATTGCCATGACCACCAAGATTATTGAGACCGTGGAGTCGTGCAGCGAGAATGCTCGCAAGTATCGCGATGAGCACGTTGAAGTGCCCGTGTACTATGCGATTCGCCGTGACTCCGATGGCATATCTCTGTGGCAGGAAGACGCGGACATACCGATGGAGGAGACGGACGATGCGAACCTCGCGTCTGTGTATGACGATGAGGATGATGCCCTTGGCGCGGCTATCATGAACGATCTCGGCGATGATGCCTGGAATGAAGTGCCTGAGCATATGGATTGCATGCGTCTGAGGCCGGGTTACACGATTGTGCCCGTGGAGCATCCCGAGGACCTGAATGATGATTATGACAATTTCGATGATTCCAGCGATTTCGGCGAGTCGGATAACGCTGCGACGCCGAAGAAGGCGCTGGGCGAGTATTGGGTCGTGCGCCGCCCCTCTGGGGAAGGCAAAGGCCATCAGTGGCTCATCCACTTCGGTTGGGACCTTGTGATGTACGACGACGAGGAGGACTGGCAGTGGTCGAACGAGGTGGGCAATGCGATGAACTCCGACGACCCGAATTTCAACACCCCTGAAGAGATTGAGGCCATGACCACGTATGAAGGCGCGATGGCGCACGCGCGCGAGATCGGCTTGACCGATGAGAACGGTGATCTCAAGCCGCCTTATGAGCTGGAGCATGTGACGTACATCGAATAGGCGCAGGAGGCGGGGCCGTGGTGTTGTCGGTCTGGCACACACGGTTACGTCTGCGTGCACTGTCTTGGGTACACTGTGCATCTCGGTCGCTGCTTTCGACGCGCTGACTTTGCTGACTGTCATGGACGCATCGTGCGGACGTGCGGGTCCTGTGGCGCTCGCTGTGATGTTTCACGTGAAACATCGGCTGGGCTGGCCTGTTGCAATGTTTCACGTGAAACATCAATCTGGTGAATGGGGCTGGTGAATGTGGTGGATTTTGTTTAACGTTAAACATTGTTTCGACATGAATTGCTGAAGACGTTTCACGTGAAACATCACGAGGCGTGTGGCGAGATCTGTGGCGAGATCCGTATTGGCGATGACCTCGTGTGATTCTGATCGAGCGCGGACAGCGCAGCGGCCACGGCGATCGCCATGTGTTGCTGTGATGCTTGATGGGGCCGAGCGTGAGAAGGTCGCGCGATACTGGGCTGCGTTGGGCGCGCTGTGCCGGAAATGCTGTGCGAGATATTTGCTAGTGGGCGCTTCTGTTGGTGAATCGGTTGTGATTGAGTGGTTTTGTGATTCCTGGTGAATGTGGGATCATTGCCATGTAGTCCGCGGTATCGGGATGCGGTACGGGGTGCTTTATGTGGATTATCCTAGGGCGTCCTAACCCGAGGTCTTCCAGAAGGAGAGAGAGGTAGTGATGAGTGTTTCTCAGGGTGATTCTGTGGGTAATCGACAGGATGATGAGGTGCTTGATGCTCCAGTAGATGGGGAGGCGATTTCTGTTTCTGGTTCCGAAGCCGAGGATAGGGCCGATGCGGATAGCTCGACAGACACCTATATGCATGGCGGTGCGTATAGCGGCGAGGTACACAAGGGCGGCATGCAAGTCGATGGAATGCATGATGGCGATGTGGAGCAGAGTGTGAGGGGTGAGATTCGCAATACGGAGAGCGTAAGCCAGGACGAGGGGAGCGGCGCCGCTGTTGCCGCGTCACAGAAGCGTAAGTGGTCCGTTGTCGCCATGTGCGCTGCTGTATTGGTGGTAGTGCTCGTGGTGGCGGGTGTGCTCATGGTGCGTGGGCGTGGGATCGACGGGTCTGGCGCGGCTGGCGCCGCGCCAGCGGTTGTGGATGGTTCTGCGCGTTCCGCCTGCCAGGATGCGCAGGGCAAGGCGCAGGATGCGCACAAGGCGTTCGAGGATGCGCTGGCGGGCGCGAAGGACGCGCTCGCCGTCACGGCCGGCCAGGTGGCGGACGCGGGCACGGTGGATGCGCTGGCGAAGGCTTCGAAGCCCGGCGTGGCGACGCCCGTGGACTGCGCGGCGGTGCAGGACGCGGACGGCGTGGCGCGCGTGACCGCCGCCTGGGAGTCCTCCGCCTCCCAGTGGGGCAAGGCGACCGACGCCCTGTCGGCCGCGGCGAGCGCGGTGACGGGCAGCCGTGACGCGCTCACCCTGAGGCAGGCGAAGGACACGCTCCAAGGCCAGCTGGCGGATGGGCACAGCGTGCTTGACTCTACGAACGGGAAGGTGGCTGACCCTGCGACCCGGGTGACGCTCACCCAGGCGTTGGACGCAGGGCAGGCGGCGTATGACGCGGGCGCGGACGCGGATGCGATGTCGAGCGCGGCCAACGCCATCTACAGTGCGTCGGCGGCGTGCCTGGCGAGCCAGCAGCAGGCCGAGCAACAGGCTGCCGCCGCGGCTGCCGCTGCGCAGGCGCAGAAGAGCACGGGCGCGAGCAGGAGCTACGGCACGAACAGGAGCACGGGCACGACGAGCGGCACGACGAGCAGGAAGACGACCAGCGCAGGCAGCGTGGGCAGCGGAAGCACGGGTGCGACGAGTTCGGGTTCGGGCAGCGGCTCGTCCAGCTCCGGGTCGATTAACGGCAGGGGGTACATCAAGATAGGCAACACGTACTTCGACACGACATCTACGAATGGCGGTTGTAATGACCCCAATGCAGGGAAGATAGGTGTCACGACCAGTTGCGGCACCTATGACGGCTACAACCACAACGAAGGCTGATTCCTCCTGTCCATGATGTGTTTCCTTAGCTCCGCCTCTTGCGGCGGGGCTTTTTCATGTGTCCCTGTCTTCCTCTCTATCTTGGCGAACCAACCTTCGTCTGCGAGCTGCATACCGTCCTTAGCGGGTGAGATACATCCGACTGCAAGAGACAGGAGCATTCACTCATGTCCTTATTTGGAAAGGCGAGGCACGCTGTGGGCGGGCTGCACACGGGAACAAGGAAAGCCATCGCGACCGTCACCGCACTTGCCGCCCTCGCAGGCGGCGCGGTGTTCGCACTGGCCGACGGCGATGACAAGAGCGTCGTCAGCAACGGCGGTGTCACCATCGATGGCAACTGGCTTGGCTTCATGTACCATGACAACAACGACGGCGGCTGGGGCAAAGCGAACGACCTCAACGCCTTCAAGAAGGCACTCGACTCAAGGAACATCAACTACACCATCGACGGCGGCGCACTGGACCTGGTGCAGCAGCAGCTCAACCAGCTGAACGCCGACTGCTCCGCGCGCTTCGACGCCCACCATCCCGACCGGGAGGGGCAGTCGAACTGCCGTCTGGTGGGCGTGGGCGTGAGCACCACGCCCCCTGACGCGAAGACCCCTTATCACTTCTACAATGCGGGCGGTGACGGCAATGAGAGCGACTGGGCGACCGCATGGCGCCTCGAGACGCAAGGAAAGACGTATTACAACAATGGCCAGGGGTACAAGACCTATGATGCGTTCTCCGACAACCCTAGCCGTAGCGTGGACTCGCTCGCCCGCGAGCAATACAACCAGGCGCATCTGAACAGCAACGGCGGTGCGCACACGCTCGCCATCCTCATCGCGGTGGACCAGTCCGAGCCGAAGGGCGAGTCGAAGTACAACCTGAGCGTTTCGACGCAGGCGAACAAGCCCGCGGACCTGACGGGTGGCACGGCGGGGGTGTCGGATGCCATCACGACGAAGCCCGACCATGACAACCAGGACGGCTCGGTGACGGGCACGGTGTGGCTCACCTATGTGGGAGCCCGCCGCAACACCGACCATTGCGACGCCGACCATTGCGCCGTGGGCAAGCAGGTGACGCTGGCGGTGAGCGGCACGGCGAACGCAGCCGCCACCACGCAGTCGCCGCAGTTCACGCCGTCCGACCTGGGCATGGCCCAGTGGGAGGCGGGCGCGTACTGGTTCGACACGGACGTGCCCCAGCAGAAGAACATGAGCGCGGCCGCGAGCCAGAGGGCGTGCGCCGCCCAGGGCCTGGTCGCCGGGCAGACGAACACCTGCCAGGCGACGGAGATGGGCGAGGTGTGGGTCATGCACTACACGCTGGACACCGCCACCCAGGCGACCGCGCCCCACAAGGATTCCGCTGACAGGAAGTGGGTGACGGACGGCAACAAGGACGCGGTGTCCGACACGCTCACCCTCACCAGCACGCCCGACCAGGGCGGGCACCGTGACACGCTGACCGGCACGCGCGTCACCCTCCACTACTCCGGCAACAGCAAACACGCCAAGGCTGAGAAGACCAAGACCATCGACACCATCGGTGGAGACAAGAACCGTTGTTTTTCCACAATCGTTTCGTGCACGCCGCCACGCGCACGGAACACGCAAGCATCTGTGGGTGATGCCATACATCCTTCATCAGCCCTCCCTCCATTGATTGTCCATCGGATCTGTGAGACCTTAGGTCGGAAATTGATAGCCAAGACACGGGTCGGAGAGTGTGGATGCTGGCTGCCAGGAGCTTCGGCAATCGTTTGCCGCTCTCACCGCTCTTGCATCCTTTGCATTGTGCTATGGGAAGGCTCCGCGTTGGGCGATATCAGATGGCGATTTTTGCAAAAATCTGCGAAAATTAGAATGAAACAAGGCGGTTTGGAGGTGCGAGGTGCTCATTGATTTCAGCTTTAGTAATTTTCGGAGCTTCCGAGACGAGCAAGCGTTTTCCATGGCGCGAGATAAGCGCTTCGGCGCGAAAGGGAGTCAATGCCCGGTCGTTGCCGTGTATGGTGCCAATGCGTCGGGGAAGAGCAGTCTTCTTGAGGCATTCCATGCACTGTGCACCATGGTCGTGAAGAGTTACAGCAAGGCAGATGTCAATGCCGCTTTGGACTGGCAGCCATTCCTCCTGGATTCAGACACCAGAGTCCAGCCGACTGAGTATCTGTGTATTTTTATCGCATCCAATGGGATTCAGTATGAGTATTCCTTCTCTCATGATGGCGCGCGCATCGTCGAGGAAAGGTTGACATTCCACCGTAAACGTGAGGGTGGGGGAGCGTCGCCACGGGCGTCTTTGTTGTTTGAACGCGATGTGCATGGCGTGAGGCTTGGCCCAGCGTTGCGCGTGGATGAAGGCGAATTCCTTGCACAGGTTGTGAAGAAGCGTCCTAATGCTCTTGCGCTCAGCGCGTCTGGCGTGATTGGTCTAGAGCAAACAAAGCCTGTCTATGATTTCTTCCAATCTGTTAATTACCGCGACGCTCTTGTGTTCGTGCAAGACCAGCCGGCGATGCTACAGCAGTTTGATCAGCGAACACAGGACTCTACAAGGCTGCTGAAACTGGCGAGCTTGGCAGACCTAGGAATCGATGATATTCAGGCAAACTATTCGGTGGAGTCTGGGAAGCAATTGATGTTTCGTCACACGGGTCAAGAGAGCGCCTATCTGCCAGCTTGTGATGAATCCCGAGGAACTCTTGCGGCCCTGTCGTACCTGGCACTCGCATTACAGGCCCTGTCTCGGCCTACGGTGACTTTGGTGGATGAAATTGATTCAAGTCTGCATCCTGCCTTGGTGAGGGAATTTGTGCGGCTGTACACCGATCCTCTGACCAATCCTCACGATTCACAACTGATTTTCACCACTCATGATGCAACGTTGATGTTGTTGGCCAGCGGAGACGACAAGTTGCTTGATCCCGATGAGATATGGCTGGTGGAGAAAGACAAACAGGGTGCTTCTGAGGTGTACCCGGTCACCGATATGCATGTGCGGCGCGGTGAGAATGTCGCTCGCAACTATCTGAATGGTGTCTATGGTGCTATTCCGCTTCCTGCGTTCCATTATGAATTCGCCCGGATGATGGAGGATTAGCGATGTCGCGGCAGAATCTCAAACGAGGGCGGAATGCCCGGCGCCTGCATGGCCGCAGGAGCCGCAGGAAGAGGGCGCTTCTTGTATGCGGTGGCGAAGTTACCGAACCCGAATACTTCAGGATTCCTTGCAAAGAGAAGCGATGGCCGCTCACGGTCAAGTCGGTTGTAGGGTCCCCGCAAGGTCTCGTTAACGAAGCAAGGAAGATTGTTGTATCCGAAGATCGGTTGTGCATAGCTGATGGCATGGATACGTTTGAGTTCATTGCGATTGTTACTGATGTAGATGATTTCCATGATCACCGAGTGGCGACCAATGCGCTTCCTGATTCACGTTTCAAACTGATCATCTCCAATCCCTGCTTCGAGGTGTGGATCATCGATCATGTTGAACAGTACCCGGCTTCAATACGGCGCACAAGAGATGCTCAGATTCTCGCCCAGCGTCTGGGCGTAACACAAGGCAATCGAGGAGAACATGTGAAGGCGAGCTCCGTTGTTGGTCGGCTGTCGGAAGCAATTGTCAATGCAAAGGCGCACAACGTTCATTTAGCGGGGCGCCGGTCGATGTTGCCTGGAGGGGCGTTTATAGGCTACCTGTAATGCTTGATTCTGTTTGTTTTCGTGTGTTATGATTGAGTCATGCGAGTAAGCGATTGGGCGAAGCGCGAAGGCTTCAACGTGCAGACGGTGTGGCAGTGGTGCCGCGAGGACCGCATGCCGGTGCCTTTCGAGCGATTGGATTCAGGGACGATAATCATCC
>JAQXZM010000028.1 GCA_029227215.1 Bifidobacteriaceae bacterium | reverse complement strand
CGCCTGCGTTGGTCTCGGTGGTGTAGGAAGTGAGTTCTTCCTCGGTCTCCTGGACCGCGGAGTTCTGGTTGTTGTCAGCCATTGTTGTGGATCTCCTTTCGGTCCTGGTTACTTAGCCTGCTGAGAGATCTGCTTGATCTCAAACACTGTCGGCTGCTGTGCCACATGCGGATGCTCGGATCCGGTGTAGACGTGAAGGAGGTTGAGCTGCACCTTGGCAAGGCGGTTCTTCGGGAGCATGCCCTTGACAGCCGTGCGGATGATGCGAGCCGGATCCTTCTTGAGGAGCTCTGCGTAGCTATCGGCGCGCAGGCCACCCGGGAAGCCGGAGTGCTGGTACAGGTTCTTGCCGAGCTTGTTGCCGGAGAGAGCGATCTTGTCAGCATTGATGATGATGACGTGATTGCCCAGGTCCGCGTAAGGCGCGAAGGACGGCTTGTTCTTGCCGCGAAGCAGATTAGCGGTCTGCGTGGCGAGACGACCGAGCACCACGTCGGTGGCGTCGATGACGTACCATTCGTGGCTCAGGTCAGCTGGCTTAGGAGTGAAAGTCTTCACTGTTCAACCTTTTCTGTTCATTGTGTTTGAGCGCCAGTGGTTAATGGCACTCGTGATTTCCGTGGGCTCCCTGAAAGTCCGATGCGAGTGGGACAGCGCTTTCCGGACCCTCGGAAGACACAACAGTCCGCAATTATAAAGCCCGGCAGACCATTTGACAAACCGGGCGGCGCGTGCAAGCGTTCCGCGTGTCGCGGTCGAAAGCACAGCGTGTTGCAGCTGGTTCGCTGGGCGTCCGCGGCTTGTTGCCGCTCTCTCGTGTTGGCGCTCCCCTTCTTCGGGGCGATGCACGCTTCCGGGCAATACACATGAATCGGGACCGAGCAGGCAAAAGCATGCAAAATGCCGGGCATGGGATCAGCCCCATGCCCGGCATCATCCGAGCGGTCGCTCAATCGCTGTGACGGTGTCTTCTGAATCAGCAGGCACCACGCCAGCGATGTGGCTTAGCGCGCGCTCTTCTTGGCGAGCGCGTTGTTCATCGTGTCAGCAAGGGAGAGCAGACGCTCGTTGCTGTACAGGTCGTCGAGCAGAATCGGGTTCTTCTTGCCATCGGCAAGCGGAACACGCCAGTTCGGGTACTCGTTGTTGGTGCCCGGCTGGTTCTGAGCGCGGCGTTCACCCACGCCATCGACGATGGCGGCGGCGAGCAGCTTGCTCGGCGCGTCGCACAGCGCCACATGCATGGCCTCGATGATGTCTTGCTCGTGGGAGGCTTCGTCCTTGCGCCATTCGGCGGGCATGTAGCCGTTGTTCTCGAGCATGTCGAGCAGGCCGTTGTGCTCCTCCTCGGCGGACTTCTGGAATTCCTCGACCGACGTAGTGAGCAGACCCAGCTCCTGGCGGAACTTGACCTGCTCGTAGTTGAGGTAGCCTGCGGTCGGCGGCATGTCGTGCGTCGTCACGGAGGCGAGCGCGTATTCACGCCACTTCTTCGGCGGCACGAAACCGTCGTCGTCCTGCGCGTACCACTCGATGACGCAGCCCATGAGGCCATGCTCCTTGAGGGAGTCCGCCACGTAGTCCGGCACAACGCCGAGGTCCTCGCCCACGACGACGCCGTTGGCACGGTATGCCTCGAGGGCAAGGATGCCGAGCATCACAGCGGAATCGTAGTAGACGTAGGTGGCGTCCTTGGCGGAGTTGCCCTGCGGAATCCACCACAGGCGGAACAGACCGAGCACATGGTCGATGCGCACGGCGCCGGCCTTCTGGAACATGCCGTGCACCATGTCGCGGTAGGTCTGGTAGCCGGTGTTCGCCAGGTCGATCGGGTTGAGCGGCGGTTGGCTCCAGTTCTGGCCCTGCTGGTTGAAGAAGTCCGGCGGGGCTCCCACGGTAGCGCCCTTGGCGAAGCGCTGCGGGTTCCACCACACCTCGGCGCCCTGCGGGTGCACACCCACTGCCATGTCGGCCATGAGGCCGATCTTCATGCCAGCGTCCTGCGCCTTCTTCTGGGCAGCGGTCAGCTGCTCGTCGGCGATCCACTCAAGCCACTTGTAGAACTCGAGGGTGTCGGGGTACTTCTTGCGAAGGTCCTTGACTTCCTTGGAGTCCTTCGTCAGGCGATTTTCCCAGGACTCGGGGTCGTCCTCGGGAGCGCCCCACTTGTCGTAGCACAGGCACCAGGTGGCGTAGGCCTCCAAGTCGCCGCCGGCTTCCTTGACGTAGGCATCGAACGCCTTCTGGCGCTTGATGCTGCGGCCGGCCTTGAAGATGAGCCAGAGCGCGGGCACCTTGGCGTTCCACATCGCATCCCTGTCAACGAAGTCAGGGTTGGTGTTGTTGGCGCGCACGGAGTCGTGAAGCTTGGCGATCTCAGCCTTCGCGTCGTCATCGAGACGGTCGTATTCTTCGACGGCCTCGGGGCGGATGTACGAGAAGTTGATGAATCGGCGGGAGATCGGCAGGTACGGCGACGGGGTCAGCGGCGCGACCGGCTCGGCGGCATGCACCGGGTTGATGAGGATGAAGTCCGCACCCGTCTTCGTCTTGGCACCGGCGAGCAGGTTGCCCAGGTCGTAGAAGTCACCCACGCCCCAGGAATCCTTAGAACGGATGGAGTACAGCTGCGCCATCCAGCCCCACAGCTGACCGTTCTGCAGGTCCTTGATGAGGTTGACGCGCTTGGGGGCGCTGATGAGGGTGGCGTCGGCGGAGCGCTTGCCGGCGGTCACGTGAAGCGTGTGATAGCCCAGCGGAAGGTCTGCCGGAATCACGAGACGGGAATTGACCACGAGCTCACCCTTGAGCGGGTATGCCGGCTTGCCGTCACCCGGCTCGGTGGTGATGGTGCCCTTGTATTCGGTGCCATCCTCGAGCGTGATGGTCGCCTGCGGCACGTCAAGCGGACCGTGGTTGACGGTCACGGTGCTGGCGGCGCCCTCCACATGGAGCACGGTGGGCTCCACGAGGCGGGCGTGCTTCTCATCTTCGAGATCGCTCAGCGCCTTCTTCGCCTTCGCCTCGGTGCTGGCGTCGACTCCCAACGCCGCGAGGACCTTGATCAGGACGTCATCGTCGATCTCGATGAATTCACCCTGCTGCCCGTTGTACGAGGTGGCAACGCCATGTGCCTTCGCAAGCCGAATGAGCGGTCGGGCAAGACGCTCTTCGCTTTCCACTTCTTGTTTTTTGCTCATGTCTACTAGCCTAAAACAATCCACGCCGTAAACCACGCGTCTTCGGCAAAATTTAGGGAAAACATTGCGACGACACTCCGACGTCACTCGTTTCCTTTCGCAGAGCCCTTCACCAAGCCCCGTTCCGTTCATGAACCGTCATGCACCGCGATGCTCCATCATGCAGCCAGACGTTGCTGGGCGGCATGGCTGACGTCCGGAGCGGGGTCCTGGGCGAGCCGTTGCACTGTCTCCTCGCTTGTAGCAGGGTTGAGGGCGACCGCACGCCTCACCATCGTCGCGAGCACGGTGGGCCCCGAGAAACCCTCCTCAGTGCCCATGCGGGAGAGGAAGTCGAGTGTCTCAGCACCAATCTGAGGATCTTCGGCACCCTCCATGCGCATCTTCCACGAGGTCATCTTGTTGTGCAAAGCCGCTTCGCGCACGGAAACGTCAGGGTCCTTCGTGAGCCGGCCCACCAGCCAGTTCTTGTCGTCCTCATTCGCCGCCACCGCAGCCCGGACCTGAGGTTCAGGGTCCTCCGACAGTTTGACGAGGATGTTCGGGAACCGCATCGTGGTCGCCAACGTGACGCGTGTGGCAACGGAGGTGTGGAGGTTGCCGGCGACGGCCTCCAGCAATGCCGTGGCGCGGGAGAACGCTGACGCATCCTTGGGATCGGGCAACGGACGCGCCGCGAACGCGTCAAGCTCCGCGGTGTCCGTGGAATGCCGCAAATGGTCATACATCTCGTTCAACGTGGCGGATGCCTCATCGAACTGCCCTGTCTCACCTTGGGTCGCTCCATCGTGCACTGCGTCATCTTGGGCATCCGGCACGGCGTTGTCCTGCACCTGAGCGACTGATACCGCATCATCCTGTACCTGCGCGGCCGGTGCCGCATCGCCCTGCACCTCGTCAGGTCGTTCCGCCTGTTCCGCGTGTTCTGCCTGTTCCATGGCTGTTCCTCCTGTTCACCTGATTCGTTGGCTGTATGTGTTGGCTGCGTATATTGACTATTCGTGCATTGACTTTGTTGTGCAATCTTTCCTGCGAACACTGTACCAAGAATCGCTCAGATGTTCGAAGCCATGCATTCGCTCACAGCGTCATTCAGCACCGCTGAACGCCTGCGCAGCGTGTCGCACGAATGCGTTATGCACAAAGCATTGCGTCAGAGCCCGCCAGCCACACGACCCGCCATTCCCTGCCGTAGTATGAGACCTACCGCATCCCAGTGCCACGCACCAATCCAGCACAGCCACAGCCGCCCCACCACCCCCGCAGCGTACTACCGCCCCGCCACGTCAGCGCGCAGCGCGCATCACGCGTCGCCGCGAGCGCGCACGAGCCGGGACTCCCCCGCCCGCTCAGGCACCACGGCCGCTGCCGTCGCCTCCTGCACCAGCGCCTCGAAGCGCTCCACGTTGCCCTGAGGCACGTCCGCGTCCATCGTCACCACATCGGTGAACTGCTCGGCGGCGACGCGCCCTTCGCAGGCTGCTACAAGTTGCACGGTGCGCTCGCGCAACGCATAGGGCACGGTCATGTGCAGCCGCGTCGCCTCGACGATCGCCGCCTGCTGCGCTGCGGCGACCGCGGAACTCGCCGCCGTCGAGTACGCGCGGATCAGACCACCGCTGCCGAGCAGGATTCCGCCGAAATACCGCGTGACCGTCACGACGCAGTCGGTGAGACCGTTCTGGCGCAGCACGTCGAAGATCGGCTTGCCGGCCGTGCCGGATGGCTCACCGTCATCGCTCATGCGCTCGCCGGCACCCGCGCCCCCGCCCCAGATGGCGGCATACGCCACATGCCGCGCCTTGGGGTTGCGCTGCCGCACGGCATCGACGAACGCGAGCGCCTCTTCAGCGCTTTCCGCATGGCATGCCTCGCCGATGAATTCCGACTTGCGGTCCTCGTATGTCGCCGTCGCCGGCGTGGCGGGACCGTCAAGGATTGTCGATGCCTGGTTGCTGCTCATCTCACCTGCCTGTGCTGTTTTCCGACCGCTCATTCCGAGTGCGGTTTCTCACACGACGACGTTGAATTCCTCGCCATCGATCCACGCGAGCACGCTGCGGACGCATTGTTGCACGATGCCTTCGCTCGCCGCGTCGGTGCGCCATGCGTTGTGCGGGGTGATGACCACGTTGGGCAGCGCGCGCAGCGGCGAATCATCCGGCAGCGGTTCCACGTCGAACACGTCGAGCCCGGCACTGATGTCACCTTGGCGCAGGCGTTCGAGCAATGCCTGCGAGCCGACGAGCTGCGAGCGCGCGGTGTTGATGAGCATCGAGCCAGGGCGCAGACGCGCGAGCAGATCCTTGCCCACGATTCCCTCGGTCTCGCCGGACAGCGTCATGTGCAGGCTCACGACATCGCTGCAGTCGAACAGCTCCTCGAGGCTCGCGACCTCCGTCACTCCCATCGCGGCGGCCTCGCTGGCATGCGAGGAACGCGACCATTCCAGCACATGCATGCCCATGCCGGCGGCGATGCGCGCTGTAGCGCGGCCGATGCCGCCGAATCCTGCGATGCCGAGCGTTCTGCCACCCAGTTGCAGCGCGTCGCATCCCGGCCAGCCACTGGTGTGCATCTGCACGTTCATGCGCCCGGTGTGCTTCGTGAGCTCGAACATCAGCGCCACCGCATGCTCGGCGACGGACTGGTCACCGTAATGCCGCACATTGGTCACGCGCACGCCGCGCTCTTTCGCCAACGGCACGTTGACATAATTGGCGATGCCGGTGCCACCGAACGCAAAGCACCTGACCGACGGCTGCAAGGCCTCGAAAATCTCATCGGTCACATGGAAACCGAGCACGATGACCGCGTCGGCACCCTTGCATCGCGCAATCAGCTCGTTGGGGTCGGTCACGTCCTTGGGGCTTGCGTACAGCTGCACTCGCGCCTTGCCGTCGAAGCGGTCAAGGCAGCGCATGAGCGGTTCGGAAAGCGACGGCACGCAGTTGGGGACGACCACGAGCGGAAGGGATGTCTGGTCCATGTTGCGTTCGATACAAGTCATGCGTCCACACTAAGTCACCAACATGACGCTCGACGGCACATTGCTCGCATTTGAGCCAGCCAGCTCCGCAATCATCATTCCGATTGCGCCATTGCGCTTCCGAATGATTCGAACAGGCCCAGATTGCGAACAATCTTCACGAAAGTTTCACAATTCCTCCGCATTTCGCGGCGCGCATCCTGTATGATGGGGAAGTGGCGAGAGACAAGGGAGTACTTTCGCCCACTCCATCTCCCTTGTCAACGAAGCCTTCTTCTCACTTCTTCACCTACAAAACCTTTCTGAGGCCAGCACCGCCTTTTCTCCTGGGTATCCCATAAGAGCCCCCGAAATCTCTCTACCAGCGCCATCACCACGGGTGCAATCGAGTGTCATTCGCTGCAACGCCATCGGCTCAGGCACTGCCGGCATTCTCAGCGGTACTTCGACGCACGCTTGGCATCGCGCTTCTCACGCTTGACCAGTTCCTTACGGCGCTGCGCTTCCTGCTTGTTGAGGCGCTTGACATCCTTGTACTGTTCGCGCAGCAGATGGAGCTCGTCCTTGATGCGCTGTTTTCCAGACTGCGCATCGCGAGGCGCTTGCGCAACACGGGTATCCACTGCCCCTGCATCGGCCCCTGCATCGGCGCTCATATCGACACTTGTATCGGCACTCGTGTGGCCCTCGGTGCCGTTGCCACCGTATACAGCGGCGTCCGCTCGCCTGCCGCGCGGCACCGACGGCGCACGCCGCTCTTGTGACGAAGCGCCAATCGAGGCACCGATCGACTGCGTGCCGCCCGGCTGCATGCCGGCCAATCGCGCGCCATCCGACCGCGCGCCATCCGACCGCAAGCCGCCATCCAGAGCATGGGAATCCTCGCTTTGGGAGCGTGCGGTGCGCAGAGCCGTGGAAAACAGCACCTTGAACGTCGAGACCACAAGCTTGCGATCGGCGGGAGGCATGTCCTTGACTGTTTCGCCGATGGCTGGCAGCGACTCACGCCAGTGCACCGCCATGTCGGAGAACGATTCGCACCCGGTGGAGCGCAGGATGTCGAAGAGAATGCCCAGCACGCGTTGGCGCTCGGCAGGGGTGATGTGCGCCACCCAATCGTTGAGCGTGCGGTTGACGTACCGCGTGCCCTGGGGCAGCTGAGGCACGTATACGAAGTCGCCATCCTTGACCTTCCACGTCATCGCGAAATGCTCAGCGATGCCGTGGCTGGTGCTCTCGATGACGCGGAAATCCTCCTGGGTCTCGAAAATCATGCCGATGATGGATGCTTCGGGCACGGTCTTGTGCACAAGCGGCTTGATGCGCTCGAAATCCAAGGATTCCAACACCCGCTGCTCGAAGCCCGGGCCATCATGCGAGTAAATCGCCTGTATGCGCTTGCGCACCGGTTCCGGCGCCTTCATGGAGGCGTAGACCGCCAGGTTGCCGCCTTTCGAATGCCCGCCCACGATGAGACGGCGGGAGCTTGCCGCCGCCACGCGTTCGAGGTATTTCGCCGCGGATGTCTGCGCGGGAATGGGGCAGGTGAACGCCATGTTGAAGTTTTCTTTCCACGCGGCGAGGGAATCCTCGGAGCCGCGGAACGCCACGAATTCCGTGTCGTCGTCGATGAGCACGCTCACGGCAGCGAACTGCTTCTCATGCCCAGGCTGGTCGTCCTCCACCGAGATGTAGTTGCCTATGCGCATCGTGCGAAATCGTGGGCTTGCCGCCATCGCCGTGACCAGAGCGCATAGCGAGCTTTCCGCACCCTTGGTGGGGAACATGCTGCCATAGCATTCCGCGCGGAGCAGCTCATGAATCGGCACATAGGCACTGGTCGGCAGCGCAGGGCCTTTGCGCGGCATCCGCGGCACGTTATCAGGCATGTGCACGTATGCGATCTGGGAGAGCACCAGGCTGTCGACATCGTGGAACGGGCGGATGCCATCGGCATTCGCGCTGGCACCGCCATTGCCGGAGCCAGACGTGCTCCCCTGCTCCGTTGCACCTGCGGGAAGCCGCCTCATCTCCGTCTTCACATAGTCGATGATGTTCGCCACAACCCTGATTCTAATCGGGGATACGGCTCTTCTCGGTATTGGTCGCGCATAATGGCGTGTGTACGAGAAGCCCTGCGCCGCATCGCACCTGCATCGCACCCGGGGAACTGTTGCACGATGTGGTGTGGCCTACCGCGCCATCACTCCCCGCGGATGCCGAAGCCGACGGAGCCTTTGCCGAAGCGCTTGCGGATGCTGTCGATGGCCTTTTCCGCGTCACCGGTCTTGGCACGCGTTTCGGATTGCGAGCGCGGGTGCGAGGGGTTCGCCTCGGCGACCTGCTGCTCCATGAGGTCTTCGAGCGTGGGCTGGTACGCCGCGCCGTGAGCGCTTTCCAAAGAACTCACCGACACCCCGGCGAGGCGCACCGGTTGGAACAGCCGCGTGGATGCCGGAGCATCCGCGCCGAGCGCCAGAATCGCGCACAGCAGCTCCCGTGCCGTGGGGTAGATGTCTGCCGCGGTGTTGACGGGGCGGTCAAGCGAATGCGCACGCGACACATACCGCAGGTCGGAATAGCGGATCTTCACGCTCACCGTGCGGCCCACAAGCTCCCGGGCGCGCAGGCGGGAGGCGACCTCCTCGCAACACGTGCGCACCAGCGCATCGACCGGCCCCAACGTGGTGCGGTCGGCATCGAACGTGCGCTCATAGCCCACGGATTTCTCCGGCGCCGACACGATGACACGCCGGTCATCCACTCCGCGGGCGGCGCGCCACAGGCGCTGCGCTTCCACGCGCGACCCGGTGGCGTGAAGCAGGTCATCCTCGCTCAGCTGCGCAAGCTGCGCCACCGTGGTGCATCCCCATGCGGCGAGCGATTTCTCCATCGCGGGACCGATGCCTGGCACGGATCGCAGAGGCATGACCTGGATGAACTCGGCGCTGCGCGCCTGGGGCACGATGAGCATGCCGTCCGGCTTGGCGGTGGTGGAGGCCAGCTTGGCGATGAGCTTGTTGGCGGCGATGCCTACGGAGCAGGTGACGCCGAGCCGCTCGTGCACCTGCGCGCGGATCCATGCGCCGATCTGCTCCGGTCCGCCCGGCCAGGCACCCAAAGCACCGGAGACATCAAGATAGCCCTCGTCCACCGAGACCTTCTCGACGAAAGGCGTGACCTCTTCGAAAATCGCGAAAACCTGGGCGGAGACGGAACGGTAGTACGCCATGTCGACGGGAAGGAACACGCCTTGCGGGCAGCGCCGCCGCGCGGCGGCAACGGGCATGGCGGAGTTCACACCGAACGCGCGAGCCTCATAGCTGGCGGCGGAAACAACGGAGCGCGTGCCGGTGCCGATGATGACAGGCAGTCCACGGAGCTGCGGGTTGCGGGCGATTTCGCAGGACGCAAAGAAGGCGTCCATGTCCACATGCAGAATCGTGCATCCGGCGGGGTCGTGCCCCCAATCTCGTTTGGCTGCCGCTGGCCTCGGTGACGTGCTCATGCACTCATTATGCAGCACATTCACCGCACAGCTAATTCATTACGCAGCAAATGCACCACGCCGTGTTGTCGTTTTGCAAATTATCTGATATGGTCTTGCTTTGTTGTGTTACATCGACGTCGACCAGCTCGATGAGCGCAGCAGATTGAATGAAAATTCAAGATGGAGACGTGCCTGAGTGGTCGATAGGGGCACCCTGCTAAGGTGTTAATCACGATTTTGTGGTTCGAGGGTCCGAATCCCTCCGTCTCCGCCCTTGAGTCTTAATGCTGAATATAAGACTTGAAAGGTCTTCGGAATGAACGTTCCGAAGACCTTTTTGTTTCCTTGTCTCCCATCCCAGCGATGGGATGGCATCATGCCTGGTCGGAGCATCGCCCAACTTGGGATGCCGACCACCAATTGCGCGAATTTTCGCCGCGATGATGGACGTAACCCCAAGTTGGGCGAATCCTGGGTCGGGCGAATCGGGATCACGCACCGCGCAAACGGTGTGCGGCGCGGTTCACCGCTTCGTCGGAGGCGGTCACCGAGAAGCGCAGATAGCCGGCATCTCCGTAGAATTCGCCAGGTGCGGGCACGATGCCAAGCGTGGCGAGCGCGTCCATGTCATCCCAGCAATCGGTGCCGAGGGCCTTCACCCACACGTACAGGCCGCCGTCGGGGATCATGGCGTCTTCGTAGCCGAAGGCGCGCAACCCATCGACGAGGGACGCGAGACGGGAGGCGTACTTGCGACGCTGGGCGAGCACGGTCTCGTCATCGCCCAGCGCGAACGTCATCGCCGCTTGCACAGGGCCAGGGATGATGAGGCCAATCTGCTTGCGCAGGGCGGCCATCGGGTCGATGAGCGCCTTGTCTCCGGCGATGAACGCCACGCGGTACCCCGCCATGTTGCTCTGCTTGCTCAGCGAATACAACGCGAGAATGCCTTCGGCGCTTCCCGCGCACACGCCGGGGTCGAGGATGGATGGTGCCGCCACTGATGCAAGCCCTGCGGATGCAGCACCGGAGGTTCCCGGAGCGCCTTGCGACTCGGCATCGCGTGTCGCAAGTGCCGTGGGCGCCACGGGAGCCGATTGCGCTGCTGCCAGCGGATTCACCGGGGCACCGCCTGCGGCATAGGCGGCCTTCTCAGCCTGCCAGCCCAGCAGCGCGTAGCATTCGTCGCTCAGCACCACGGCGCCGATGCGACGTGCCGCCATCACGATGTCGTGCAATTGGAAGGCGTTGAGCACCTTGCCGCTGGGATTGTTCGGAGAGTTCACCCAAATAGCCTTGACGCCCTTGATGCGCTCCCACGAGGCGGTGTCTTCGACGGCGTCGACGAGCTTGATGGTGGCGCCGGCGAGCTGCGTGCCGATCGCATACGTCGGGTAAGCGATGCGCGGCTGCACGATCACGTCACCAGGCCCCAGCTGGAGCAGCGACGCCATGAGCGCGACCGCCTCCTTGGAACCCACGGACGGCACGGCGGACGCGCCGATCGCCGCCAGGTCAACGCCGCGATCGCGCCTGTACCACTGCGAGATAGCCTCGCGCAGCTCCGGCGTGCCCACCGTGGCGGGGTAACCGTAAGCGTTGCGGGCGTTCGACGCATCGGCGAGCGCCTTGCGCACGCCCTCGGAGACCGGGTCGACTGGCGAGCCGATCGAAAGGTCTACCGCGCCACCCGGGTACTGCGCCGCAGCGGCGCGGAACTTGGCGACACGCGACCAATCGTAGGGAGTGGAGTATGTTGCGAAACCCATTGCCCTGCCGCTCAGCCGTTGATGCCAGCAGGAAGGGCCGCCACGCGCGGTTCGTCATGGCCGAAGGCGCCGACCGCGGAGGCGCCGCCTTTGTCGCCCACCTCGGCGAAGAAGCTCACCGCGGCGTCCTTGTACCATGCCCAGTCGTCGGGCAGGTCGTCTTCGTAGAAGATGGCCTCGGTGGGGCACACGGGCTCGCACGCGCCGCAGTCCACGCACTCGTTGGGGTTGATGTACAGCGTGCGGTCGCCTTCGTAGATGCAATCCACGGGGCACTCGTCCACGCAGGCCTTGTCTTTGACGTCCACGCAGGGCTCGGCGATGACGTAAGCCATGAATGGCTCCTTCCTGCCGCGATGCGGCCGACAATGACGCACCGCGCCCTTGCTCAATATCTCAAGATCTCAAGGCACGGTGCAGGTGTTGTTACAAGGTTACGACCGTTCGGCGACGCTGCGCCACCCGCGCCCATTGCGTGCGGATTGGAACGACGTGGGGAACGGGAACAGGCCGGCCGCCCAGGCAACCCACCTAGACCGGCCGGCGAGGCAACCCGCGCAGGCACCGCCAGCACCGCCAGCGCCGCGTTCAGCGAACGATCACCGGCTCGGGCACCAGATGGATGCCATAGGCGTCCTCCACGCCCTTCTGGATGCGTGCGGCGAGGTGTGCGATGTCGTCGAAGCGGGCGCCTCCCCTGTTCGTGAGCGCCAGCGTGTGCACGGTGCTGAGAGAGGCGCGTGCGGCCTGCTCGCTGGCCTCGGGGAAATTCGCGAGCTCCGAGGCGAGGCTGAAACCGCGGTGGAATCCGGCATGGTCGATGAGCCACGCGGCGGAGGTCTTCACGCCGACCGAGCCATCAGGCAGCGTTGCCGGGTATTGCGGCGCGCCTTCCAGGAAGCGCTGGGCGTGCGCCACGGTCACCACGGGATTGATGAAGAAGCTGCCGCAGCTCCACCGGTTGTGGTTCGGCTCACCAGCGATCGCAGCGGAGTCGATCTGCTTCGTGCCCTTCATCCACGGATTGGCGTAGCGAGTGGGATCTTCGAGCATGTCCTTGCCGGCGCGCACAGAGAGCACCGCGTCGCGGATCTGCGCAAGCTCCATGCGCGCACCCACGTCCACGCCCAGCGCACGGGCGAGCTGGCCCACGCCGACGGTGCCGTGGTCGTCGGAATGGAGCACGTAGGTGACGGCGAGCACGATGTAGCGGGGGCTGGGGAACCATTCGGTGGTTTCGCGGTGGGGCACCGTGCCGGCGTACATCGTGGTCTTGAGCGATGACGTGCGGTAACCGAACGCCAGGTCGCGGGCGTCGAGCGCGATCACGCGCTGTTCGAGACGGTCCCACACGCGCACCGCGCGCACGCTGGAGGCGACCTCCTGCCCGTAGGCGCCGATGTTCTGCACCACCGACGCGCCCACCGTGCCGGGGATGCCGCTCAGCCCCTCGATGCCCTCGAGCCCATGAGCGACGCTGAACGCCACGAAATCGTCCCAATTCACACCTGCCTGCACCGTCACGCTGACATCCTCGCCATTGTGCCGGGCGCCTTCGTTCAAAGCTTCGCCGGCGTCGACGACATGACGCGCGTCGCGCACCACGGTGCCGTCGAAGTCCTCATCGGAGACGAGCATGTTGCTGCCACCCCCGATGACGCACAGCCGTTCGTGGCGGTCATCCGCGTTTCGCACAACGTCGATGAATTCCTCTTCGGAGGCGGGTTGCACGAAGTTCTTGATGGCGCCGCCGATGCGGATGGTCGTGATGTCGCTGAACCGCGGCGTGCCCGAGGCTTGCGTGGTGACGGTGCGATCTGCTGGGACGTCGGTCATGATTGTGCCTCCACTACGAGGAAGATACGGTTGGGAACGATTCAAGAATACCCAGGAATGCTTTGCGTGATCCGATATGAAAAAAGCCCGGAAAACCGGGCTTGAAAGATTGCGAAGCGCTTGGCGCGTTACCTTAGCGGGTCTCGCGGTGCACCGTGTGCTTGCCGCAGCGCGGGCAGAACTTCTTGAGTTCGAGACGGTCGGGCGTGTTGCGACGATTCTTCGTCGTGATGTAATTGCGCTCCTTGCACACGGTGCATGCGAGCGTGATGCCCGGACGAATTTCGGCGCTCTTGCTAGCCATTTTCCACCTCTGTTAGTTTACCGAATAATGCCGGCCTTGGGATTTTACCCGGCCGGCTTTCGTAGCGAGAGAGTGACTCGAACACTCGACCTTACGATTATGAGTCGTACGCTCTAGCCAGCTGAGCTATCCCGCCATGGAGCCTCGGGCGGGAATTGGACCCGCGACCTCTTCCTTACCAAGGAAGTGCTCTACCACT
>JAQXZM010000027.1 GCA_029227215.1 Bifidobacteriaceae bacterium | reverse complement strand
CTGCGCATCACCTCGCAGTGCATCCGCGTGCCCGTGCTTAACGGCCACACCGCCACCGTGTTCGTGAACTTCGCCAAGAAGCCCACGAAGGAGCAGCTCATCGAGAAGCTCGAAAGCTTCTCCGGCGAACCGCAGCGCCTCGGCCTGCCGCACGCCCCCAAGCAGTTCATCCAGTACCGCACGGAACCCGACCGTCCGCAGGTCAAGCTCGACGTGGATTACGAAGGCGGCATGGGCATCACCATCGGCCGTCTGCGCGAGGATTCCATCTTCGACTGGAAGTTCGTCGGCCTGGCGCACAACACGCTGCGCGGCGCCGCCGGCGGTGCGCTCGAAAGCGCCGAGATGCTCAAGGCGATTGGCTACATCACCAAGAAGTAAGCCAAGGGCTAAGCCAACAAGTACATCAAGAAGTACGATGTACACTGGTGTCGGACGCCACCGCATCCACGAGGAGAGCCTTTCCTGTCTCTTTTGTTATCTCCTTTCTTTTCATAGAATCGGAAGGGTTCTCGGATGGGGCGGCGTCCGTTATTATCTGTAGTGCCGGTTGTTGCGATTGCCCGTGGCGGCTGCGGTGTCTGTTGTTTCTGAGACGCGTGTGGTCTTTCAGATACCTGTATGCTCTCAGGTACCCGTGGTCTCTCAGGTACCGGTGGTAGCGCAGCCCGGTATGGTTTTCGCATGCCAGGAATCCTCAATTCTTGCGCGTGGATTCCCGGCGACGGCATGTGGCATGGCGTTGGCTCATCGCGACGCCGAACGAGGAGGATGCTTCGATGGACGTGGTGCTCGACACCGAACGGCTGATACTGCGCCCCTGGACGCTTGACGACGCCCAGGAGCTCTACCTTCTGGCAAGCGACCCCGCGGTGGGGCCCGCCTGCGGGTGGGCTCCGCATCGCAGCGTCGCCGAAAGCCGCGTCGTGCTGCGCAACGTGCTCATTGCGCCCGAATCCTACGCGGTGGTGCTCAAAGACACCTATACGATCATCGGGTGCGTGTCCCTGCGCTTCCATCGCAACACCTACACGCGCGACGATCTGGAACCGGAGATCGGCTTCTGGATCGGCGAGCCGTTCTGGGGCTTCGGCTACGCCGAGGAGGCCGCCGAGGCGGTGATTGACCGCGCGTTCAACGTGCTCGACTGCGTGGCGGTGTGGGGCTGCTACTTCGACGACAACGACCGCGCGCACAAGGTGATGGCGCGCATGGGCTTCATCTACGAGCAGACCGACCCGTGGGTGCATACGACGAGCGGCAACCACGCGCGGCACGAGATGTGCCTGACGCGCGATCGCTGGCCGCAGTACTGCACGCGGCGCGAGGGCCAGCAGGGCAAGCCCTTCGCCGTCATGCTGTACTGAAGGCGCTGGTTTCCCAGAGATTGCTTGCCGGGATTCTGCGATTCTGTGGTTTCCTGACTGCGGTTTTGCTTAGCGGGATTCCTTCGCCTCAGATTCCTCTGGCTCAGATTCCCAGAGGGGAGAGGCCGGCGATGAGTTCGCTCGCCACGTCCTCCACGGTGCGCGGGGCGAGGCAGGGGAAGACCTTCGAGACTTTCTCGAACACCGGCACGAGCTTGACGAGGCTGTCGTTTCGGCCGTTGCCGTAGATGATCGACGGGTTGATGATCGTCATGTTCGGGTCATAGGCGTGCAGATGCTTGACGATCGAGCGTTTCGTGCGGCGGTATCGGGCGTTGCCTGCGCATCCGGCGACGTAGCCTAGCCGGGGTATCGAATGGCGTTTGGCAAGTGCCAGCATGCATTTGGCGGCCTGCACGTTGCGCGCCATGTTCTGCGTGTCTCCCACAAGGTCCACGATCGCTGCGAATTGCGCGTCTTGCGGCAGCAGCGATTCGACGGTCTTCACGTCCCGGGCGTTCGCCTCGATCACATGCACGCGCGGGTTGTTCACACAGTTCTTGCCAGACCGGCACACGATCCAGAACTCGGCGCCCGGGTCGTGCGCGAGCCACTGCGCGGTGAGCTCGCGGCCCACGTAGCCATTGCCTCCCAGGATGATGACATTACGCATGATATCCTCCCATCGTTCGGTTTCGTCGCTCCCGGTTCCTCTGTGCTTCCTCTGTTTCTCCGCGCTCTCGGCTTCCCGCGCTCCGATACGGTGGTGCCGCGTCGGTTTCGTCGTCCGGCGGCCGTCTTGCCGTTCGGTGCTGCGTCTCGGTGCTTCGCGTCGAAGTTGCGCGTCGATGTTACTTAACTGTAGGCAAACATTCATGGTTTGTGCAACTTCGCTCATGGCGGGACATTCCACGGTGGTGCAGTCCAATGGTGACATGGTTGAATCGGTGGGATGGCTGGATCGATGGGATCGCTGGGCGACGTGACGGTTGAATCGGTGGGATTGACGGGCGAATCGCGCGCAATCGAGTGCATAATGGAGCAAGGAACACCCGCATGATGACCCGCACGAATGGTTAGCGGCGACGATTGCCGCTCGATCCATCTTCTGATTGTGGCAATCATGAATGAGCGATCATGAACGTGGCAGGGAGGAGCTCACATGGCAGCGAATGGCACCGTCATCAATGAAGCACCATCAGACGGCATCGCAGCTGACGTCATCACATCGGCAGACATCGCGCCGGCCCGCGTTGCGCCAGCCGGCATCGCGGCGCATGATGCCGCCGAGCCCGCCCCGCAGTGGCGCGGCGTGAACCTGGGCAACTGGCTCGTGCTCGAGAAATGGATGGAGCCGCACCTGTTCGAAGGCCTCGACGCGGATGACGAGAACGAGCTGGCGCGCGTGGCGGACCCGGACTGGCTATACAAACGAATCAAGCACCACCGCGACCTGTACATCACCGAGGACGACTTCCGCCAGATCGCCGAGGCCGGCATGAACCTTGTGCGCCTGCCCGTGCCCTACACGGTGCTCACGAAGAAGCCGCCGCTGGGCGGATGTTACCGGTATGTGGACCGTGCGAGGGACTGGTGCGAGAAATACGGCCTGAAGCTCCTCATCGACCTGCACACCGCGCCCGGCGGGCAGAACGGCTTCGACAGCTCCGGCGTGATCGGCAAAGTCACCTGGCATTTGAAGCCCCAGAAAGTGGAGCAGGCGATCGAAGTGCTCGAAGGCCTCGCCAAGCGCTACGGCACGCGGCCGGGACTGTTCGGCATCGAGGTGATCAACGAGCCGATCAGCTACACGGTGTTCCGCAGCTCGCGCAAGCAGTACGCGCCGCGCAACCCCAAGGACGCCGCGATCTCCACCTATGTGCCGCTCGCGTTCCTGCGGCAGTATTACCTCGCCTGTTACAAGCGGCTGCGTCGCTACCTGCCCTACGACAAGGCGATCGTGTTCCACGACGGCTTCCGCCTGGCGCATTGGAAGACGTTCTTCACCAAGCACCGCATGCGCAACGTGTACGTGGACGCGCACATCTACCTGTCCGCCGCGGAACGCGCGGTGCGGCTGCACAACCCGCTCGCGTACCGGCTCATCCTCGCGTTCGAACGCCACCGCCTGCGCGACATGGAACGGCATGTGCCGGTGATCGTGGGGGAGTGGTGCGTCGAGAACGACTGGGCGAAGGACCTCGACCGTGGCGAGCTCACCGACGACCAGTTCGACGACGAGCAGCAGCGCCGCTTCGCGAAAGTGACGCGCATGCAGCTCGATTGCTTTGCCGCATGCTCCGGATGGGTGTATTGGAGCTGGAAGCTCGAGCCCTCCCAGCACACTGCGCCCGATGCGATGTGGAAGGAATGCTGGGACTTCCGCCGCGCCCAGATGCACGGCTGGCTGCCGCAGGAATTCTGAACGCGGCTTGCCCGAAACGCCGCTGCCGCCACGCGGCTACCGTGAAGACGCTTGCCATCGCGCGGCTTACTATGAAAGCATTACAGGAAGGAACCCCATGAGCCAGCCGGTCGTCAGCATCATCGTGCCCGTCTACAACGCGGAGAAAGGCATACGCCGTTGCGTCGACTCGATCCTGGGGCAGGAGTTCACCGACTTCGAGCTGCTGCTCGTCGACGACGGCAGCACCGACGGTTCGCCCGCCATCCTCGACGCCTATGCCGCCGCCGAC
>JAQXZM010000026.1 GCA_029227215.1 Bifidobacteriaceae bacterium | reverse complement strand
CCGACTACTTCCGGCGTGGGGCGGCGGCGCACCAGTTCCGCGCCGACCTGGACCTCGACTTCATCCTCGACCTCACGCTGGGCGGCATGGTCGCCACGGCAGCCCTCCACGACGGGGTGCCCGCCGATTGGCCCCGGCGCACCGCCGAGTTCCTGTGGCCGCACCTCGTGGCGGGCGGCGCCAATATACCTCCTGCCGCGCCTCGCGACAGCAAACCCGACGGCAGTCCGCCCGACAGCAACCCACCCAGCGGCGCAGCGCCCAGCGGCACAATCCCCCATTCGTCGCCATCCGTGAGTCCAAAGAACACGAACCCGAAGAATACGGATGCAAAGAACACGAACACAGAAAGCATATCCGCAGAGAACACCAGCGAAGAAGGAAACCATGACCCACAGCACAACGCATAACGCACACACAACATCCCAGCCCAGCCTGAACGCAACATACCTCACCGCTGGCAAGGCGTCGAAACGCAAGCGCGGATTGTTCCGCACGCTCGCCATCGGCGCGGAAGCCGGCTGGGCGAAGCAGCACATCACGCTCGCCGAAGAACCGCAGGGCGCCCGGCACGGCAGAGTGCTCGGCGAAGGCGCGGACCCGACGGCGCGCCCGATCCGTGTGCTTGCCGTCGGCGATTCCATGATCGCCGGCTGCGGCACGAGCGACCAAAGCAAAGGACTCATCCCCCAGATGGCGACGATGCTCTCGGCACGCCTGGGCGTGCCAGTGGAATGGCGCACCGATGCCAAGCTCGGCGCCACCATCCGCCGCGTGCGCTACCGCCAGCTCGCCAAGCTCGAGCCCAAGGCGAAGGACGGCAAGAGCGGCGAGGTCAACACGCACAAAAGCGATACACCCACCACCGACCGGGAAGCTGACATCGCCACATGCACGCAGTTCGACGTCATCTACATCGGCGCCGGCTCCAACGACATCATGGCGCGCCGCAAGATCAGCGAATGGAGCGAGGAACTGCGCGAATGCATCCAGATCGCCCACCGTCATGCCCCGCATGTGGCGGTCATGTCATGCGGGCAGCTGCAGATGATTCCTGCGCTCGGCAAGTCGCTGCGCATCGACCTCGAAAGGCTGTGCGACGAGCAGGCGAAGGCCACGCAGGCCATCTGCGACGACAACAACGCGCGCTACATCAACATGGTCCACGAAGACCTGCACTGCGACGAGTTCTGGTTCTGGTGCGGCGACCAGTTCCATCCTTGCCAGGAGGGCTACCGCGTGCTGGCGACGCATTGCCTCAACTCCATGCCCCAGGAAGTGCTGGAAAGCCTGCTCAACCGCTGAGCTTTCCCAGCAACCGCCTCCTGCCGGCAACCTCTTTCCATCACCGTGGACTACGCGGCATCGCGTAATCCCCCGGCTTAATTCCCCCCCCCACGTGATTTCCTGGCGCTGTGCGGTTCACCGGCTCCCATCACTCCCCCGAGCCGGAGTCCTCGTGCCCGCCATCGTGACGCGGCGCCTCATGGCGCGGAGTGCCATGGCCGGAGTCGGCGCGGAAGACGCCCACCTTGCCGGTGTGGTACGGCGCGGAGCGCTTCTCGCCGGTCAGACGCTCCGCCTTGGGGTCGGGCGTCGGCTTGCCCGTCGGCATGCCGAAGAACCATCCCATGCGCCTCACGCTCGGCGAGGCAAGCTGCGAGTAGCCGGAATCCGGATCCGGCTCGTCGCTGAGCGTGTCGCTGATGAACGCATTGTGCTCGGCCTCCTCGTCACGCTCGTGTTGGCGGCGGCGCTCGGCCTTCTCCCTCTCCTTGCGGGCCTGCTCCTGCTTGGCGTAGCGGGCGATGTCGCCAGGGCGCAGCACCGTCGTCGTGTCGCCCGTATGGGCGCCGCTCTCCTCGGTCAGCGTCTCCTCCAGCTCGTCTTCCTCGTCGTCGTAAGCATCCTCGTCATCATCATCCTCGTCAAGCTTCCCCTCCTGCTCGTCGCGCGCCTTCTGCGCCTCGGCAAGCTCGCGCTTGATGTCGCGCAGATCCTTCGAGATCTCGTCCATGTGGCCGTGGATCTTCGCGATGCGCTCCTTGGTGAGGCGGTCCTCGCGGTTCTTGCGGATGGATTCCTCCTGGATGAGCCACGACGAAAGAAGTGCGCAGATGATGCCGTTCAAGATGATGCCGGCGAACATCATGAGCGCGGCGATGCACCGTCCTTCCGCCGAGACAGGGGAATAATCGCCATAGCCCACGGAGGTCATCGACACCCACATGCACCACAGGGCCTCGGGGAACGTGTGGATCGTGGCGCCCGGCGCGTTGCGCTCGGCGTCAAGCAACGCAAGGGACCCCACGAAGAAGACCATGACCGAGACCGCCACCGTGTAGGTGATGATGCGGGCGCGGAAGGTCTGGGAATTCGCCTTTCGCAGCGCACGCAGCGGCGTGAAGGCGAACACGGTGCGCAGCGGGCGGAACATCGGCAGCGTCACGACGACCAGGTCGAACAGATGCATGACGAACCACCGTCCCTTGTTCGGCACCAGGATCAGGGTGATGATGTAGTCGATGGCGAAGATGATCCACGTGGAATCCATCACCACGTTGCCGACGGTCGCCAGCACGCTGTAGGGCTGTGCCAGCACCATCCATGCGTAGACGGCGAGGAATACGAACGACAGGGCCGTCATGAACGGCTCGGACGCTTTTTCCCATTTCTCGAAGGTCATACCTCAACCTTAGTCGAAAAGGGACGGGCCTTTGCATTCATCCGTGCGTGGCATGGGCGCACAGCATCCACGAACGGCATTGTCGCGCGGCATGGGCACACAGCATGGGCACGTGGCATTGTCGCACGGCATGGGCACGCGCTTCGGGCCGCGACACCCACCCATGCATTTCTCAGCGTCTGGCACCATAATTGCAAGAAGTTGCTCACGATTATTCACGACGCGCACCGCCGCCGGCCCACCGGTGAGTCACGCGGGCGGCACGCCTCCACCGAAAGGACACTCATGGCACGGCAATCCTCCTCGAACCAGACCCTCCCGCATCGCATGCGCCGCCGTCTGCTCTCCGCTCTCGCAGCACTCGTCGCCCTTCCCCTCGTGCTGTGCCTGCCCGCATGCGGCTCCGGCTCGCAGAACGCCTCCGGATCGAGCTCCTCAAGCTCCGCGTCGGTGTCCTCGTGGATCTCCACGGTCGACTGGGCGTCGCATCCCGCCACCGATACGGCGCTGTCGATGTTCGGCGTGCTCACCGGCCCGATCACGATGGATGCGCTCATCCCGCACCTGTCGGCGGTCAACATCGCCACCACCGGCGACTCGATCACCGATCCCTCGCAGCTCAAGACGAGCGACCTGCAGCTTGACTCCGACGTGACCTACGACACGTTCACGCTCGATTCGTCGATGAGCTCGCTACAGATGAGCGTCTCGTTCTCGTTCTACACGAACGAGACATCCACCGTCGCCAACGCCTTCACCAACGATTACTGGAAGATGTCGCTCGACTCCACCTCGTCGAGTACCATCGACTCGCTGCTCAACGTGGACGTCGCCGACGAAGACGCCTCGAACGTGAGCGACGAGGGCTCCGTGCGCCTCAACGCGATCATCCGCACCTACGGCGCGCCCACCTACATCTGGTATTACAACTCCCAGTTCGACGCAGACAAGGCATCCGAGGGCGGCGCCTACGACCTCGTGTGGGAACGCGACGGCTATGCGTTCGACGTGGTGGTGCAGGACGTGGTGGTGCAGGACGTGGTGAGCAATGGCTCCACCGTGGCGGACGCCGCGGGCTTCGGCTACTACCCCGGCACCGCATGGTCGCGCGAGAAGGAGCAGCTGCAGTCCGGCTACGAGGACGCCAACGGCAACAAGGTGGAGTTCAAGAACTTCTCCGACATCGTCTCCAAGCTGTGACGACGGCGATGCCTTCGCGTCTGCCGAAAGCCAACACCATCGAGCCTTCGTCTCTCCCTCGTACCATCACCCCACTCACACCCTCATCTTCAAGAAACTTTCTCAAGAAACGAGAATCCACCATGACATCGCTTGTGACATCGCTTGCATCACATACCTCGCATCCGCACACCCTGCGCCGCCTCGCAGCGGCGCTCGCCGCCCTGCCGCTGCTGCTCGCCCCGGCCGCGTGCGGCTCGTCGACATCCGGCGACGCGTCATCCTCCAACGCATCGTCATCCCACGACAACACCGTCTCGTGGCTGTCGCAGACCGATTGGTCCGCGCACCCCACGAACACCACCGATCTCAAGTTCTTCGGCGTGCTCGACGCGCCGGTCTCGGCAAGCGACCTGTTCGACCACGCCTCGAGCGTCTCGGTCGCGGTGGCAAGCGGCGACGGCACGAAGGCGATGACCGACAAGGCCGAGCTGCTCACCTCCACCGCCACGAAGCCCAGCGACGATTCCGGCGATTCCATCGTGATGGACAGCACCTTCGGCGGCGTGACGCTCGACCTGCATTACGAACTCGACAACGACACGACGCCAATCAGCGACGTGTTCTCACAAGGCCTTTTCGACCTCGCCTACACCCCGGATGACTCTGCAAGCCTGGAGAAGATCGTGGGCATCGACGCCGCCACGTCGGATTCGTCAAGCGCCGCGCTCGACGCGGTCATCGACACCTATGGCCAGCCCAACGGCATCTGGTATTGGAACGACACGTCGTACTTCGACCCGACGAACGCCGCGAACGGCGGCGTGTACGAACTGTGCTGGGAGCGCGACGGCTACGCGTTCACCATCACCGTGCAAGACACGATCGGCACCGAGTACTCGATCGCCAACACGTCGTTCACCTACTATTCGGGCGCCGCATGGACCTCGTTCAAGAAGCAGCTGCAAAGCGGTTCCATCGACGGCACGCAGAACAACGTGAAGTACTCGTCGTTCTCCGACTTCTATAACTCCTACCTCTCCCCCGAGGCCGTCGCCTCGCTCCAGGCCTCGGCCTCCGCCTCCGCCTCGTCCGCCGCGGCATCCGCCTCCGCGTCGGCGTCCGATTCCGAGACCTCCGCCTCGTTATCGGATTCGTCGGCCTCATCATCGGCTTCCGATGCACAGTCTTCGGGCAACTGACGCCACCGAACACGAGGATTCCTATACTGGAGTGTGAAACGAACCCATCGGGCAAAGGAGCATCATGGCCAATGCAATCGTGCTGATCAACGTGGAGAACGGCAAGGCGACCGAGGTCGCGCTCAAGGTCAAGGAAGTCAAGGGCGTGCGCGAGGTCTACTCCGTCGCCGGCGATTTCGACCTCGTGGCGATCGTCGAAGCGGCGGATCAGGAGGCTTTCGAAGACATCATCCCCGGCGGCATCGCCAAGATCCCGGGCGTGCAGCGCACGCACACCCTCATGGCGTTCCGCACCTACTCCAAGCAAGAGATGACCGCCGCCTTCGACCTAGGCATGGACTGATTTCAATAGCCTCTAGCAAATAGACAAAAGTGGGGCCTGTACGGGTTGATAACCCATACAGGCCCCACTTTCATAATGCGACGTCGCCACAGCAACGCGTCACTGCTTGCTGACGTTGAACTTGAACTCGACGATGTCGCCGTCCTGCATCACGTAGTCGCGGCCTTCCTGGCGCAGTTTGCCTTCCTCCTTGATTTCGTTCATGGAGCCGTTGGCAGCCACGAAATCGTCATACGAGACGATGTCGGCCTTGATGAAGCCCTTCTCGAAATCGGAGTGGATGACGCCGGCGGCCTGCGGGGCGGTCCAGCCCTTGTGGATCTGCCAGGCGTGCACTTCCTTGACGCCGGCGGTGAGGAAGGTCTGCAGGCCGAGGATGTCGAAGCCCACGCGCGCCAGCTGGTCGAGGCCGGATTCCTTGAGGCCGGCATCGGCGAGCATCTCGCGGGCGTCGTCCTCGTCGAGCTCGGTCAGGTCGGACTCGAACTGCGCGTTGAGGAACACGGCGGGCGCCGGGGCGACGCTGGCGGCGAGCTTGGACTTGAGCTCGTCGTTCTGCAGCTCGTTGTCGTCCACGTTGAACACGTAGATGAAGGGCTTCGCGGTCATCAGGTGCAGGTCGTAGATGTCGTCCTTGTTGATCTTGCCCGCGGAAGCGGCGTGGTCGATCGTCTCGCCGTCCTCGAGGATCTTCTGGGCGGCCTTCACCGCGTCCATGTAGGCGGGCTCGATCTTGCGGCCGCGCAGGTCCTTCTCGAGCTTGGGCAGCGCGTTCTCGATCGTCTGCAGGTCGGCGAGGATCAGCTCGGTGTTGATCGTGTCGATGTCGTCGGCGGGGTCCACCTTGCCGTTGACGTGCACGATGTCGTCGTCCTCGAAGGCGCGCACGACCTCGCAGATCGCGTCCGCCTCGCGGATGTTCGCCAGGAACTTGTTGCCCAGACCCTCGCCTTCGGAAGCGCCCTTGACGATGCCTGCGATGTCGACGAACGTGACGGTCGCCGGCACGATCTTCTCGGTGTGCACGAGCTTGGCGAGCACGGGAAGGCGCTTGTCGGGCAGGGGCACGATGCCGGTGTTGGGCTCGATGGTGGCGAACGGATAGTTCTCCGCCAGCACGTTGTTGCGGGTCAGTGCGTTGAACATGGTGGACTTGCCGACGTTCGGCAGACCGACGATTCCGATAGTAAGAGACATGACTCCCAGTCTAGAGCCGCGATTGACAATCCGCGCCGGATGGAACATACGTGGGACGGACGCGCTCCGCCATGCGCCGTCGACCCCTGCCGCACCAGCCGCATCCCCGTCGCATCCCCGTCGCATCCTCCGTCGCACCACTCGTCATGCCTGCGCCACGCGACACAGCGCAACAGCGGCATAATAGTAAAAAGCGTTTCGAACTCAGAGAGGAGTTCTCATGGGATACGCATTGGTAACCGGAGCGACCAGCGGGATCGGCAAGGAATTCACACAAATCCTGGCACAGCACGGCAAGGACGTGATACTGGTGGCGCGCAAAGAAAACGCCTTGAAAGCCTTAGCGACACAATTGCACAAGCAATACGGAGTGCACGCCGTGGCGGTGGCAATCGACCTGACGGATGAGGATGCCGCCGGCGAACTGTTTTCGCTGACGCAGGACGCCGGCTATTTTGTCGACACTCTTGTCAACAACGCAGGCTTCGGCGATCTCACGGGCTTTCTGGACTCCAACTGGCATCGCAGCCGGGACCTGATGGAGCTCAACATGATCACGCTCACCCATCTCACCTACTTGTATGGACGCGAGATGCGCGAGCATCATTTCGGGCGAATCCTCAACGTGTCGTCGGTGGCGGCGGCATTCGCCGGCCCCAACATGGCGCTGTATTACGCGTCGAAGGCATTTGTGCTCAGCTTCACCGAGGCCGTCGCCGACGAGGTGCGCGGCACGGGTCTGACGGTCACAGCATTGTGCCCGGGCCCCACGGGCACGGCGTTCGGCGCGAATGCACACATGAGCGGGCGCAACTTCTTCACGATGGCGCCACCGATGAGCCCCAAGGCCGTGGCGCAACGCGGCTATCGCGCAATGATGACCGGCCGCACCGCCGTGTATGCCGGTCCCATCACCAAGGCAGGGTTCTTTGCCGCTCGCATCCTGCCGCGCCGTGTCACCCGCGCCATCTGCCGCTGGGCGAACGGCACGCCGGGGCGCCCTGCCTTCTAAGCCTTCTAAAGCATCTCTAGAGCCCTTGGCGAGTTCTGACCCGTCAGAAGCATTCTGGGCTGTTAGAAGCGTTTGCCTTTCTAACAGCCCAGTCTTTCCAAGCCTTAATCATCCAAGTCTTAATCACCCATGACCGCATCGACGGCGCTCATCACATCGCCGCGGAAGCCGCGCAGTTCGAGTGCCTCAACGCCTTTGATCGTGGCGCCGCCGGGAGAGCACACGGTGTCTTTCATCGCAGCGGGAATCTGCCCCGTCTCAATCTGCAGGGCGCCGGTGCCCTCCACCATCGCGGAGACCAGACGGTAGGCGGCGGCGCGCGGGATGCCATGCTTGACGGCCGCGTCGGAGAGGGCTTCGATGAACATCGCCGCGTACGCCGGCGCGCAGCTGGTGACGGTTCCCGCCTGATACAGCGTCGTGGTGTCGAGGGATTCGACGAGCGCGATGGGGTCGAACAGGCTGTGGAAGTCCTTGACCTGCGCATCGGTGAGGCTGTGCGTGTTTTCGGCAACCACGACGCCCTTGCCGGCGGCGATGGGGGTATTGGGCACGATGGACAGGTGGTGCGTGCCAGGTACGAGCACCCGCTCATAGTGTTCGAAGTCCCAGCCCCACACGATGGAGATGACGGCGGTTTCCGCCGCTGCGAGCGCTTGGCGGATCGGTTCGACGACCTTGGCGATGACGTTGGGCTTGACGGCGAGGATCACGATGTCGCAATCGCCCACGACTTGGGCGGCGCTGGTTGCAGCCTTTGCCCCCAATGCCTCCGTGGCGGCGGCGAGACGCGTGGAGTCGATGTCGAACGCGCTGATGCGGGAGGCGTCCACTCCCCCGTGGCGCACCATGCCGGTGGCGATGCCCTGCGCCATCGCACCGAAACCGATGAAGCCGATGGTCGGGGCTTCTCCGGTGACCGTCGCCGCTGTATTCTTCTCCACTGCCATGATGTCTCCTTTGATTCCTTTGATTTACCTGATTTACTCGACTCGATTTGCCGGGTCGATGCATGTCCGGCTTTGCAGCCTTGCGATGCTGCCATCGCTGCCATGCTCCGGATGCCGCACTCTGCGTCAGATTCCCGCGAGGTCGCCGCGGTCCGTTGCCTCATTATAAAGGTGACGGAACACCTGGGATCCGTGCACGCCGTCATGCTCGAACTCGTTGGTGACCCACGCATGCGACGCGCCGATGCGCTCAAGGGTGGCGCGCGATAGGTCGAACGGCACATACATGTCGTCGGCATACACGGCGGCCTGCAGCGGCGTTTCGTTCGCCGCGAGCCGCTGCGCATCGTAGATCTTGCCCCAACGGGTGTCTTGCATGAGAAGTTCCTCGGCTGCGGCGAAGGGCTTGAGCGATGCATCCTGTTCGAACATCTGCGGCAGCGCAGCCTCACCGATCAAGCACAGTGGGCGTGCGTCCTGCGCCATATCCGGGTCGGCTTCGATGGCGCGTGATGCAGCCCAGCACGCGGGCGCGCATTCTCCGTCATCACCGCCATCCTGGTAGATGAATTCCTGCAGCGTCCAATACAGCGGGCGGGAGTAGGACTGGGTGGATTCGAAAACATCCATGAGGAACGCATCGCTGAGCGGTCCGCCTACCGCCGCGCCATTCATCGCCGCGGATTGCGACACACTTCCATCACCTGCGGCGAACGCTTCATCGAACATCCAGTGCAGTCGCTCGGGGCATGGCTTCATTCCCAATCCCGCGCCCAGCATCTGTAAGCGGCGCACCGTGAGCGGGCTCCCGTCAGGCAGCGTCACGCCACCGGCCGCCACCACATCCGTCACCGCGCCCACGCGACGGGCATCCTGCGGGTAGCGTTCGTAATACCGCTGCGTCTTGAGCTTCATCATCGGCAGCGTATGCGCATAGGTGACGTCCGGGCTTGCCGGCACGGCAGGGATTCCGCCGGTGGTGAACGCCGCGGCTATGGCACCCGGGAACAACGACAGATAGGTGAGCGTCAGGAACCCGCCGTAGCTTTGCCCCAGCGACACCCAGCGCCGCCCATGGAATTCGGAGATACGCAGGCGTTCGAAATCACGGATTATCGAATCCGCAAGGAAGTGGTGCAAGTAGTCCGCGAGTTCGCGTGGCTGCATCGACCGCGCCAGTGCGGCCGTGACCCTGCTTGACCTCCCGGTGCCGCGTTGGTCGGGCAGCACGATGCGGAAGTGCTTGAGGGCTTCGGCTATCCATCCGTCGGATTGCGGCGCAAGGGGCCGTGGCCCTGCGCCACCGGGCCCTCCTTGGAGGAACACGAGCAGGGGCAGGTCGGAGTGTTCGTTCCCCGGTGCGCACAGCACCCGGTAGAACAGGCTCAGTTCGCGCCCGTTGTCGGGATCGTTCCAATCCAACGGCACCCGGATCGAATGATCCTCCGTGTACATTCCCGGCAGATAGTATGTCGCCAGTAAAGCCATGCGGCTTCCTTCCCTTGATGCTCGAATCCGCCATCGCGGCAAGATTTACGATAGACGCTGCCGCGAACGCCCAGGGGCACCCGGCCCCTGCCGGCGGATGTCACCTGCCGCCGAAGCTGCCGCCGCCGGCGCCACCGCCACCGCCGCCGAATCCGCCGCCGGAACCTCCGCTGGAGCCACTGAACATTGATTCCGCCGCGGCCTGCACTTGGGTGAACCCGTCGCTCAACTGCCCGCCTAGGTCCGTGAACGACAGTGGCATCACGCCGCCGACGCCGGAGCCACCTGAAGCCGCGCCAAGACCCGCCTCGTAGAACGACGTGCGGTACATCCAGTACACCAGCGTTCCGTTGGCATGTGCGTCGAGCCACGCGGGGTCGGACAATTCGGGCACCGAATCGGCGAGCTGGCGCATCACCTGCTCCGACAGTCCCAGCGCTGCCGCATACACGAGATAGGTGTCCCACAGCACAAGGTCCTGCGCGCCACGGTCGGTGAAATCGCTAAAATCGACGAGGTATCTCTTGAAGGCGTCGAGCTGCGAGGCCAGGCTCCGGCCGCTGTCGCTCAGTCCCGTGAAACGCATGAGCGACATGCACACCCCCACGCAGAACGCCACGGGGAGCACCGTCACGAACTGCAGAAACATGTTGGAGACCAGCAGCGCGCAACATGCCACCAGATAGATGAAGGCGAGGATGCACACGACGATGCTTCCGTACGACATCGAGACCGTGGCGTTCAGTTCTGAGAACTCACGCGTGAGGCGGTTCACCATCGTCAGCTGGGCCTTCGCCTCCGTCTGCGAGCTCTTCATCAGGGCGCGCACCTGCCGCATGTCGAACACAGTGGTCTTCTTGCTTCTGCCTACTTCCGTAAGCAGGTTCAGCAGCGAGTTCTCCGAGTCGCTCATGCGGTTGCGCTGGTCGAGGCCGACGGGTTGCAGGACTATCGTCACGTTGTCCGGCGTGACGGTGATTTCCGGGCTGCCGGCGGAGACATCCACCTTGTATGCACCTTTCGGATGCGGGATGCCGCGGAGCGTGGCGACACCGTCGGCTTCGGATATATCGACGTCTTCGTAGGATTTGGCATCGCCCGGCAGGATTGTGATGGCATGCTTGGATGCGAGCGACAGCATGGTCGCGGACAGCGCACGCGCATCGGTTTGCTTCGAAGGAATGTGCTCGATCACCCCGTTGAGCCGCGCGGCGTTGTTCGGCGTCAGGTCCGGCGGTTCACGGCGGTATCCGGGTTCGCGCGGAAAATCGGCCTTGCGATACCCCCTGCGCACATACCAGATCAAAACCGCGCACAAGGCGGCTCCAATCGCCGCCAGAGCCAACGCCCTGAGGAAGATATCCCTCACGCGCCGCTCCCAGTTGCGCGCCTTCGTTTCCTCGACGTCGACCAGGTACGGCCCGTAGTCGCCGTTCCTATGGCGCGCCACATCCGCGGTCTGATCTACGCCAAACATGGCGACCACGTCGAGGTACATGCCGGACTTCACCCTCATCGCGGTGAAGTGAAGCGTTCCGTCATCGTCGCGCGAAACGGTGGATTTGCCCTCATAATGCAGCCAGGTGCGCGAATTGCTCGCCGTGACGCCATCGGGGAAGGTGATGGTGCCCGTCACCTTGGCGATCGGCACTGTGTTCGTGCTGCCGATCGGCTCCCATTGGAACGCCGCGACGTCGTCATAGGCAGTGGCGACGCCCTTGAAGGTCATCGAGACGTCGAACCCCATGCTGTCCACGTTCCCGATGGCGGGGATGTTCCAGCCTATCTCGACGGTTGGCCGCGCAGAGGCATACCTCGACGAGACGCCCATCGTCTCGATGTACCAATGCTTGGCGTACGTGGAGTCCCAGGTCGGGTTGACGTCCGCGCCGGGCCGCACGGGGTCGATTTGGGTATACGTCTCGCCGGTGGTGGTGTTGCGCACACCGATGTCGGTGATGTCGAGGAGCTGCTCGGGATCGAGGCGGTAGCGTTGGTAGAGCTGCCTCCACTGCTTATCGTCGCTGCGCTTGCTCAGATGGACGTCAATGTGCTCGGTGACCCTCAGGTCGCCGTTGCGCATGACCTGGACCTGATAGTCCAGGCTGTTGTACCGGATTTTCACACACTCCTGGTGCCCTGACGACGCCGCTACAATTATGTAAGCACAGCAGATCATCACTGCGATTCCGATGATGATCGCCCTTTTCCGCGTGGCTGCATGCTTCACGGCTCCGAGATCCCTTTCCTTGTCTGTAACTTCCTGGAACGCCACTGTATACGCGCTCGAGGAATTCCCTGACTCCGTCACTCTGCACAGGCTGAGGCACGCGAAAGAATATCAGACTTACGGACGATAGGGACGCCTCCCCCTACAGCGGTATCGTGGTGGCATTGCGAATCCGCCGATGGGCCGGCACCATGCGGTGCCAGGAGGTGAACGCCATGTGTGGTGCAGGAAGTCGCCGGCTACCGCGCCTATCACGGCCGCTGCCCGTGGCTTGGCGCGCGGCATTCCCCGGCATGCCGCGCGACGCGACGTGGTTCATGCTTGTCTTCGATGTGTTGTTTCCCCTGCCGTTTCTCACCCTGTCCCTTGTGGGAACGGTCCAGGGATGGAACCCGTTCTTCGGCGATCTGAGCGGCCCCCTTCCCCGCGTCGTGTGGCCCATGCTGCTGACGGTGCCCTGCCTGATGCGGCGCCTGGATCCCGATGCCGCAGCCTGGTCGTTCGTGGCAATCGCGCTGCTGCAGCTTCTGTTCGGCCCGGCAATGCTCACCATCGACATCTTCGCCGCCCCGATGCTCTTTACAGCGATTGTGTATGGTTCCCGCACCCACGCGCGGGATTTCATCATGGCGGCAGCCCTGATGACCTGCATTGCCAGTGCCTTCTACGGCTACAGCACCACGGCCGTCTCCATGATGCCCATCGCGCAGATCAACGGAGAGCAGCCACCGGTGCCGTCGTTCACGCTCATGTGGGACTCCCAGCGCGGCGAACTGCTGTCAGGAATCAGTGGCGGCATCCTCACCATCGGCATCTGCATCATCGTCGCGATAACCACAGGATTGTGGCGGCGTGCCACGCGCGAATCGGCCGCGTTGCTGCGCGAGCACAACCGCATTCTCGCCCGCACACAGCAGGATGCGCAGCGGGAGGCCGCGATCCGTGAACGTGCACGCATCGCCCGCGACATGCATGACGTGGTGGCGCACACGCTCTCCACGATTATCGTGCAGGCTGACGCGGGACGTTACGCGGGAACGCAGGACCTTGCGATGGCGCGACGCACCATGGAGACCATCCGACGCGAGACCACGCACGCCCAGCATGACATGAACCAGCTGCTCGGAGTGCTCAACGTGCCGCAGGATGCTGCGAACGCCTCGCACGGCGCGCACATGACCCCTGATGTGGGATATGACGCAATCCCCCGTCTCATCTCGCAAGCGTGCCTGGGACCCGGCGCGATGGCGGTGACCCATGCAGTGCTTGGCAGGCCTTCGCCGGAATCGCTCAGCGCGAACGGCTCGATCTGCGCATTCCGTGTGGTGCAGGAGGCATTGACGAATGCGCGCAAATACGCTGCGGGGTCGTTGTCGGCTGACACGCAGACGCATGCCGGGCACACCGCGCATACCACCGTCCATGTCTCAGTCACGGAATCGTGGGATCGCGCGCCTCGCAACGGCAACGGCGGCGGTTTGCACCTGTCGGTGACCGATGACGGCATCGGTGCCGCGTCGGGCACGGACGGCCATCAGCCGGGCTTTGGACTGCTGGGCATGCGCGAAAGGGTGGATGCGCTGGGCGGTTCGCTGCAAGCCGGCCCGCGCAGCGCCTTGGAAGAGGCAGGCACTCCGGGCTTCCGCGTCGATGCATTCATCCCGTTCGAATCGCGTGGTTCTTCCGACCTCTCCGAGGATCTCTGGGATGCATCCCTCCCAGGCGACGCTTCGCTTCCGGTGTCTTCGGCCGGGGCGAGCGGCGCTACCGGCACCGTCAACGGCGACGCCGCGACGGTGGTTCAATCCCCTGCGGGCATGCGCCCCCGCACCGACGCCCGCATTGCGAAACGCCGCAAGGACTCAGTCATCGAGCGGATGGCGCGCTGGTCCATGCGCCATCCGCTGGCTGTGGACACCGTGGTGATGATGACCGTGGCGCTGGCCAAGTCCAGCGTCATCGGCAGCACAGGCATACAACCGTGGGGACTGCCCGTGGAATTGCCCTTCACGGTGCTCGCAACCGTGCTGATGCTCCTGCCATGCGTGCCCCTGTGCATGCGCCGTACCAAACCCGACCTGTCGTGTATGCTGATCTTCGCCGCGTGCATGGTCGAGCTCACTTTCATCGGCTGGGGAGCCCGAGGCGGATTTGCTGCCTGTCGCGCTGTCGCTGTACTCGGGCGCCCTGTACGGCACGGCCACGCGCAACGCGTAGGCACGGGCGCGACGTGCACGAGCATCTACGCGGACGCGAGCAAGGCGGACGCCAAGGGCCGCCAGCTCATCAAGGAGACGAGGGGCAAGCTGACGGTTGCCCCGGCCGGGCGGATTTCCTACGGGATACTGCCCGGGACGCACATCGGCGACGTCGGGACGACGGAGACGGTGTACAAATGGATGGATGACGTGAGCAAGGGCGCCGATCCGGCGCCGCTACTCGACACCGTGGCCCAGTGGGTGCGCGATGACAAGGAGACGATGTGGGCGAACGCCGCCGACATCAGAAAGGAGGCCGGCATGACCGACCGGAACGGATATGCGGAAGGCGAGTGGAACGGCGAGCACGTCCACTTCAAGCGGACGTGGTCGGGCCACGAGTTCACCGACGGGGAGGTGGAGGACCTCCTGGCAGGCAAGGACATCGTGTTCAAGGCGCATTCGTCGAAGACGGGCCGTGACTTCACCGCCGCCGGGCATCTCGAACACCAGACGTTCACGGCGCAGGACGGCCGCGAGGTCAAGTACGTCGGGTTCAAGGTGGACTGGAGCAAGGTGCCGGAGGACGTCCCCGACACGTTCTACGGGCACACGTTCACCGAGGAAGAGAAGAAGTGGCTGCGCGACGGCGGGACCTTCCACGTCTGGGACCTGAAGTCCAAGAAGGGCAGCACCTTCGAGGCCGACCTGCGCTGGGGCGAGCGTGAGGACGGCCGCAAGGGCTTCATCCTCGACTTCGGACACTGAGCCGACACAGGAAAGGGGGCGTCCCGCCGGAAGACGGGGCGCCCCCTTTCGTCTGCGGTTGACGTTGACGGCGGCGGAGGAACGCACGCGCATCTCGGCACACATCCAGCGCGAGGTATCGAGCACCCTCGCCCGGATTGCACTCATGGCGCAAGAGGGAAGCACGGTGCTCGACAACGACCCGACGCCTCGGCAAATCAGCGAATCGTTCCAGTCCATCTCCGCCGAGGGACGGCACGCCCTGCGTCGTATGCGCGAACTCCTCGGCGTGCTGCGAGGAACCAGCGGCGGCACCGCTCTGACGACGGGCGCGGTGGGCAACGCTACGCTTGCGCCCAGCGAACTGCGTCCCGCCGCGCCGCTGGCCGATCAGCTGCACGATTCGGGTCTGCAGCACAATCCCGGCCAGCAGCACGTCGAGTGATTCACGCCACGCGTGCCTCGCGCATCATGCCGATCCGTCCTCTCTCGCCTACAATGGCGTAGGAACATCCACCGACGGCCTCTGCACTACAATCCGCCGCATGCCACGGAGGGACGTAAGGAGCGACAATGGAGCAAGGGACGGCAAGCACTATGCCGAAAGGGGCATCTGAGGAAAGCGCGGTCGCGGCGAAAGCGGCGGACGAAGCGCCTGCCCGGCCCATCCGCGTGCTCGTGGCGGATGACCAGGCGCTGGTATGCAACGGCTTCGCTTCGATCATCAACACGCAGGGCGACATGCATGCGGTCGCCACCGCGTCCACCGGCGAAGAGGCCGTGAACCTGTCTGCCCGTCTCAAACCGGATGTGATCTTGATGGATGTGCGCATGCCCGTCATGGATGGCATCGAGGCGACGCGACGCATCTGTTCGCTCCAGTACGACAACGGTTCGACACCGCACGTGATAATCCTCACGACCTTCGACCTTGACGAATACGTGATGTCTGCTATCCTCGCCGGCGCCAGTGGCTTCCTGCTCAAAGACACCGAGCCCGAGACCCTGCTGGCCTCCATACGCACCGTTCACGAGGGCAACACCATCATCGCCCCGAGTGCGACGAAACGGCTGCTCGAACACATGGTGGCGAATTCCCGTCCGCCGGCGCAGCAACCTTCCTCTGTGTCTTCCGCGGCAGACAGCACGGTGCCGCAACCAACCCTTGCACAAGGGACCGCCGTGCACGCGGATGCCGTCTTCCACGACAGCGAACTCGAGTCGCTCACCGCACGCGAACGCGAGATTCTCGTCGAGATCGCACACGGCCTGTCAAACCAGGAGATTGCACAGAAGCTGTATATCAGCATGCCCACGGTGAAAAAGCACGTGACGCACATCCTACAGAAACCCCATGCGCACGACCGCGTCCAGGCTGCGGTTTTCGCATTCGAGAACAGCTTGGTGTGAACACCGCACGGCAACACGGAGCGCATACGGAAAGAAAGGAAAGGCACGGACATGAAGCTGTACATCCGCAACGAGGACCGTTATGGCATCGACGTCAAGAAGTGGGCGTGGGAGCACGAGGCCTACATGAAGCAGCACGAGAACGACCCTGATCCCGAGGCGCTGCTTCGCTGGCATCTCGCCAAGACCCGGGAGCTGCAGCACGAACGCCTCGTGCATTTTCTCGTCACGTTCCTCACCGTGCTGGCGGTAATGTTCGATTTCGCGCTTGTGCTGTTCCTGCCGGCATCCGGCAGCGGCATCGCCGCCGTGGTGCTCATCGGCCTGCTCGTGCTCCTCGCCTGCTACATGTATCACTATTTCGTGCTCGAAAACACAGTGCAGCATTGGTATCGCATCGCCGACAGGCTCCATGACCGCATCGACGCACAGCACACGTCCGCCCCGCATGCCACCGAACCTCTCGCTGCCCACCCCGACCGGCCCTCCGGGGACGATGCATCATCCGAATGACGGATGACGACGCCTCATCCCTAATTCATACCGTGGAATGATGGCCTTCCTCTCCCCGTTCGTGTACATTCGATGATGCAAGGCACGGCAGATGCCGTGCACCGATCACCGAGGCGCGGTGGCCTTTCGATACTTCAGCCGCACCGCAAGGGAGGAAGAGATGACGAATATGACGACACCGGCAGCCGACCCGGCACAAGGCCTGCAGACCGCCCAGCAGCCGGCCGAGGCCGCAGCAATCCGCCAGGACATCGCAGTCCAGGCCATCGACTTGGTCAAGGACTACGGCGAGGGCGACAACGCCGTGCACGCGCTGCGCCACGTGAACGTCGCGTTCGAACGCGGCAGGTTCACCGCCATCATGGGCCCGTCCGGATCGGGCAAGTCCACGCTCATGCACGCGCTCTCCGGCCTCGACTCGGTGACGAGCGGCCATGTGATGTTCGACGGGCAGGACATCACGACGTTCAACGACAAGGAGCTCACGCTTCTGCGCCGCACGAACATCGGCTTCGTGTTCCAAAGCTTCAACCTGCTGCCGATGTTCACCGCCGAGCAGAACATCGTGATGCCGCTCACCCTCGCCGGCAAGAAGCCCGACCAGGAGTGGCTCCACACGCTCGCCGCGCAGCTGGGCATCACCGACCGCCTCAAGCACCGTCCGTCCGAGCTGTCCGGCGGCCAGCAGCAGCGCGTCGCCATCGCCCGCGCGTTCATCGCCCACCCGCATGTGGTGTTCGCCGACGAGCCGACCGGCGCGCTCGACACCGTCTCCTCCGCCGAGGTGATGGGCATGCTGCGCCGCTTCGTCAAGGAGATGGGCCAGACCGTCATCATGGTCACCCACGATGCCGCCGCCGCCTCCTACGCGGACCGCGCGCTCGTGTTCGCCGACGGCCGCATCGTCGCCGACGTGGCGAACCCCACCGAGGAAGGCATGACGGAGCTCGTCATGCGCCAGCGCCAGCAGGCGACCGCAGGCCTCAAGGACGGCGAGCTCGCCGAATAGGCATCGCCCCCTGCCCAACCATCATTTCCTGTTTCCAGGCTTTTACAGGCTTTTACAGGCTTTCCAGACTCTATTTTTCGTAAGGATTTCCCATCATGTGGTCCATCACACGAGGAATGATGCAACGAAGCCGCCGCACACTCGTGCCGGCAGGCATCGCCATCGCCATCGGTTCCCTTTTCATCTGCGCCACGCTGCTGCTGGGCAACGTGCTCGACGCCACGTCCACAAAGAGCTTCACGACCGCCTTCGGCGGCGCCGACTACGCGGTGTCGATCGACGACGGCGACGACAGCGCCCAGGATCTCGCCGACGACGACACGACGCTCCTCCACACCCTCAAGAACACCCACATGGACCAGATCGGCTCCGTGCAGGGCGTGGGCGACACCCGCTACTCCCACATGCAATACGATGCCGTGGCCTCCGGCTCCGACAAACGCATGATGGAGATCCTCGAGGTGAGCGCCCACGGCTCGATCATGCCCGTGGAGCTCACGCAGGGCGCCTGGCCGACCAAGGCGGGCGAAGTGGCGATCGACGAGGCCGCAGCCAGCGCGCTCAAGGTCTCCGTGGGCAGCACGCTCACCGTGGGCGGCACCACCGCCGGCACTGCCGCAAGCGCTACGA
>JAQXZM010000025.1 GCA_029227215.1 Bifidobacteriaceae bacterium | reverse complement strand
TTGTGCAAACAAATCAGCCTTCCGTTCGGCAGCGTCCTCCACGGAGTCAAAGTCCACAAAACGCATGGAATAGTCGCCATGAAGCACATGCCCTATCTCATGGAAAAGAGTGAACCAGAACGAATCCGCGCGCTTACCGCGGTTCGTCAGACACATCACAAGACTCTTGCCAGGCGTCTGCTTGATGAATCCCTGCACAGGCGCGCCGCGGAAATTCCTCACCACGGCGAAGGCAATGCCGCACTCGCCCAGAATCCGCTGCAATCCCTCAACCACGTCGCGAAAACCAGCACTCATCAGATTCCTGATACTTGGGACACTGGATTCGAGACGGTCCACATCCGGCGCGACGTCGGAACCGACAATTCTCTCCGTCTCTTTCTCACACATTCGCTGCCACGCGAAGAGAACGCAGGAATCGACTGTGATGTTGCCCTTCAACTGCGCACGATACGCAGCGTTGTACGTGATGTGGGGAATCAGAGTCAGATCGCTTACGCCAAGGAGTGACCTCAGTTGCACGACCTTCTCCGCGTCGCCACATGCGTTATGCATCCAACCACGCTTGATGAAATAGCCGGTAATCTCATGCAAAGGCTTGAGAATCGCCAGCTCTTCATCGGTAATTCCACTCTCCGCCTTGAGTTGCGCCTGCCACGCATCATAGTCGGCTTGTACACGAAGCCAATGGGAGGTATCGGCTTCCTCAGCAGCGAACACATAGCCAAGCTTGCGCGCAAACGACGTAGAGATACCCCGCTCCCCGTTAATCACGGTCGAGATATGCTTCTCCGTCACGCCCGCGCGCTGAGACAGCTCTTTGCGGGACATTCCCGTCTTCTCCAGCATCTCAGACAAAGCCGCTCCAGGACTTATCGGTTCATTACCACTCATCGCCTATCTACCTCCTCTCTTTAAGGATACCAGTTTAAGAACAAACATAACACATGACTTACCGATTCGGTAAGTCATTTCATAATTCTAGTTTACCTATTTCTGATGATATCACAAACAGACAGCTTACCGTTGAAAGCGCGAATCATTGCAACGCACTTTACCCTCGACATCAAGAAAAACATGGTCGGACTATTCGGCAATGAGCGGAACGCATCAACGAAAAGAGGCGCATCGCCATCGTGTGGCACACGCGCTCACCGCGCCGCCCCCGCGCGCACCTCACTCCCCGTCGCGCAAGGCGACGAGAAAACGGTCACGGCCGGTCAGGTCCGGCTCGGTGCGCGGCCGCACAAACCCCATACGCAACGCAGCCTCGCGCAACGCAGCACCTTGCGTGATGTCATGCTCCATCACCACCAGCCCACCTGGGCGCAGCAGCGTGCGGATGCGGCGCAGCAACAGCACGGGAATGTGCAATCCGTCGCCAGACCCACCATAAAGCGCGGTATCCGGATCCCATCCGACCACCTCGGGCTGCTCTGGAGGCGTATCAAGAGGCACGTAAGGCGGATTCGTGACGACGACGTCCGCGGTACCGTCCGATGCCTGCAATGTGGCTGGATTCAAGGCATCTGCGTGCACAAGGTGATAGTTGCCGAAATCCCATGATGAAGACGCAGAGCCCGAGGATGAGCCCAACACCGAGCCCGACGAATAATCAGAAGTCATCGCCGCGTCAACCGACGAATCGGCATTGCCACAAATTCGACGCGCGTTGCGCAACGTCCATCGCAACGCCTGAGGCTCCAGCTCAACCGCCCAGACCTCGCTGCTCGGCAACTCAGTGGCGACAGACAACCCGATGACACCACTGCCAGCGCACAAATCCACGGCTTTCGGAGCTGTGATGCCGTGGGACTTCAGCCAATCAAGCGCCAATTGCACCGCCTGCTCGGTTTCCGGACGGGGAATGAATACACCCGGCCCCACGCTCACCGTGAGATAACGGAACGGTGCGCTGCCCGTGATATATTGCAGCGGTTCTCGCGCGCAACGACGGCGCAGCGCATCGTCGAAACGCGCCAACACGGATTGCGGCATGCCAGCGCCATGCGACAGGAAGGCATCCATTGTCTCCCCCATAAGCATTGCCCGGCGCACATCGCCCGGCTCGCAACCAGCCGCCCAAGCAAGCAGGAGCACGGCCTCGTACTCGCCGGGCCCCACGCCCGCGTGTTCCAATGCCGCGCCCGCAGCGATCACCACGGGGCGCACATCGGACGCATCCGATGGTGCATTTGGTGCATTGAAGCGATTGTCAGTCATTTCCGCCAGCGGCACGCGCCAGACGGTCCGCTTCGTCCGCCTGGATGTCGGAGTCGATGACGGCCTGCAGGTCACCGTCGAGCACCTGGTCGAGGTTGTAGGCCTTGTAGCCGGTGCGATGGTCCACGATGCGATTCTCGGGGAAGTTGTAGGTGCGGATTCGCTCAGAGCGATCCAGCGAGCGCACCTGCGAATGGCGCAGATCGGCGGCTTGAGCCGCCTCCTGCTCATGCTTGATGGCGAGCAGCCGGCTCTTGAGCACGCGCATGGCGGCCTCGCGGTTCTGGATCTGGCTGCGTTCGTCCTGCATCGTGACCATCATGCCGGTGGGCAGATAGGTCAGGCGCACCGCGGAATACGTGGTGTTGACGCCCTGGCCGCCCGCGCCGGAGCTCATGTAGGTGTCGACGCGGAT
>JAQXZM010000024.1 GCA_029227215.1 Bifidobacteriaceae bacterium | reverse complement strand
CCGTCCGGAACCGGGAATAAAAAACAGGGTTTCGAGTGAACTCGAAACCCTGTGATGGTCGGGCTGGCGGGATTTGAACCCGCGGCCTCTTCGTCCCGAACGAAGCGCGCTACCAAGCTGCGCTACAGCCCGTAAAACCTCGACTCATAATACACGCAATCATCAAGAATGCAAATCGGAGTGTCATGCATGTCCCGACCGCTGCTTCATCGCCGGGCGATATCGCACCGCCAACGTAAGATGAGGGCATCATTGTGCCGCCGTTTGGCGCGACGGCGCACCTCGTATGAAGCACATGACCCGCGCATGAAGCACATGGCGCAGAGCGAATATTGCGCACGGCATGCATGCCGGCACGTGCTTGAATGATGAGCACAAACCTACCAGCGAAGGACGTAGAGGACATCGTGGCACAGATGACGGAACCCAACACCGTGAATCACAACGCACAGGGCGCAGCCGAGGAAGCGGCCGCCCAGCCCACCAAGGAGCAGCAGACCCGCAGCAGCATCGAGCACGCGCAGCTGCTGCTCGACCAGGACGCCGCCATCGCCAAGAAGATTGACGAAGGCGCCGAGCTGGACGATGCGATTGACACGTCCGACCCCGAGGGCCACTCGGAGCAGGTGCAGATGCGTGTCGCCAAGCGCGCGCTCATGATCAAGGAAGGCATCCAGCCCTACCCGGTCACGCTCAACGTGACCGATACGATCCCCGCGGTGCGGGCCAAGTACGAGGGCACGCTCCAGGCGGGCGACGAGACCGAGGATGTTGTGGGAATCGCTGGCCGTGTGATGTTCCTGCGCAACACGGGCGGTCTGTGCTTCGTGCAGCTCGCGTCGGGCGACGGCACCACGATCCAGGGCATGATTTCCAAGAAGGAAGTGGGTCCGGACTCCCTCAAGCAGTTCAAGCAGCTCGTGGACCTGGGCGACCACCTGTATGTGCGCGGCCGCGTCATCTCGTCGAAGACCGGCGAGCTGTCCGTGTTTGCCACCGAGTGGGCCATTGCCGCCAAGGCGCTGCAGCCGCTTCCGGCGCTCCACAAGGAGCTCAACGAGGACACCCGCACGCGCAAGCCTTACATTGGCATGATTGCCGACCCGAAGATCCGCGACATGGTGCGCAACCGTTCCAAGGCGGTCTCGTCGCTGCGTCATACCTTCGAGAGCCATGACTTCCTTGAGGTTGAGACGCCGATGCTCCAGACGATCCACGGCGGCGCCGCGGCACGCCCGTTCACCACGCACATGAATGCGTTCGACCTGGACCTCTACCTGCGCATCGCGCCGGAGCTGTTCCTCAAGCGCTGCCTCGTGGGCGGCATCGAGCGCGTGTTCGAGATCAACCGCGACTTCCGCAACGAAGGCGTGGACGCCACGCACGCCCCGGAGTTCACGATGGTCGAGGCCTACCAGGCGTATGGCAACTACGACACGATCGCGGCCCTCACCAAGGAGCTCATCCAGACCACGGCGATGGACGTGTTCGGCAGCCACAAGGTGACGCTGCTCGACGGCACCGAGTACGACTTCGGCGGCGAGTGGAAGCAGATGAGCATGTACGACTCCCTCTCCGAGGCGCTCGGCGAGGAGATCACGCCCGAGACCCCGCAGACCACGCTTGCGGCGATCGCCGACAAGCTCGGCGTGGAGCGCGACGAGGTGGAGAACCGCGGCAAGCTCGTGGAGCACCTGTGGGAGCACTTCTACGAAGACAAGCTCTACGAGCCCACGTTCGTGCGCGATTTCCCGGTCGAGACGTCCCCGCTCGTCAAGGGCCACCGCTCCAAGCCCGGCGTGGTGGAGAAGTGGGACCTCTACGTGCGCGGCTTCGAGCTGGCGACCGGCTACTCCGAGCTCAACGATCCGGTGGTGCAGCGCGAGCGCTTCCTCGACCAGGCGAAGGACTCGCTTGCGGGCGATGAGGAAGCCGGCGACATCGACGAGGACTTCCTCGAGGCGCTCGGCGTGGGCATGCCTCCGGCAGGCGGCATGGGCATGGGCATCGACCGCTTGCTCATCGCGATGACCGGCGCCACGATCCGCGAGACGATCACGTTCCCGCTCGTGAAGCCCCTGCGCTAAGCACGGGTTGCGCGGCTGTGCTGGCTGAGGCAGTGCATTAGCTGAGGCGGCAGTTGCGATTCGCAATGATTGCGCAACAGCAATGATCGCGCAATGGCAATAATCATTGTGTCGCGGCATGCTTCGGTGTGTCGCGACACAATGCGTTCGTGGCGCGTTGCGGCGTGAGTGACGGCGGTTTGGGCGCAATCGCTCGCAATCCCTCTCGCGCAAATACCGCCGTGGTGCGTCATGGCGCGCTATGCTGGAAACCTGGAGAGAGCGAGGTGACATGAAGCTTTTGCAAGGGATTCGTCCGCTCACGCTGCCGCTGTCGATCACGCCTGTGCTCATCGGTGGTTTTTCGGCGTTGGAAGCGGTGCGGGCCTCGCGCGTGCGTTCGATGAAGGAGCTGTGCGTGATGGGCGACCAGGCATGCCGGCATGTGCAACACGTGCAGTCCCAGGCGAACGCCGGATTCTTTGTGATATGGGCTTTGTGCTTTGCCGTCGCGTTGTTCATGCAGATTGCCGCAAATTTCGCCAATGATTATTCCGATGGCGTGCGCGGCACCGATGCCGGGCGCACCGCGGTTGCGGGCGCTGCGGCTGGTGCGGCCACTGTGGCTTCTAGCGGCGCGGCTGCTGACGGCGCATCGTCAGGGGCGGCGGGCCCAGCAGACCCAGCAGATCAGATGGGCCAGGCGGGCCAGACGAGCCAGACAAATCCGGTGGACCAGGCAGGACCGGCACATCAGATGAGCCAGATGGGTCAGGCGAGCCGATCAGGCCCATCGGACCAATCAAATCAATCGAATCAAGCAGGTCAAAACCCCTCCCAATCCCGGGGGCCTTCCCGTCTCGTCGCCTCGGGTACGAATCCGCTTCATGTGCTCATCGCCTCGATCGTGTGCGCTGCACTGGCGTGCGAGGCGGGGTTGGGTGTCATCGCGCTGACGGGTCAGTGGTGGTTCCTGGCGGTCGGCGTGGCGTGCCTGCTCGCGGCGTGGTTCTACGTCGGCGGGCGGCATCCCTACGGGTATCACGGCCTTGGCGGCGTGGCGGTGTTCGTGTTCTTCGGCGTCGTGGCGACGCTCGGCACGGAATTCGCCCTCGCCTCGCGCATCACCGCGATGGGCATCTGCGGCGCGGTGAGCGCTGGCCTGAGCGCATGCGTGGTGCTGGGCGTCAACAACATGCGTGACATTGACGCGGATGCTGCGAACGGCAAGCGCACGCTCACGGTGATCCTCGGCCGCCGCCGCGCCGCCGTGCTCATGCTTCTCGAACTGTTGATGAGCATCGTGGCGCTGTGCGCTGCCGTCGGGGTGCTCAAGTCGCCGCTGGGCATCTGCGGCGCGCTGCTTGCGTTCTCGATGGCGATTGTGTGCGCCTCCGATGCCAAGGAATGCGGATTCCCCGACGATGAAGAGCCGGTGTCCGTTGATTTCCGCGCGATGTTTCGCCATGCGATTGGGCTGTCGGTGGCGCTCGCCATCGCGTATGCGCTGTGCCTCATCACGATGTGAGCGGTGGCGTTGGGCATCTGGCGGCAGGAATGCCCAGCGGAATTCAATGGCATGGAAGCGTCACGGGGTGTGCGGCATCATGCGGCGTGGAACCGTACCGAATAATGCATCGTGATAATGCACCGTGGATTCGCATGTCGCCTTGAATCAGGGTTTTCCAGCAATAGCGTGAATCCGGATAATGCACGGTGAATCCGTGTGGTTTGCTTCCGTCTGACTGCCGATTTCCACCGTTTTTCTGCCAGAGGAATGCGCAAGAAAATGCTGTTTCTCGTCTCATTGCTCAGGTAGACTCGGCAGTATGACATACAAACTCGTACTGCTCAGGCATGGCCAGAGCGCATGGAACAAGACGAACCAGTTCACTGGTTGGGTGGACGTCCCGCTGACCGATCAGGGTCGCGAGGAAGCCAAGCGCGGCGGCCAGCTGCTCAAGGAGAAGAACGTCCTTCCGGACATCGTCTTCACCTCTCTGCTGCGCCGTGCCATCAACACCGCCAACATCGCTCTCGACGAGGCCGACCGCCTGTGGATCCCCGTCAAGCGCAGCTGGCGCCTCAACGAGCGTCACTACGGCGCTCTGCAGGGCAAGAACAAGACCGAGATTCGCGAGAAGTACGGCGACGAGAAGTTCATGATCTGGCGCCGTTCCTACGGCACCCCGCCGCCGGACATCGATCCCAACGACAAGTACGCTCAGAACCACGACCCGCGCTATGCCGGCGATCCGGTGCCGGAAGCCGAGGCTCTCGCCAACGTCGTTGAGCGCGTGACCCCGTACTGGGAGTCCGAGATCATCCCCGAGCTCAAGTCCGGCAAGACCGTCCTCATCGCCGCGCATGGCAACTCCCTGCGCGCCATCGTGAAGATGCTCGACAACCTCTCCGAGGAAGAGATCGCCAAGGTCAACATTCCGACCGCCATCCCGCTGCTCTATGAGCTTGACGAGAACTTCAAGCCGATCAAGCCGCGTGGCGAGTACCTCGATCCTGAAGCCGCCGCCGCCGGCGCTGCCGCGGTCGCCGCTCAGGGCCAGAAGTGAGCCGCTGAGTTTTCAGTGATTTTCAGTGTTGGGGCTGCCAGTCTATGACTGGTGGCCCCAACTTTTTCTGTGTCTTTGTCCGGCGGGTTTCTGCTGGTTCGGGTGCGCGTGGGCGCACCCGGTGGCGGAGATGGGCAGCCAAGGTAGCCGTTTGGCTGGGGTATCTGTCGGTTCGTGTGTGCGTGGTGGCGCGCCCGGGAGGTGGATTGGACGGCTGGTGTGGCGGTCGGACCGGGGTTTCTGCCGGTTGTGTGCGCGTGGGTGCACACGGTGGGTGGATTGGGTGGTCGGGTGGCGGCCTGGCCCGGGGCATCTGCCGGTTCGGGTGCGCGGTTGCGCACACGGTGGAGACAATGGGAGGCGGTCCCGCGCTGAA
>JAQXZM010000023.1 GCA_029227215.1 Bifidobacteriaceae bacterium | reverse complement strand
CTACATCAACCGCTTCGGCCGCGCGCTGTACGGCATGTTTTTCGAGGGCTACACCGAGAAGTTGTGGGGCCGCCACCCCAGCGTCATTTCCGCCGACTGGGGTTCCCAGCGCGTCAAGGGCATCTCCATCACGGCAGTGCTCAAGGACGCTTGGGGCAAGCTCATCGGCAAGCAGAAGAAGGCCGGCGAAGGTGAGACCTCGCTCATCGAGGAATTCTGGTACCCCAAGTACGGACCGGGCCAGCTGTGGGAGACCGTCGCCAAGATCGACATGGGCAACGGTTGCACCATCATCAAACATGCCACCGTCACCAAGGTCAACGAGGCTGATGGCAAGATCGCATCCGTCGTGTATGCGGATGCCAACGGCGAAGAGCACACGGTGCCCGGCGACGTGTTCATCTCGTCCATGCCGATCAAGGATCTCGTCAATGCCATCGACGCCGGCGAGACCACGAAACCCGTCTCCAAGGAAGAGCTCGACATTGCCAACGGCCTGCCGTACCGCGACTTCGTGACGGTCGGTCTGCTCGTCGACAAGCTCAACCTCAAGAACGAGACCAACATCCCCACCCTCGGCAACCCACCGATCGTGCCGGATTGCTGGATCTACGTGCAAGACACCACCGTCAAGGTCGGCCGCATCCAGATCTTCAACAACTGGAGCCCGTACCTCGTGCAGGATGTGGACAACAAGGTGTGGATCGGCCTCGAGTACTTCTGCAACGAGGGCGATGACTTCTGGAATCAGTCCGACAAAGAAGGTATCGACTTCGCCATCAAGGAGCTCGTGCGCATGCACATCATCGGCTCCAAGAAAGACGTGCTCGACGCCCACCGCGAGCGTGTGAAGAAGGCCTACCCGGCGTACTTCGACACCTGGTACGACATGGACAAGCTCACCCCGTGGCTCGATAGCTTCGGCAACCTCTACTGCGTGGGCCGCAACGGCCAGCACCGCTACAACAACATGGATCACTCAATGGTGACCGCCATGGAAGCGGTGGACAACATCAAGTCCGGTCGCGAGGACAAGAAGAACGTCTGGTCTGTCAACACAGACAAGGCCTACCACGAGGCCAAGGAGAACTAAGCAGAACGAAGCAGCGGCTCTCAGCCGGCCTCGCAAGGTCCCGCTGATGTCGCGGCGTGAGGTTCACGCGGTTATTTCCTCTCAGCCCTTTGCGTGCGCACGATGTGCATGCAAAGGGCTTTTCGTATCTGCGGTGCCAGGCGGCACCGCTGCGGAGCTTGACGGAACCGTGTACGGTGCAAGGCGGCCCAGCTGCGGAGCGGAGCAGGGCCGCCGCGAAACGCGGCAGAACTGCACAGGGCAAAAGAAATGGGCTGTGCATCGAGGAGAACCCCCGACACACAGCCCTGAGACAAGAGGAGTGATGGATAAGTCTTAAATTATGCGGCTGTGGCTGTTCGCGCTGGCTACCATGCTGTCAGCCAACCGCAGCGAGCGGCGGATTCGGTGTGCTTCCAAGCCGAGCGGCTCAGGCATTGAGCACCAGGAAGTCCGGGCGAGGATCGCCAACGAGCAATCCCGGAACCGCGGAAACTTCGCCCGCCTTGACGTTGTAGAGGTTTTCCCCATCCGTCAGGACGATGGCGTTCAGCTTGTTGCGCTGTGCCAAATCCATGAAGTTATTGGTGCCGGCAGCCAGAGCTGCGGTCGACCAGACATCGGCCAGTGCCAGGTCAGGCGACACAATCGTCGTCTGCTCGCAGTCACGCGGGCCCATGAAGTGGAAGTTCGGCGAAATCATGTTCGCGAACGTCGTCGAGATGGCGCCGTTACGAAGCACGACCTGCTGAAGCGGGGCGCTGGAATCGAGCGAGTTCTTGATCGGGATGTTCCAGTTCATCTCGAAGTCGCCGTTAGTTGCGTAAATCGTTTCGTTGCGCGAACCAAGGGAGGCGGACTGAACCGTGTCGTTCTCGACGAGCGGGCGCACGTAGCGGTTGAAGGCCTCGTTGATGGCCCAGCCGCGCAGCATGCCGAACGGGTCGAGCTTGCCCTCGCGGAAAGGCTGGAAGTAACCCTCAGTAACGCGGTGCGCTTCCACGCACTTGGACACGACCTGAAGAAAGTCGTTGTTCTCCGAGAGACCGGAATCGTCGCCCCCGTTGTAACGGGTCAGCAGCGACGTAGCGGACTTGGGGGAGAAGGTGTCCGACACGTACTTGAGGAACTTCTGAACCTCAATGGTCTGATCATCAAGGATGTTCTCGTCCTTGACTCTCATCTGCAAAACATAAGTAGCACCATCTACGGGCAGGACGCGGAGATGGAGCTGCTCAACCGGCTTGGTCTCGCTCTCGGCTTTGTCGTCTCCGCGGCCGAAGAGGTGGAAACGGGAAGAAAATCCTGCGGCGGTCATTTTAGGCTCCTTTCATATCGTCGAACCTGCATTGGTGACAGGTTGTTTGGCAAAGAACGATCGCACCTTATGAGTGCTTTCTGTGGAGCTGGAAACAGTACGACCTCTTAGTCATCCTGTTTTGGCTCTATCCCTACCAAACCTAGGTTCCTCTTGCAGTTCTTCATTTTAGCAAGGAGCGCTATCGCTGCCGCGGCGTGTCGTGTGAAAATCGTGAAGATTTTTGACATATCGAACGCGGCCTCATGCTCGAATTTGCGCTGCTAAAACGTTTTGCCACACTCGAGATCGCCAAATGCCTACGCCTACGCAGCCTTGGAATTCCAACGGTTTTCAATGCCCCATGAGGCACTGCCTCGAACGCAGGCGGCTTCCTCCCGGGTCGTATGCGCGCCTGAAGCATATGCATTCCACGCATGTCCTAAGCCGTGCGCCACAACGCCCATAGGAGTCTGCGGGCGGGTGTATCTTGGAACAGTTGCCTTGCGGGCATGCATGGCGCTTGGGCGCATGCATCGGTCGCTTGGCACGCGCTTACACACTCCTGCTGCGGGAACGTCCCGTAGCCATTAGCCCGAAGGAGGTGGGTGATGTCTGCGCACAAGTATGAACTGATGCTCATCGCTAATCCTGAGCTCGACGAGCACGCGCTGCGTAAGCTCGTGGATCAGTATCTGGAAACCGTCACCAATGAAAAGGGTACGGTTGACGAGGTCAACGTGTGGGGTCGCCGCAAGCTTGCCTATGAGATCAACGGCAAGACCGAAGGCAACTACGTCGTGGTCAACTACACCGCTGAGCCGGCGACGTCCGACGAGCTCGACCGTCTGCTCAACCTCAACGAAGCAATCGTCCGCACCAAGATCCTGCGCAAGGACAAGTAAGTTCTTTCGCACACAGGTCGAGGGTGTCGCCTGAAGTCCCGTTGAAACTGCGAATCGTCCCATCAGACCCGATCGGACACACAGGTGCGGATGCCCCAACCGGCAGAAATGTATAATTGCCGGGCTTGCTTCACCGCAATGAAAGGCATTCGTCAAAGTGGCTGGGAAACCGGCTGCACCGTGAGGATCGTGAGGAACAATGGCTGGAGAAACCCAGATCACCGTCGTGGGAAACCTGGTTGCAGACCCTGAGCTGCGCACGGTTGGCAATGGAAATACCGTTTGCGATTTCCGCATCGCCTCCACGCCGCGCACCTACAACCGCCAGACGCAGCAGTTCGAGGACGGCCAGGCGCTGTTCCTCAGCTGCAGCGCATGGGACAGCCAGTACCAGACGATGGCCAGCAACATCAAGGCCAGCCTGAGCAAGGGCATGCGCGTGATCGTGCAGGGCAACCTGACGTCGCGCTCATACACCGCGCAGGATGGCAGCCAGCGCACGGTCTTCGAGATCCGCGTCACGGAGATCGGTCCGGCGCTGTCGCGCAACACCGCAGTGGTGACGCGTGCCGGTGGCTCTGGCAACTACAACGGTGGCGGTTACAACGCTGGCAACAGCGGCAATGGCTACAATGGCGGCTATAACGGCGGTGCCAATGCACAGCGCGGCGGGTATTCCGGTGGCGCACGCGGCGGCTACAACGGCGGTTATGGCAATGCCCAGGCAGCACAGCCTGCGCAGGCAGCGCCCACTGCACCGGCGGCACAGCCTGCGCCCAGCCAGGACGTCTGGGGCGTCGAGTCCCAGGGAGCCCAGAGCTTCGGCAGCTTCGGAAGCGCCGGCTCGCAGTCGTCTGACGATGGCGGCGATGAGTTCGGCGGGGACGACGTCACGTTCTGATTCCGCCCAGCAGGTACGCACACTTTCGACCACGTTCGATAGCACAAACGGCACGGCCATTCGCAATGCAGAACGCATTGCACCGCAGAAGAGCTGTGGATGGCAGCCGTTCAACAATTTCAGATTTAAAGGAGCATAAGTTATGTCACGCAAGAGGCCTCAGCCCCCTGTCAAGCCGTTCAAGAAGAAGCCGAACCCGCTTCGCGCCGCCCACGTCAAGGAGATTGACTACAAGGACGTCGCCCTGCTGCGCAAGTTCATCTCTGACCGCGGCAAGATCCGTTCCCGTCGCATCACCGGCGTCACCGTGCAGGAGCAGCGCGAGATCTCCAAGGCGATCAAGAACGCCCGCGAGATGGCCCTTCTGCCCTACGCCTCCAACGGTCGCTGAACCGGTAGTCGGAAAGGATTGAACAACAATGTCGAAGTCCGTTAAGGTCATCCTGACCAAGACCGTGTCCAACCTCGGCCAGTCCGGCGACGAAGTCCACGTCAAGGCCGGTTATGCCCGCAACTACCTGTTCCCGCAGGGCCTCGCCTTCGCATGGAGCAAGGGTGCCGGCAAGCAGGTCGAAGCCCTCAAGCGCGCCCGTCGCGCCAAGGCCCTCGCTTCCCGCGAGGATGCCGTCGCCGCCAAGAACGCGATCGAAGGCACCACCGTGACCATCGCCGCCAAGGTCTCCGAGTCCGGCAAGCTCTTCGGTGGCGTGAACGCCGCCGCTGTCGCCGCCGCCCTCAAGGCCGCTGGCACCGCGGTCGAAGCCTCCTCCATCACGATGGAAGGCATCAAGACCACCGGTGAGTTCCCGGCAGAAGTGCAGCTGCACCCCGAGATCTCCGCGAAGTTCACCGTCAAGGTCGTCGCCGAGTAAGGCACAGCCAAGGCTCGTTTCCGTCGGCATCCGTGTGATCCCGACGTGAATCCAGCGGCCGCCCGCGTTGCATTGCAGCGCCGGGCGGCCGCTTTTTGTATCGCGGAATTCGCACTGAGATGATTCGCACTGAGATGATTCGCACCGGGATGATTCGCACCGATGGCTTCCAATCCACTGCGATCTTCCCTGAACGGTTACCGATATGAGAGCGCTGCCGCTCTTGTTCCCCGGGCGTGGTTATCATCACCCATGTGAAAAAACTGTTTGAACAGGTCGTGAAGTTCGGAATCGTCGGCATCATCGCGTTCTTCATCGACTGGGGCATCCTCAATCTGCTCGTAGCCCTGCACATGAACGCGACGGTCGCCGCCACCATTTCGTTCCTCATCTCGCTGTGCTTCAACTACACCGCCAGCATGAAGTACGTCTTCGTGCACCGCGACGACATGGCACGGTGGATGGAGATGCTCATCTTCCTGCTGAGCTCCGCCATCGGCCTGCTCATCAACGACGCGATCATCTGGTGCTGCACGTCCGTGGTCATCGACCCGTCGACGCAATACACCGATCATGGGCGCTACACGCTCTATGCCAACATCGGCAAGCTCATCGCCACCGTCGTCGTCGCCGTGTGGAATTTCGTGATCCGCAAGTGGCTGCTCGATGCTCCGGATCCGAACAAGCCGGTCAAAGAGAACTCCGTCGCCCACCGTCTTGGCACTTGGTCGCTCACCCATGGCCCGGGCGCAGGTCGCCGCGTCGAGGAAGCCGAGAAGACTGCCGATGCCGCGAACGGCGACGCCACCAAGTAAACAGCTCGGCTAAACGGCTGTGCGCCCGTGCGCCTTCCAAGGAAGAGGGTGGTGCCTGTGATGTCTCGGGTTCTGCTTTTCCGGTTCGCTGACCTTTCCAGCCGTATGACGCCTGGCAGCTTCGTCTCTCGCTGAGCGCGGAACTTTGCGCTTCGCCATGTAATTCACCCTCATTGCCTTTTACAATGAGGGTGAATTGTTTATTCCTGCGATCCAGCGTCGTGCGACCTGATGCCGTGCGCCAAGGCACTGCCGGGTGATTCGCACGCCGGATTGCAGGTGCTGCAAAGCCCTAAGGAATCGAGGAAACATGCCTGTTATCCACACCCACGTCAGCACGCCGCTCACCGCCGAGAACCGCGAGCACCTCAAGGCCGCCTATGGCAAGGCCATCAGCGCCGTGCCCGGCAAGTCCGAGGGCTGGCTCATGTGCCCGTTCGAGTCCGACATGCCGATCTACTTCGGCGGCGACGATTCGAAGCCCGCTGCGTATGTGGAGGTCAATGTGTTCGGCAGCAACGTGCCGAAGTCGGCATGGGAGAAGCTCACGCACGCCATCATGACGGCGCTCAACACCGAGCTCGGCATCCCCGAGGACCGCACCTACATCCGTTATACCGCCACCACCGACTGGGGCTGGAACGGCGGGAACTTCTAGGATCCCGGTTTCGGATTTCTGGACCACGATGCCGAGCCGCGATTTGAGAAAGCGGTTCTAGACGGCGATTCTCTCGTAGCGCTTCGCCGCGGTGGGCAGCGGCTGCGCCGCCATGGGCGGCATCGCGTCGTTGATCGTGCTGCCGCGCAGCTCGAGCGTGGTGCCAAACAGCAGGTGGCAGGGGGCGTTCACCGACTCGTTCGCGGTCACCATGCCGTGCATGAGCATCGCGGACGCCTGCCCCATCGCGTTCGTGTTGAGCGTGAGCGTGCTGAGCTCCGGGTAGACCTGCTGCGCCACGGAGGTGCCTTGGAACGTGATGAGGCTCACCTCGTGGGGCACGTTGATGCCCGTCTCGTGCAGCGCCTGGAGCGCGCCCACGCCCATGGCGTCCGCGCAGCACAGGAACGCCTGCGGGCGGTCGTCCTTGTGCTCGATCATGGCGCGGCGCATCAGCTTGTAACCGCTGTCTGCGGTAATGGCACCGCGATACACATAGCCCGGCACGAACAGCCCGCGCTGCGACATGTAGTAGCGGAAGAAACGCAGGAATGGGTCGTCGTACAGCACGTTCTGCTTGGAGAATTGCAGGTCGGTGCACAGCAGGCCGATGCGGGTCTGACCGCGGCTGATGAAGTAATCGAGCGCTGTGGAGACGGATGTTTCGAAGTCCGGCGTCACGCAGTTGCACCGTTGCGCCGATGTGTTCGTGTAGATGGAGAGCAGCGGGCAGCGGAACTGGCGCAGGCTTGCGATCTCCTTGGGGGTGAAGACGCCCACGGCGGCGATCGCGTCTGCGGGATGGTCGATGAGCTGCCCGACCTCCTCCCCGAAATTGCCATTGATGCGCGCCACGTTGTAGCCCAGCTTCTCCAGCTTGTTTTCCAGCGCGACGCGGATGTAATAGGCGAACATCTCCTCGCCTTTGAAGAACGGCGGGAGCTTTTGCACCACCGCGATCGTCTTGACCTGTGACTCGCGCTTGGTGCGGCGCGGGCTGCGACGGGTCTTGCGGTAGCCCATCTCGCTGGCGACGGCGAAGATGCGCTCGCGCGTCTCGTCGCTCACCGACATGCTGTCGTCGTTGTTGAGCACGCGGGAGACCGCGGCGGGGGAGACCCCGGCGGCCTTGGCGACATCGCGGATCGTGGGTCCTTTGGCGCGGCGCTTCGAATCCGGTGTGGCAGCGCCAGGGTCGGCGGTTCCATCTGATGGGGCGGCTGAAGGATGCGATGTCATGACGATTCCTCGGTTCCTTCTTCTTTGCCGGCTCATGATCCCGGCGCAGTGCGCGAAACGTTTATCGCGGATTCGGAAAGACCCTCACTGCCCTGAGGGTCCGTGGTTTGCGCACTGGCGGGATTGCCGGTACATCGTCGTATCTGTTTATCGTATCTGTTTAGTAAATCTATCACATCATCGAGGGGTGTGTTTACCCGCGGGGTGGATTGTTTACCCGTCGTTCGTCATGCCATTCGCGCCGGATCGAACGGCGTGCCTAGAATGGGCACGGTCGCCGGGTCGCCCGGCAACGCAAATCGCAAGAACGAAACCGCAACAGCAGGCCTGCCGCGCCATGGCGCGAACGGCGTGCAAAGGAGTGGGAATGACTGTATTGGTGCTGGGGGGAGCCGGTTACATCGGCTCGCATATGGTTGACCGTCTCGTGGAGCGAGGTGAAGAGAAGGTCGTCGTGGTCGACAGCCTGGTGACGGGGCATCGCGCCGCCGTGAACCCGGCTGCGAAGTTCTACCAGGGCGACCTTGCCGACAAGGACTTCATGCGCCGCGTGTTCCGCGAGAACCCGGATGTGGACGCGGTCATCCATTTCGCCGCGTTCTCGCTCGTCGCCGAATCGATGGGCAACCCGCTCAAGTACTTCGACAACAACACCGCCGGCATGATCAAGCTGCTCGAGGTCATGAACGAGGTGGGCGTCAAGCGCATCGTGTTCTCGTCCACCGCCGCCACCTATGGCATTCCTGATAAGATGCCGATCCACGAGGACGATCCGCAGCGCCCGATCAACCCCTATGGCGAGAGCAAGCTCATGATGGAGAAGATCATGCGCTGGTCAGACGCAGCCTATGGCATCAAGTTCGTGGCGCTGCGCTACTTCAACGTCGCCGGTGCCAAGCCGGACGGCTCCATCGGCGAGGACCACAACCCCGAGACCCACCTGCTGCCGATCGTGCTCCAGGTGGCGCAGGGCAAGCGCGACAAGCTCAAGATCTTCGGCAACGACTACAACACGCCGGATGGCACGAACGTGCGCGACTACGTGCACCCCTTCGACCTGGCGGACGCCCACATCCTCGCCGTCAAGTACCTGCGCGACGGCAATCCGTCCGACGCATTCAACCTCGGCTCGTCCACCGGCTTCTCGAACCTGCAGATCCTTGAGGCCGCGCGTCGCGTGACCGGCAAGGAGATCCCCGCCGAGATGGCGCCGCGCCGCCCTGGCGACCCGGACACCCTCATCGCCGCGTCCGACAAGGCACGCACCGTGCTCGGCTGGAAGCCGCAGTTCGACAACATCGACAAGATCATCGCCTCGGCATGGGCATGGCACTCCACCCATCCGAACGGGTATGACGACCGCCACTGAGAGCGTACCTGAGGATACTCATGAAGTGCCTTGGGCCGGTGCCCCATGAGTGAAGCAACCGGGCGTGTGGAGCCGCGACAAGGCGGACTCGACACGCCCGGGTTGTTTCGAGATAATGGAGTGTGTCGGCTCCCGCATCGAGTAGTCTTTTGAGTAGTCTTGAACTAAGCAATCACTTCATCTTCGATGCCGATGGTCGGCGGGCGGCATGGCGCGGAGCCCCGAAATCCCGGCACTCCGGTGGGAACGTGAAAGAAAGGACATCGCATGGCTTCTCAAGAAGGCAATGAATTCAGCCTCATGAGCATGGTTCCGGATTCCATCAAGAATTCGAAGGCGTCTCTGATCCGCACGTTCGACGCATATGCCAGCCAGTTCGAGGGGGTCATCAAGCTGACGCTCGGCGAGCCGGACTTCGATACGCCGCAGAAAATCAAGGACGCCGCTGTCCAATCGTTGAAAGACAACCACACGCACTACCCGCAGACCGTGGGCACGCCGGACTTCCGCGAAGCCGTGTGCGACTTCCTCAAGCGACGCCGCGGCCTTACCTACGAGCCTGACCAGATCATCGCCACGATCGGTGCCAGCGAGGCGCTGCGCTCCGCGATGGCGACGCTCATCTCCCCGGGGGACGTGGTGATCGTGCCGACGCCGGCATTCGGTTTCTATGAGTCCATCGCCACGCAGCTGGGCGCGCAGACCGTGCGCATCGACACGTCGCGTTCCGGCTTCAAGCTCAGCCCCGAGACGCTCAACCGCACGCTCACCGCGCTGGAGGACGTCAACACGCTGCTCGTGCTCAACTACCCGAACAACCCCACCGGCGTGAACCCCACGCGTGCCGAGATCAAGGCACTCGCTGACGTGGTGGCGCGCCACAAGGCGGCGGTGCTCAGCGACGAGGTCTATGCGCTCATCTCCTACGACGAGCCGACCACGTCGATCGCCGAGTTCCTTCCCGACCGCACGGTGCTTGTGGATTCCTGCTCCAAGACGCTCGCGATGACCGGCTGGCGCCTGGGCTACGTCGCCGCTCCCAAGGAGCTCATAGCCCAGATTGCCAAGGTGCACCAGAGCACGGTCGCCACGGCCCCGCGCCCCGCGATGGATGCCGCCGCAGTGGGCTACCGCGAATGCGATGCCGACGTGGACGCGATGATCAAGGAATACCACACCCGCCGCAACCTGTTGTACTACGGTCTGAAAGCCCAAGGCTTCGACTGCGTGCCGGCATCCGGCGCGTTCTACCTGTATGCGCGCATCCCGGATTCCTTCGACGACACGATGAGCTTCTGCAAGGCGATGGTCGCCAACGCCAAGGTCGCCGCCGTGCCGGGCGATGCGTTCGAACGCAACTCCCGCTATGTGCGCTTCAGCTACGCCACCAGCCAAGAGAACCTGCGCGAGGCGCTGCACCGCATCTCCGCCTGGAAGGCGAAGGAGGGCTTCTGAGCGTGACGTACACGACGATCCATTTCGTGCGGCACGGCGAGGTGCATAACCCCGAGCATGTGCTGTACGAGCGGCTGCCCGGCTACCACCTTTCCGACCGGGGCCGCCGCATGGCACAGCGCACCGCGCAGTACCTGGCTGCCAATGCCGGGCCGGTGCAGGCCATCGCCGTGTATTCGTCGCCGTTGGAACGCGCTCAGGAGACTGCTGGGTGCATACTCGACGCCATCAACGAGGTGCGCGAGGCACAGGGGGAAGCTGACCTGGCCTTGCGCACCGATGCCCGGCTCATCGAAGCGGGCAATGAGTTCCGCGGCACCACCGTGGGCAAAGGCGAAGGCGCTCTGTGGCGCCACGGTCACTGGCGGCTCATGGGCAACCCGTTCCGCCCGTCGTGGGGCGAAAGTTACCGGCATATCGCCGAGCGCATGGTGGACTTCACCTACGAGCTGCTGGATTCCTTCGCGGATTCCGCCGTGGAAGACACGGCGGTGCTGGGCGCTGGATTGGCGGTGGGGGCGGCAGGTTCTGCGGCAGGTTCTGCGGTGGACTCTGCGGATGTGGCTGATTCTCAGTTTGATTCCCAGTCCCAGGTTCGGCCTTTTGCGCCGGCGTTCACTGGCAGGGACGTGATCGTGGTCAGCCATGAATCCCCCATCTGGTGCTTGCGCCGCGCTTTGGTGATGGGCAAGCCGGAGCACAACATGCTCAAGCGCCAGACCGCGCTCGCGTCCGTCACGTCGTTCACCTTCGAGAACGAATCCCACCGTTTGCTCGGCTATGCCTACGCCGATCCGGCAAAGCACGTGCAGTGACGCGTGATGCGCTGCGGCCTGCATTGCCCTGTGGGCAAATCCGCCTGCGGAACCTTCCTGTGCATTGCATAATGGAATGGTCTGTATCAATCCGGATTGCGGCGTGAATCGCCATGCGATCGCCTTGCGATCGCCATGTGGCAGCTCGTGATCCGGATTGCACCAAGCGCGGGAGGCATACGATGAACGAAACTGATTGGAACGACCCGGCGTTGGTCCGTCGCCTGTGCGATGAGGCACCGGTGCGAGACGCGGCGGAGACCGGGCAGCGGCTCATGGCGATGTGGCCGCTCACCAAGCCGCTGTACCTCGAGAACGACACGAAATACGCCGAGGAGCTGCAGGTGCGGCTCACCCAGGAATTCGCCAAGCTCATCATCGGGGACCCTCAGCTCGCGCAATCCGTGACGCTCGCGGATGCCGATTTCGTCTATGAAGGCGCCGAATCCATCCCTGGCAGGCCGCAGGAGGTCGTGGACGCCCTGATCGCCGCCAATGACGCGTACGATGCCGCCGCCGACTATTCGGACGATGGCGATGCGAAACACATCGTGGCCGCGGCGCAGAAGACGGGCGCCCGCGTCGATTATGGCGATGACGCGGCAAACAGCGATGCTGAAGGATTTACTGGCCCGACCGCGGAATTCGCCGCGGCGCTGGACGCCGGCGATGCGTTCGTGGACCAGATCGAGCAGGATGCCGAGAAGCTCGGCGACCCGGTGGAGCGCGTCTCCGTGGCGCTGTGCGCCGTGGGGCTCGCGTTCTACGGCGCGATGCAGGCTTCCCGCGCGCTCGCCGAATCCACCGATGGCAATCTCGTCGCCGGCATGATCAGCAGCATGCTCTATTGCAACGAGCTGGGGGAGCGTCACGGGGTACCGCGCGTGTTCTTCGATGCCGATACCCTCGCCAAGCTCAACCGCCCGATGGAACCGGCGCAGTTCGTGCGCATGGTGGCGCATGCCGCCTCGCTCGAATGGTCGCGCCACAAGGCGGACGTGGTGTGGGACCCGGATGCCGCGAAATCCGATGCCGAGGAAGCCGACCGCAAGCGCGAACGCGAGGAACTCGCCAAGAAGTTCCAGTGAACGGTTGTGGGTGGCTGTGGGGCGTCTTGTGGGCGGCGGGGCCACGTTGCCGTAGGCTGATTCGTCTCACTCTCGCGGCAAAATGGCGCTATGTCTGAAGATAACAATCGTCCGGAACTCCCGGAGAACGTTCGAGTTCGATTCTGCCCGTCGCCCACGGGCACGCCGCATGTGGGCATGGTGCGCACCGCCCTGTTCAACTGGGCCGAGGCGCGCCACACCCATGGCACGTTCGTCTTCCGCATCGAAGACACCGATGCCGCGCGCGACACCGAGGAAAGTTACAACCAGATTCTCGACGCGCTCAACTGGCTGGGCATCGATTGGGACGAGGGCATCAACGTCGGTGGCCCGCACGGCCCGTACCGTCAGTCCGAGCGCACCGACATCTACAAGGATGTCGCCGCCAAGCTGCTCGAGGCGGGCTACGCCTACGAGTCCTACTCCACGCCGGAAGAGATCGAGGCACGCAACGTGGCGGCAGGCCGCCCCAAGGCATTCGGCTACGATGGCTACGACCGCACCCTCACCGAGGAGCAGAAGGCGGCGTTCCGCGCGGAAGGCCGCAAGCCGGCGCTGCGCATCAAGATGCCCGACGAGGACATCTCGTTCGTGGACCTTATCCGCGGGCCGATCGAGTTCAAGGCCGGTTCCGTGCCGGATTATGTGATCGTGCGCCCGAACGGCGACCCGCTTTACACGCTCACCAATCCAGTGGACGACGCGATGATGGAGATCAACGTCGTGCTGCGCGGCGAGGACCTGCTCAGCTCCACGCCCCGCCAGATCGTGCTGTACCGCTACCTGATGAAGCTTGGCATCGCCAAGCAGATGCCACTGTTCGGCCACATGCCGTACGTCATGGGCCAAGGCAAGAAGAAGCTTTCCAAGCGCGACCCGGAGTCCAACCTGTTCCTGCATCGCGAGCACGGCTTCATTCGCGAAGGCCTGCTCAACTACCTCGCGCTGCTCGGCTGGTCCATTGGCCCCGATCGCGACGTGTTCTCGATGGACGAGATGGTCGAGAAGTTCGACGTGCGCGACGTCAAGGCCAACCCGGCGCATTTCGACATCGACAAGGCCATTGCCATCAACGCCGAGCACATCCGCATGCTCGATCCGCAGGACTTCCTCAACCGCTCCGTGCCGTACCTGCACCGCGACGGTGTGGTGTCCGCCGACACCTGGGATGCGCTGACCGACCGTGAGCGCACTGTGCTCACCGCCGCCGCGCCGCTCGTGCAGCCGCGCGTGCGCCTGCTCGGCGAGGTCTCCGGCATGGTGGGCTCGCTGCTTTCCGATGCCCCGTACATCGAGCCGGATGCCGATGCGCGCAAGACGCTCAAGGAGTCTGCGGGCGACGTGCTTACCAAGGCGATTGCCACGCTCGAGGCCGTGCCTGAGAGCGAGTGGAAGGCCGAGCACATCCACGAGGTGCTCAACACCGCACTCGTGGACGAGGGCGGTTACAAGCCGCGCCTGGCGTTCGGCCCGGTGCGCACCGCGCTCTCCGGGCGCCGCGTGTCGCCGCCGCTGTTCGAGTCCGCCGAGATCATCGGCAAGGATCTCACGATTGCGCGCCTCAAGGGTCTGCTTGAGCACCTGTGAGGTGTTGGGGGAGGTGACGGGCTGCCGGTGCACGTGAGGTGATCGGCATCGCAGCTTTCTGATTGAGTGGCTGGACTTGCACTGCAAGCCCAGCCACCTTGTTTTTGCGGCGCGGCATTGTATGCGGGGCGCCGTTGGCCAAATCCCCAAGCGAAGGAAGAAGCAATTCGCCCAGCTTGGCATTTCGGCCAGCATTCTTGGCGGATTGAACCGGAATGCTGTACGCGATGCCAAGTTCGGCAATGAGGTGCGCGCCCAGCTTGGGATTCCGGACTGCATCTGTGGTGATCCGAGCCCTAGACGCCGGCCAACTCCCCAAGCTGGGCATGAAGGGATTCGCTCAACTTGGGGTTTGGGCGGCATTCCGATTCGCACGGGCGCATTCGTGTGGGCGCATTCGCGTGGGTGCCCTGGCCCATGGTGGTTTGGCGATGACGCGGATTCCCAGCATCGAGGAGTTCGCGGTGGTAGGTGAGCCTGTTGTGGTGCGGAAACCTCTGACGATGTGGCAGGGTGCCGGAGCCGCAGTCATTCCGGTACCGGGGGAGTGCCGGATTGGCTGATTCTGTTCGTGGATTTTGGGTTGTCAGGGGTTTTGGTCTCGGATTTTGTGTCTTTTCCTCTGAGGATTCGTGGATCGGGTGCCGTTCTCTCTGACAATCCAGAATGCGCCCGCAGACTCATGGGAAACGGCACCAAGGTGGTGCCGGCATGCCTGCCGGTCCGGCAGGCGGCTGGATTCGCAGAGGTTCTGGCATGGCGTCTGGTGCTGGATTCCCTGACAGGCTTCCGGGCGGGCGGATTGTCAGAGGTTTTGGTCCTGGTCGAGGATCCGGGTCTCGGACAGTCTGCCGGGCCGCCCAGACCGTCAGACACATTGGTACACCGGCTGGTACTGGATTCCCCGCGGACTGCGCCGGCATGCGGATCGTCAGGCATTCCGGCACCGGGGGGAGTGCCGATATGTCTGATTCTGTTCGTGGATTTCGGGTTGTCAGGGGTTTTGGTCTCGGATTTTGTGTCTTTTCCTCTGAGGATCCGCGGATCGTGTGCCGTTCTCTCTGACGGTCGGAAATGCGTCCGCAGACTCATAGGAAACGGCACTTCAGTGGTGCCGGGGACTCTGCTGGGTTGAGGCAGGACAGGCGAGTCCGCGTTCTTTTTCAGCCAAGAGGGAATGGCATGTGATGCTGGACCGTGAGGACTTGGCCTGAGCGGCCCGTCGCGTGTCCAGCATCACATGCCATTCCCGACTCCTTGAGTGTGTCCAGCATGGCATGCCCCGCCCGACCTTGAAAGAGTCCCGATCTTTCAGCCATGAGGGAATGGCATGCCCTGTTCGGCGGTAAGCATTCGTGGTCTCGTTTTCTGCATTTGGGGAAGCCAGACATTGGGTTGTGATGATGCGAAACCCTTGGGATCATGCGGCGACACGCCGAGGGGATGCTCGATTTGCCATATCGGTGAAGGCGCTGTATATTATTCAACTGTTGCGCCGAAAGGTGTGACCGTGGAAAAGTTAATGCCCCTGTCGTCTAGCGGTCTAGGACTACGCCCTCTCACGGCGCCAACACCGGTTCAAATCCGGTCAGGGGTACGCAGTCTGGTTATTCCAGGCCCAGCCGATAAGGCTATTGGGGTATGGTGTAATTGGCAACACAGGTGATTCTGGTTCATCCATTCTTGGTTCGAGTCCAGGTACCCCAGCAAGTTGACGGAAACCGCACAACAGCGGCTTCCGTTTTTTGTTATCAGCACGGAAGTATTATCAGCACGAGAAATGACTGACTGAACAGACTGATAGGCTGCAAGTGCGCGTGCGTAAAGGTTCGCATGTAATCCGTACTCGGTGAACCAATCGTCGACGGGCTGCAAACGTGCGTGCGAAAAGGTTCGCGTGCAATCGAGCGGAATCGGCTTGACTGTGGACGTGCCGCAAACGTGCGCATGCATGGGCTCGTGTGGGTCCAACGTACACGGGCACGATTGGCTCGGTTGCAAGCGTG
>JAQXZM010000022.1 GCA_029227215.1 Bifidobacteriaceae bacterium | reverse complement strand
GGGATGCCCTTGTAGGCGGGGCCGAACACCGTGTCGATATGGGCGGGCAGCACGCCCGCCTTCTGCGCGGCGGCGATGGTGGCGGCGTAATACTCGCCGAGGCGCGCGATGCGCGTGCCGTCGTTGAACGAGCCGGCGTTGATGAAGTACGGCGACTGGCGGCCGGACTTCAGCGTGAACGAGCCGAACTTCAGCGCGCCGCATTCCAGCAGGAACTGCGTGAACTCCTCATGCGACGGCGCCGCCTGCGACGATGCCGCCGCTGCCACGCTTTCCGTTGCCGCGCCTTCCGCAGCCGTGGCGTGTTCGATGTCTACCATGTGCGTCCCTCCTCCAGGGCTTGGGCCAGTTCAGGCCGCTTGTCGAGCAAAGCGTCGAGCTCGGTGGCGATGCGCAACGGTGCCACCGGGTCCGCGAGAGCCGCGGAACCCACTTCGACGGCGTTTGCCCCAGCATACAGGAATTCCAACGCGTCCTCGCCCGTCGAGATGCCGCCGATGCCGATGATCGGAATCTCGGGGAACGCCTGGCGCGTCTTGTACACGAACGCCAGCGCCATCGGGTGCACGCACGGGCCGGAGACGCCGCCGGTGATGTTCGCCAGGATCGGTTTGCCGGTGCGGATGTCGAAGCGCATGCCCACGAAGGTGTTGATCATCGACAGCGCGTCCGCGCCGCCTTCGATGCATGCCTCGGCGATGGGGCGGATGTCGGTGACGTTCGGCGTGAGCTTGACGATCATCGGCTTGTCGGTGAGCGGCCGCAGGCGCTTGACGAGGCGCTTCAATGCCACCGGGTCGGTGCCGGTCGACAGGCCGTCCGCCGAGACGTTGGGGCAGCTCACGTTGATCTCGAGCATGTCGGACTCATGGTCGGCGAGCTTGCTGACGACCTCGGCGTAGTCGTCGTCGGAGTGGCCGGCGACGTTCGTGATGACGGTGGCGCCCGTCGCCTTGATGCGCGGCAGGTCGTTGACCAGGTAGTCGTCGATGCCGGGGTTCTGCAGGCCCACGGAGTTCACCGAGCCGGCGGGCGTCTCGGCGGTGCGCGGCACGGGGTTGCCCTCCCACGGCACGGGCGAGACGCCCTTGGTGGTGACGGCGCCCAGCTGGCTCACGTCATAGAACCAGCGCACCGCGTCGAAGTTGAACGTGCCGGAGGCGGTGCCCACGGGGTTCTTCCACTCGACGCCGGCGACGACGGTCTTGTGGTGCCACTCGAAATGGCGCGTCGCGTCGAAATTGCACGGCAGCTGGCCGGGCTCGGAGCCCGGCTGCGTTGCTGCCGAGGCCTGTGCGGCTGCCGCCGCGTTCTGCTGTGTCATCGGTGCCTCGCTCATCGGGCAGCCTCCCATCCTTCGAGTTCCGCGGTGTCGAACACCGGGCCGTCCACGCAGGTCTTCAAGATGCCGCGGGTGGTGTGCACCGTGCACACCACGCAGGTGCCGAAGCCGCAGCCCATGCGGGCCTCGAGGCTCGCCTTCACGGCGATGCCGCGGTCCGCAGCCCACGCGGAGACCGCCTTCATCATGCCCAGCGGGCCGCAGGTGAGGATCACCGGGCGGCGCGTGCCATCCGCCACGGGGCGCAGCGAGCCGGCGGCATCGGCTGTGATGCCACGTTCGGCGGCCCAACGGTCGAGAAGCGTGATGACGTTGCCTTCGGATTCGTCGATGGAGCGCACGTCGTCCGCCCAGCGGGAGGCGTAGGAATCGGCGAAATGCACATTACGGTAGCCGAACAGCACCGTGGACGTGGCGTTCTCGTGGCCGTGCAGCTCCTGCGCGGCGCGGATGAGCGGCGGCACGCCCAGGCCGCCGCCCACGAGCACATAGTCGGCGTCCTCGCGCAGGTCGTAGCCGCGGCCGAGGGGCCCGAGCACGTCCACCGTGTCGCCGGGGCGCAGGTGGCGGAACTCCTCGGTGCCCTTGCCCACCACGGCGAAGATGAGGCTGAACACATCGCCATCCACTTCGCACACGCCGAACGGGCGGGGCGAGAGACGCTGCGCGTTCTTCGTATAGAGGTTGACGAACTGGGCGGGGCGCGCATGGCGGGCGATGTAGGAGTCACGGAGGGCGAGGCGCACCACGCCGTCCGTAAGTTCCTGGCATTCCACCACCCGTGCCGGCCGCCGTGACGGGACATACGTGGGCGTGAACTCGCTCATGCGTTCTCCTTGCGTTGGCTGGTGGGCTGGTTGGGGCTGGTTGCTTGGGATTATAAGGAATGGCCCGGCAGTGGCTTACCGGTGGTTGAGGGCGTCGGTGATGGCGTCGCGCATCGTCTCGGCGGCATGCGCCGCGCACGCGCCCACGAGTTCGAGCGCCGCGGCGGCGTCATCGTGGATCGCCTCGGACTGCGCCATGTCGCGCGGGGTTTCGAACGCATCCGCGTCGAAGCGGGACGCCTGCGGGTCCTTCTTCCACGCGGCGATGATGCCACGGGACGAGTTGACGATCGCGCCGGAGCCGTTCGCATCGAACATGTGCGCCACGTCCGCGGCGGTGCCGCCCTGCGCGCCGTAGCCGGGCACAAGGAAGAACGTGTGCGGCATGCGGGCCCGCAGCGCGGCGCCCTCGGCGGGGTGCGTGGCTCCCACCACGGCGCCCACGCGCGAATAGCCGTGCGCGCCGCGCGTGGGCTTGCCCCACTGCTCCACGAGGTCGGCGACCAGGTCGGAGACGGTGGCGCTGCTGTTCCCGGCGCCGCTCCCCTGCCGGGTGCCTGCGATATCTGCGGCATCTGCTGCGCCTGCCGCTGTTACGACGGTCTGCAGCTGGGAGCTCGAGGGGTTCGACGTGCGCACGAGCACGAACACGTCCTTGTCGGTGGCGTCTGCCACGTCCACGAACGGCATGATGCCATCGGCGCCCAGGTACGGGTTCACCGTGATGGCGTCCTCGTGCCACGGGTCCTCGGGGGCGGCGCCGAAAGCGTCGTCCCATTCGGGCACGTCCGGCACGCCGCCCAGGTGCGCGGCGTACTGCGCAGCCGTGCTGCCGATGTCGCCGCG